>CAZYHR010000185.1:0-1611 GCA_964647395.1 uncultured Intrasporangiaceae bacterium | reverse complement strand
AGGGCAAGGCGCAGGTGGCGCTGGCGCAGATGGAGTACATGCTGCCGCGGCTGCGCGGCTGGGGCGAGTCGATGTCCCGGCAGGCCGGTGGCCGGGTGGCCGGCGGTGAGGGCATCGGCTCCCGCGGCCCGGGCGAGACCAAGATCGAGCTGGACCGACGCCGCATCAACCGCCGGATCGCCAAGCTGCGGCGGGAGATGGCCGGGATGAAGACCGGCCGGGACACCAAGCGGCACGCCCGTCGGGCCGGGCACGTGCCGAGTGTCGCGATCGTCGGCTACACCAACGCCGGCAAGTCCTCGATCCTCAACCGCATCACCGGTGCCGGGGTGCTCGTCGAGAACCAGCTGTTCGCCACCCTTGACCCCACGGTGCGGCGGGCGCGGACCGCGGACGGGCGCGACTACACGCTGGTCGACACGGTGGGCTTCGTCCGGTCGCTGCCGCACCAGCTGGTCGAGGCGTTCCGCTCGACCCTCGAGGAGGTCGCCGACTGCGACCTGCTGCTGCACGTCGTGGACGGCAGCCACCCCGACCCCGAGGGACAGATCAGCGCCGTCCGCGAGGTGCTCGCCGAGGTCGACGGCGCCGATGAGCTCAAGGAGGTCATCGTCGTCAACAAGGCCGACATCGCCGACCCCGAGGTCGTCGCCCGGCTGACCCGCGACAACCGGCATGCGCTGGTCGTCTCGGCGCGCACCGGAGCCGGCATCGACGACCTGCTCGAGCTGGTCGCTGCCGAGCTGCCCAAACCCGACGTCGAGATCGAGGTCCTGGTGCCCTATCACCGCGGCGACCTGCTCTCGCGGCTGCACGACCACGGCGAGGTGCTCGAGGTCGAGCACACCGACTCCGGCACTCGGGCCCGCGCCAAGGTGCACGCGCACGCGATGGGCGAGCTGGCGGACTACCGGGTCTGAGCGGCCGGGCGCGGCCAGCCGGCGACCCCGGCCCCCGACGACACGCGACGGTGCCCGCGGCCAGGGCCGCGGGCACCGTCGGTCGGTCGGCCGGTCAGGGGATGACCAGGGTCCCCTCGGTGGGGTTGCCCCGGCTCCCGCCGACCTGGAGCTCGCGCGGCGGGGCCGTGGCGCCCGGGACGCTCGATCCGTCGGCCCCGGCCGGCGGCGGCACCGGCACGTCGCTGCGGCTGCCGCCGACGCTGGGCAGGTCGGTGTCCAGCGAGCTGGTGTCCACCGGGTCGCACTGCCCGACCTCACCGGCCGCGACATCGACCGACAGGCTCGCGGTGACCTGCGCCGGCCCGGCCGTCGGGGCCGCCTGGTGGCCGCTGGTCGTGACGACCAGGGTGTTGCCGGAGCCGGCGAAGTCCCGCGGCACCGTCAGCCGGTTGCCCTCGGGGGTCATCTGCAGCGCCAGCGAGATGCTCTGCGCGGCCGGCGTGTAGCGGCCCGGAGCGCAGCTCTTGCCCTCGGGCAGGTAGTCGACCCGCGCCTTGATGCCCTTGGCGGCCAACGCCCGCTGCAGACCGGCGGCGTCCTCGAGACGATGGAAGGTCACCGTGACGTCGCCGGAGCCGGTGGTCCCGACGGCGTACGCCGGAGCGGGGGCCAGCATCGGGATGCCCACGGCCAGGCCGGTGACGGCGGC
>CAZYHR010000184.1:0-2023 GCA_964647395.1 uncultured Intrasporangiaceae bacterium | reverse complement strand
CCGCGCCGGCCTCGGCCGCGCCGGCCTCGGCCGCGCCGGCCTCGGCCGCGCCGGCCTCGGCCGGGTCACCCGCCTCGGCAGCGCCGGCCTCGGCCGGGTCACCCGCCTCGGCAGCCGAGCCGGACGCACCCGGCTCGCTCGCACCGGCAGTCCCACCCACGGCGGACCCACCCACGGCGGACCCACCCACGGCAGTCCCATCGGGGTCGGGCAGCGGCGTCGGGTCAGGACCGGCCGGCCCGGCTCCCGGCGGCACCGGAGCCTCGAGGTCCAGGCTGCTGCCCGGCGGCGACCCCGGGTCCGCCCCGGCACCGCGGGGCGGGACACCGGTGGTGAAGTCATAGCCGCACGCCTCGCAGAACAGCGCGCCCGGCACGTTGTCGGCCTGACAGTGCGGGCAGACCAGTTGGTCTGGTGCGCCCGGCGAGCCGCCGGCCGCGGACCCGCCCCCGCCCGGGCCGCCCGGACCTTCCGCCGAGCCGCCCGCACCACCGGCCGGGACGGCGTTGGCCGCCTGGTCGATGGGGGCTCCGCAGGTGTCGCAGAAGTCCGATGCCGTGGAGTCGTGGCCGTTGGGGCAGACGAAGCTCACTTCTTGGTCCTCCGGGTCTTGGTCGACGCGGTGTCCAGCGCGAGCTCGTCGAGCCGCTCCACCGACTTCTTGAGCCGCACCGTGCCGGTCTCGGCGTTGTCGATCTCGACGACCTTCTTCAGCCGCGAGGTCATCTCCTCGTCGCCGGTCTGACTGGCGATCTGCACGGCCCGACCGAGCTTGGTCGTCGCCTCCGCGTCGCGACCGGCGGCCTTGGCCGCCAGCCCGTCCTGGATCGCGGCGGCCAACTCGGCCTGACCGGTGTAGCGCGCCACCTGGTCGTTGATCCGGGTGGTCAGCGCCTCGTCGTTGGACCAGGTGGCCTTGACCAGCGCCTGCGCCTGCACCTCCTCGCCGATCATCACCTGCACCCGCGAGGCCAACTGCTCCTGGCCGGTGCTCTTGGCCGGCAGCCGCACCGCGATGTGGTAGTCGCGCGACTCGTCGGCCCAGGCGCCGGTCGGGAACGACGCGGTCAGCGGGTTGACCTGGGTGCGCTTGGCGGTGATGTCCTCCAGGTCGGGGGCGACCTGCTTGACGAACAGCACCTGCGCGCCCTGCGGCGCCCAGACCCGCACGTCGACGGCGGCCACCCCCCGGGACATCGCGGTCCGGACGATCCGCTGGAACTCCGCGGCCATCTGGTCCGGCGTCGGGATGAGGTCGACCGTGCCGAGCAGCGCCGAGGCGATGCGCCGCACCTCGTCGGGCTGCCAGCGATCACCCAGCCCGCGCACGTCGCACTGGAAGAACCCGGTCGCCCCCTGGATCGCCCAGGTCAGCTGGTCGGGCGTCTCGTGCTCGTTGGCGCCGTCGGTGAGCAGCAGGGCGTGCCGCTGGATGACCTGCGGCACGGTGAGGAAGACCTCCTTGGCCTTGGTCAGCCAGGTGCCCATCGCGGTGCCGCCGTCGGCGCGGAACATCTGGATCGCGGCGATCGCCTCCTGACGGGTCCGCCCGTCCATCCGGACCATCTGCTGCGCGCCGTAGCCGGGATAGACCAGGGTGCCGACGTGGTTGCCCGCGATGACCGCGAACCACGTGCCGTCGGTGATCTCGTTGAGGGCGACGGTCGCGGCATACCGTCCCTGGGCGATGCCGTTGGCGCCCATCGAGCCGGAGGTGTCGACGACGATGATCTCGGCGGCCTCGCCGCCGCCACCCCCGCCGGCCTGCCCGGCCCCCGAGCAGGTCACCCGGACGATCGCGTGGACGTCGGTGCCCCCGTCCGGCAGGAACTCGTTCTGGAAGACCTCAGTGCGAAACGTGGCCATCGGTGCCGTCCTCTCCGGTCGGGGTGCTGGGCGGTGACGGTGCGGCGGCGGGCCGCGGCGTCGGTGGTGGTGGGATGAGAGGGTATGCCGCGTGGCGCCCTCGCGGGGGCGGCGGCACCTCCGCGGGTGCGGGCTGCGCCGCGGGTGCGGGCTGCGC
>CAZYHR010000183.1:0-2094 GCA_964647395.1 uncultured Intrasporangiaceae bacterium | reverse complement strand
GGCCCGGGCCTGGTCGGCCTCCTCGCGGGCCCTGGCCCGGCGCTCGCGCTCGGCCGCCTCGAGGGCGCGCTGCTGGGCCGCGGCGTCCGCCTCGGCCCGGACCTGGTGGAAGGCGATCATCTCCGCGTCGACGGCCAGCTGGGACAGCGCGCCCTGGCGCAGCGTGATCGGCCGCTCCCCGGTGCAGTCGAGGATCGTCGAGGGCTCGCCGTCGCTGCTCGGCCCGCCGTCGAGATAGACCGCCACCGCGTCGCCGAGCTGGTCCCGGGCCTGCGCCGCGGTGCGGGCGGGTGGCATCCCGGTGCGGTTGGCGGAGGTGACCGCCATCGGGCCGATCGCCTGCAGCAGCGCGAGGGCCACCTCGTCGTCGGGCATCCGGACCGCGACCGTGCCGTTGGTGTCGCCGAGGTCCCACATGAGCGAGGACTGCGCCCTGAGCACGACGGTGAGCGGGCCCGGCCAGAACCGCTCGATGAGCGCCCGCGCGTAGTCGGGCACCTCGCGGGCCAGGCCGTCGACGGTGCGTGGGCCCGGCACGAGCACCGGCGGGGGCATGTCGCGACCGCGGCCCTTGGCCTCGAGCACCCGGGTGACCGCCTCGGCGGAGAAGGCGTCGCAGCCGATGCCGTAGACGGTGTCGGTCGGCAGGACCACGACCTCGCCGCGGCGGACCGCCGCCGCCGCGGCCGCGACCCCGTCGGTTCGCCCGTCGGGCGTCGTGCAGTCGTGGACCTCGCTCATGATTGAGCCAGTATGCCGTCGCAGCGCTCCGGTGGCCGCGCGCGGGTCGACGATGCGGTCCCCCGGACCCGGCACCGAGCCGGGCCGGGTCAGGGGCGGCTGCGCGCGACGACCACCCGGGGGCGGCCGGTGAGGTCGGGGTGGTCGGTGGCCTCGAGCCACTGCCCGGTCGCGGCCAGCGCCCGCAGCAGCGGGCCGCCCTGCACGTCGGCGTGCTCCAGGACGAGCACCCCACCGGGGCGCAGCAGCTCGGCGGCCCGGCCGGCCAGCCGCAGCGGGATCGCCAGCCCGTCGGCCGACCCGCCGTAGAGTGCCAGGTCGGGGTCGTGGTCGCGCACCTCGGGGTCGACCGGCACCTGGTCGGTCGGGATGTAGGGCGGGTTGCAGGTCACCAGATCGACTGTGCCGCAAAGCTGCTGGTAGGCCGCGGCGGCATCCCCCAGGCACATCTCGACGTCCAGCCCGAGCCGGTCGCGGTTGGCGACGGCCCAGCCGTGCGCCAGCGGGTCGAGCTCGACGGCGTGCACCCGCGCGGCCGGCCACTCCTGCTTGAGCGCGAGCGCGATGGCGCCCGACCCGGTGGCGAGGTCGACGACGAGGGGAGCGGGCGGCATACCGTCGGAGGCGAGGACGTCCAGTGCCAGTGAGACGAGTGTCTCGGTCTCCGGACGCGGCACGAAGACCCCCGGCCCGACCGCGAGGGTGAGGTGGCGGAAGTGCGCGACCCCGGTGAGGTGCTGCAGCGGCACCCGCCGGGCGCGCTCCTCGACGAGGTGGGCGTACGCGTCCGGCAGCGGCGGGCCGCCGAGCACGAGCAGCCGCCGGGCCTCGGCGACGTCGATGCCGAGCACGTGCGCCGCCAGGTGCAGCGCGTCGACCGGCGCGGACTCGATGCCCGCCGCCGACAGGGTGTGCGTCGCCGCCCGGACCGCCTCACGCAGGGCCGGGCGCCGCTCGTGCGGCAGGACCTGGCCGGCCTCGTCGTTCACGAGTCCGTGCCGCCCTCGACGGCCCCGAGACGCTCGGCCTCGTCGGCGTCGACGCACGACTGGACGACCGGGTCGAGCTCACCGCCCAGCACGATGTCCAGGTTGTAGGCCTTGAAGCCGGTGCGGTGGTCGGCGATCCGGTTCTCCGGGAAGTTGTAGGTGCGGATCCGCTCGGAGCGGTCTACGGTGCGGACCTGGGAGCGGCGGGCCTGCGCCGCCGCGGCCTCGGCCTGCTCGTGCGCGATCTGGCGCAGCCGGGCCTTGAGCACCCGCAGCGCGGACTCCTTGTTCTGCAGCTGCGACTTCTCGTTCTGGCAGGAGACGACCAGCCCGGTCGGCAGGTGGGTGATGCGCACCGCCGAGT
>CAZYHR010000182.1:0-2309 GCA_964647395.1 uncultured Intrasporangiaceae bacterium | reverse complement strand
GGGCTGGCGGTCGGCGCGGAAGTCCTCATCGCGGTAGCAGCGCGCGATCTGGTAGTAGCGCTCCATGCCGGCGACCATCAGCAGCTGCTTGAACAGCTGCGGGCTCTGCGGCAGGGCGTACCAGGAGCCCGGCGCCAGCCGCGCCGGCACGATGAAGTCGCGCGCGCCCTCGGGGGTCGAGCGGGTCATCGTCGGGGTCTCGATCTCGACGAAGTCGTGCCGGGCGAGCACCTCGCGCGCGGCGGCGTTGACCTTGCTGCGCAACCGGATCGCCGCCGCCGGCCCGGGCCGGCGCAGGTCGAGGTAGCGGTACCTCAGCCGCGCCTCCTCGCCGACCGTGACCCGCTCGTCGATCTGGAAGGGCAGCGGCGCGGCCGCGTTGAGCACCTCGATCTCGGCGGCGACGACCTCGACCGCGCCGGTCGGCAGGTCGGTGTTGACGTTGCGCTCGTCACGCCGGGTGACCTCGCCGGTGACCCGCACGCAGTACTCGTTGCGCAGGTCGTGCCCGCCCAGGTCGAGCACCTCGTCGCGCGCGACGACCTGCACCACCCCGCTGCCGTCGCGCAGGTCGACGAACGCCACTCCCCCGTGATCGCGCCGCTTGGCCACCCACCCGGCGAGGGTGACGGTCTGGCCGGCGTGGTCGGCACGCAGGGTGCCGGCCTCATGGGTGCGAAGCACGGTGGGTCCTTAGGTCTCGACGGTATGCCGCGGCGTCGCCTCGGGCGCGCCGCGGCACCATCCTAGGCAGCGCGGCATACCTGGTCTCGCCGAGCATCGACCCTGCGGGTCCGCTCAGCGGTATGCCGGGTGCTCGGGCCAGGGGGCGTCGTACGGGCGCAGGTCGGCCCAGCCGCGGGCGTGGTGGGCCGCAGCGGCCAGGAGGCCGGCCACGGTGGCCGCGTTGTGCAGCCGGCCGGTGAGCGCCGCGGTGACCGCGTCGCCGAAGGGCACCCACAGCGGCACCAGGTCGGCCTCCTCGCCGTCGCGGACGTGTCGCTCGGCCTCGGCCACCGGACGCAGGTCGCGGGCCAGGAAGATCCGCAGCCACTCGGGCAGGATGCCCGGCGAGGCGACCGTGTCGGCCAGCACGTGCCACGACCCGGCGACCAGGTCGACCTCCTCGGCGAGCTCGCGCGCCGCGGCCCGCCAGGGCGGCTCGCCGGCCTGGTCGAGCAGCCCGGCCGGCAGCTCCCACAGCCGGGTGCCCACCGAGTGCCGGTACTGCCGGATGAGCAGCACCTGCTCCTCGGTATGCCGCCCGCTCGCCGCACCGTCGCCGGCCACCTCGACCTCGCGCCAGGGCAGCACGACGACGGCACCCGGATGGTCGAGGTAGTCGCGGGTGACGACGCCTGCCTCACCGAGGTCGACCCGGTCGCGGCGGACGTCGAAAACCAGTCCCTGCCAGGCGATCTCGCTGGACACGACCGGCATCGGGTCACGCCGCTCGACGAGGTCGGCGAGCGACCCCACCGGGACCCGCAGCCCGTGCCCGTTGTCCGGGTCGCCGGCGGCGCCGTCCGGCATCAGCCGACCGGCTCGGGCTCGGGGCGGGTGCGCTCGACCTCGACGAGCCGCTGCTCGCGTTGCCGGTCCAGGGCCGCCCCGACCAGCCCGGCGAAGAGCGGGTGGGCCCGGTTGGGTCGGGACAGGAACTCCGGGTGCGCCTGGGTGGACACGTAGTAGGGGTGCACGTGGCGGGGCAGCTCGACGAACTCGACGAGGGTGCCGTCCGGTGAGTTGCCGCTGAAGACCAGCCCGGCCTGTTCGAGCTGCTCGCGATAGGCGTTGTTGACCTCGTAGCGGTGCCGGTGCCGCTCGTCGACCTCGGTGCGGCCGTAGGCAGCGGCGACGATCGAGCCCTCGGCCAGCCGCGCGGCATACAGGCCCAGGCGCATGGTGCCCCCGAGATCACCGGCGCCCTCGACGAAGGCCCGCTGCTCCTGCATGGTCGCGATGACCGGATGGGTCGTGGCCGGGTCGAACTCGCTGCTCGAGGCGTCGGCGATGCCGCAGACCGTGCGGGCGTATTCGATGACCATGCACTGCAGGCCCAGGCAGATGCCCAGCGTCGGCACCTGCCGCTCCCGGGCCCAGCGCAGCGCCCCGAGCTTGCCCTCGATGCCGCGCACCCCGAAGCCGCCGGGCACCAGCACCGCGTCGACGCCGGCCAGCGCCTTGTGCGCACCGGCCTCGGTGGCGCACGCATCACTGGCGACCCAGCGGACCTGGACCTTGGCGTCGTGGTGGAAGCCGCCGGCGCGCAGCGCCTCGGTCACCGACAGGTAGGCGTCGGGCAGGTC
>CAZYHR010000181.1:0-2434 GCA_964647395.1 uncultured Intrasporangiaceae bacterium | reverse complement strand
CGCCGGGCCATGGGCAAGAAGAAGAAGGAGGTGCTCGACGCCGAGTTCGTGCCGTTCTCCGAGGGCATGCGCGCCAACGGCTACTCCGCCGCGGCGATCAAGGCGCTGTGGGACGTGCTGGTCCCGTTCTCCGACTACGCGTTCAACAAGGCGCACACCGCGGCATACGGGCTGGTGTCCTACTGGACGGCCTACCTCAAGGCCAACTTCCCGGCCGAGTACATGGCCGCCCTGCTGACCAGCGTCCGGGACGACAAGGACAAGTCCGCGCTCTATCTCAACGAGTGCCGGCACATGGGCATCAAGGTGCTGCCCCCCGACGTAAACTCCTCGATCGGGTACTTCGCCGCGGTCGGCACCGACATCCGCTTCGGCCTCGAGGCGATCCGCAACGTCGGCGCCAACGTCGTCGAGTCGATCCTCGCCACGCGGGCCGACAAGGGCGCTTTCGCCTCCTTCGAGGACTTCCTGCGCAAGTGTCCGGTCGCCGTGCTCAACAAGCGCACCATCGAGTCGCTGGTCAAGGCGGGTGCCTTCGACTCGCTGGGCCACCCGCGGGCCGGTCTGATCCGGGTGCACGAGGGCTACGTCGACGCCCTGGTCGAGGAGAAGAAGATGGAGGCCGTCGGCCAGGAGTCGCTGTTCGCCGACTTCGGGCTCGGCGACGACGACCCGACGAGCAGCCTGGTCGTGCTGCCGCCGGTGCCCGAGGTCGAGTGGGACAAGCAGACCCTGCTGGCCTTCGAGCGCGAGATGCTCGGCCTCTACGTCTCCGACCATCCGCTGTTCGGCATCGCGCACGTGCTGGCCAAGCACGCGGACACCGCGATCGCCGCGCTGACCGGCGACGACACCCCCCGCGACGGTGGCACGGTCACCGTCGCCGGCCTGGTCACCGGGCTGCAGCTCAAGCGCAACAAGCGTGGCGAACTGTGGGCGATCGCCACCGTCGAGGACCTCGACGGTGCCATCGAGTGCCTGTTCTTCCCCAAGGCCTATGCCCAGGTCGCCGCGCTGCTCACTCCCGACACCGTCGTCGCGGTGCGCGGCCGGGTCAGCACCCGCGAGGACAGCATCTCGATCTTCGCTCAGGACCTGACCATCCCCGACGTCCGCGAGGGGCCCCGCGGCCCGGTCGTGCTCTCACTCGCGGTCCGCCAGGCCACCGGTGGCCGGGTCGAGGAGCTGCGCCGCATCCTGGGCCAGCACCCCGGGGCCACCGAGGTCCACGTCAAGCTCGTGCAGCCCGGCCGCAGCGTGCTCATGCGCCTCGACGACACCTATCGGGTCACCCCGTCGCCGGCACTCTACGGCGACCTCAAGGCGCTGCTCGGTCCGGCCTGCCTGGCCTGATCGCAGCCCCAGGAGCCGGTATGCCGCTCACCGCCGTCCAGCGTCGCGACGTGGCCCGCGAGCGGGTCGCCGCGCTGGGCATTCGCGCCGCGGCTGCCCGGCCCGCCCCGGCCGGCGACATCGCGGCGACGGTGACGGCGCTGGGCGCCCTGCAGGCCCAGGAGTGGGCCAGTGGGCTGTGGTCGGTCGGCGTGCGCACCGGCCGCACCGCCGCCGAGGTCGAGCAGGCGATCGAGCGACGCGAGATCGTGCGCACCTGGCCGATGCGCGGCACCCTGCACCTGGTGCCCGCGGCCGACGCCCGGTGGATGTGCCGGCTGCTCGCGGGCCGGCACCTGGCCGCGGCCGCCCGGATCCACGAGCGGCAGGGCCTGACCACCGCGGTCGTCGACCGCGGACGGCAGGTGCTGCTCGACGTGCTGACCGGGGCCGGTCCGCGCAGCCGGCCCGAGTTGTTCGGCGTGCTCGGCGCCGCCGGCATCGACCCGGGCGCCGGCCGCGGCTACCACCTGCTGAGCCGGCTGTGCATGGAGGGGCTGCTCGTGCAGGGGCCACCGGCCGGTAAACAGCCGAGTTTCGTCGTGCTCGACGAGTGGGTGCCGGCCGGCAACGACCCCGCCCCCGAGCAGGGTCTGGCCACGCTGGCCGAGCGCTACCTGCGCTCGCACGGCCCGGTCACCGAGGCCGACCTCGCGGGTTGGCTCGCCGCGCCGCTCGGGGTGGCCCGAGCCGGCCTGGCCGCGCTCGGCGACCGGGTCGTGCGGCAGCGGGTCGGCGACCTCGACCTGCTGCAGCATGCCGACGCGCCCGAGCCGGTCGCAGCCGGCCACGTTCAGCTGTTGCCGCCGTGGGACGAATACCTGCTCGGCTACCGGGACCGGCACGCCCAACTCGCCCCCGAGTTCCGCCCCCGGATCGTCCCCGCCGTCAACATGTCCTTCCAGCCCACCCTCGTCGTCGGCGGGCAGGTCGCCGGCCTCTGGCAGCGCCGGTCGACCCGCCGCGAGGTCACGGTCACCGTCACCCCTGAACCGCCCCGGCATGTCCGGAGACTTACGGGTTTGACGGCTCCAGCTGTTCC
>CAZYHR010000180.1:0-2529 GCA_964647395.1 uncultured Intrasporangiaceae bacterium | reverse complement strand
TCTCCTCGGCCGGTCCGGCGCCCGGCGGCGGCTGCGGGACCCACCCGGCCCGGGCCGCGCCGCGCGCCCGGAGCATGGCCAGCACGCGGTCGCCCGGGTCGGTGGGTTCAGCGGTCATGCTGCGACGCTAGGTCGCCCCCGGCCCACCTCCCAGGGCGGCCGGCGCCGCCTGTGGATCGTGCGCGACCCACCGAGCGGCCCTGTGGACAAGCGGTGGCCGGCCGCTGCCGCAGCCGGGTCCGCCTGCTACGCCGGCCCCCGCCCCCCGGCCCGACGCGCCTGCCACCAGCGCCGCAGGTTGGCACCGTGCCGGGCCAGGATGAGCAGCCCCAGCCCGGTGAGGAAGACCGCGGTGGGCCAGCCGTGCCCGCCCGGCAGCCGCCCGACCGCGGCCAGGGCCCCACCGACGACCAGCAGCGCCGCGGACACCATCGAGGCCAACGCGACCCAGCGCCGCACGGCCAGCACCAACGCGAAGACGGCCAGCACGGACGCGGCATACCAGGGGTGCACCCCGAGCAGGGCACCGAGCCCGGTGGCCACGCCCTTGCCGCCCCGGCCGCGCAGGAACGGCGAGAAGACGTGCCCGAGCACGGCCGCACCACCGAGCAGGTAGGCCGCCCACACCGGCCAACCGAGCAGGTGCGCCGTCACGGGGGGCGCCAGTCCCTTGAGGACGTCGGCGACCCCGACGAGCACGCCCCACCGGCGGCCGAGCACCCGCCCGGCGTTGGTCGCCCCGGGGTTGCCCGAGCCCGACCGGGACAGGTCGGCGCCGAGCGCCCGGGCCACGAGCGTCGCCGGGCTCGTGCCGCCGACGAGGAAGGCCACGACGGCCAGCCCGGCGATCGGCCAGGTCACGGCGCGGGCCGGGGGGACACCGCGATCGCCAGGGTGCCCGGACCGACATGGGCGCCGATGACCGCGCCGAGTTCGCCAACGGTGATCGCGGCGTCGGCGGGCAGCCGCTCGGCGAGCTGGGCGCGCAGGTCCTCGGCTCGCTCCGCCAGGCCGAGGTGCTGGACGCTGACGTCGACCCCGTCGGCGGCCCGGGCCGCCGCGGTCGCGGCGAGCTCGACCATCCGGGCCAGCGCCCGGCTGCTGGTGCGGACCTTGTCGACCGGCTCGATGTGCCCGCCCTGCAGCCCCAGGATCGGCTTGATCGCCAGCGCCGACCCGATGAGCGCGGAGGCCGCGCCGATGCGCCCGCCGCGGCGCAGGTGCTCGAGGGTGTTGACGTAGAACACGACCGTGGCCGCCTCGGCGCGCCGCCGGGCCGCCTCGGCCACCTGCACCGGGTCCGCCCCGGCCGCCGCCCGGTCCAGCGCGGTGCGGACCGCGGCGGCCAGCGCGCCCCCGATGGTGCGCGAGTCGACCACGTGCACCGGCACCGGCGCCTCGGCGGCCGCGAGCTGGGCCCCCTGGACGGTCGCCGAGAGGGCCGCCGAGAGGTGCACCGACACGATCTGGTCGGCGCCGGCCGCGGCGAGCCGGCGATAGACCTCGAGGAACTCCCCGGGGGCCGGCCGGGACGTGGACACCGGCACGAAACGGCGCAGCGCCTCGACCAACTCGGGCACCGACACGTCGACCCCCTCGCGGTGCTCGGTGCCGCCGATGACGACATGCAGCGGGACCACCGCCAGGCCCGGCCCGGCGGCGGCGATCTCCGGCGGCGAGAGGTAGGCCGTGGAGTCGGTGACGACGGCGACGCCCATCGATGCCCCGGCGGGTCAGACCGGCACGACGTTGACGAGCGTCGGCGGGCGCACGATGACGGTGCGGACGCCGGACGGCGTGGCGGCGACGACCTTGTCGCGAGCCAGCACCAGCTCGCGCAACTCGGCCTCGGTGATCGACGGCGGCACCTCGAGCCGGTCGCGCACCTTGCCCTTGATCTGCACCACGCAGGTCACCGTGTCGTCGACGACCAGCCGCTCGTCGGCGACCGGGAAGGGCCCGCAGGCCAGGCTGCCCGCATGACCCAGCCGCTCCCACAACTCGTCGGCGATGTGCGGGGCCACCGGGGCGACCATCTGCACCAGGGCCTCGACCACCTCCCGGGGCGGGGCCTCGAGCTTGGTCAGCGCGTTGTTGAGTTCGATGAGCTTGGCGATCGCCGTGTTGAACCGCAGCCCCTCGTAGTCCTCGCGGACCCCGGCGATCGTCTTGTGCAGCGCGGTGGTCAGGACCCGGTCGGCCGGTGCGTCGACGACCCGCACGGCACCGGTCTGCTCGTCGACGACGTTGCGCCACAGCCGCTGCAGGAAACGCACCGACCCGACGATGGCCCGGGTCTCCCACGGCTTGGACAGCTCCAGCGGACCCATCGACATCTCGTAGACCCGCAGCGTGTCCGCGCCGTAGGCGTCATAGATCTCGTCGGGGCTGATCATGTTCTTCAGCGACTTGCCGATCTTGCCGAACTCGCGGGTCACCGGCCGGCCCTGCCAGCTGAAGGTGCCGTCGGGGCCCTCCTCGACCTCGCGCGCCTCGACCGGCTGGTCCCGGGCGTCGCGGTACGCGGCG
>CAZYHR010000179.1:0-2592 GCA_964647395.1 uncultured Intrasporangiaceae bacterium | reverse complement strand
ACCCGCTGCCGGTCCGCGAGCCACGACGGCAACCAGATGCGCAGCACGCCCGGCCAGCCCATGACCTGCCCCAGCACGAAGCTCGGCAGCCCGTCGCGATCGTTGGTGGTGCGCCGCGCCGCCCACGCCGGCGAGTCGAGCAGGACTGCCAGACAGGCCTGTTGACCGGGCAACCCGACCGCGAGGTCGACCCGGAAGTCGGACAGCCCGACCGCGGTCCGGACCTGCAGCCCCGCCGCCCGCAGCGCCGCGGCGATGTCGTCGCGGTGCCGGTCGACGGTCTCGGTGACGACGCGCTGCGGCGCGGCCAGGTCGGCCACCGACGCCGGCCGCGTGCCAGCCCGCTCGGTGCCGTCCCGCTCGGTGCCGTCCCACTCGGTGCCGTCCCACTCGGTGCCGCCCGGTTCGACCCCGACCGACCGGACCCCGTCGCGGGCCGCCTCGAGATAGGCGCGCAGGTGCTTGATGCCGACCGACGAGGTCTGCTCGACCCGCAGGTCCTCGGGGTCGAAGGACGAGAACACCATGACCCGGCGCCGCGCCCGGGTCACCGCGACGTTGAGCCGGCGCTCGCCGCCGGCCCGGTTGAGCGGCCCGAAGTTCAGCGGCAGCACCCCGGACCGGTTGGCGGAGAAGCCCGTCGAGAAGAGGATCACGTCGCGCTCGTCGCCCTGGACGTTCTCGAGGTTCTTGACGAACAGCCCGTCGCGGCCCCGGGCCAGCGACTCGGCGATCGACTCGATGCCGCTGTCCCACAGCATCTTCTCGACGAGCGTGCGCTGCTGGATGTTGAAGGTCACCACGCCGATCGAGCGCTCACCGGCGGCCCATCGCCGCAGCACCTCCTGCACGACGGCCGCCGCCTCGACCGGGTTGGTGCGCAGCAGACCCCGGTCGCCGGAGCGATGGAAGGTGCCCTCGACCCGGGTCAGCGACAGCCCGGTGTCCTGCACCCGGCCGGCGAAGGCCGGGAACGAGCAGAGCCGGTCCTCGTAGTACTGCCGGTTGGAGAAGGCGATGAGCGACTCGTCCTGGCTGCGGTAGTGCCAGGTCAGCCACAGCCGGTCGACCCCGGCGTGCACGAGTTCGGACAGGATCGACTCCTCGTCCTGGACCAGCGTGAAATCCGTTGTCTCGTCGGCCTCCTCGGCCGCCGACAGCTGCATGAACGCGGTCGGCGGCAACTGCCGGGAGTCCCCGGCGACGACCGCCGCCCGAGCCCGGCCGAGCGCACCGATCGCGTCCGGCACGGTGATCTGGCTCGCCTCGTCGAACACGACGAGGTCGAAGTCCATCGCCCCCGGCGGCACGAAACGGGCCAGCGAGTCGGGGCTGACCAGCAGGCACGGCGTGAGGATGCCGACGACGTCGCCGAACTGCTGCATGAGCTGGCGCACCGACAGCCCGCGGCGGGTGCGGTTGATCTCGCGCTCCAGCGCGGCGACCTTGCCGAAGAACGCGCCCGGGGGGAACGGGCGCTGCTCGACCAGCCGCGCGGGCAGCACCCCGCGCAGCGTCTCGCGCAGCTCGTGCGACGCGGCGACGTAGCGGTCCACCACCCGCTCGTGCGCGTGCTCGTCGAAGCCGGCCAGACCGGTCGCGCCGAGCCGCTCGCTCAGCGCCGCGGCGGCGATGCCACGGTCGAGGGCCGCGGCCGCCTCGAAGGGGGCCACGTCGCCCCGCAGCAGCGCCCACCGCGCCGGTCCGTAGGCCGCCTCGGCCGGCTCCAGCGCGGCCACCGCCTCGGTCCAGCGGCGCAGGCCGGGGGCGCCGGGCAGGTCGGCCCGGCGCTGCGCGGCACCGGCCGACCAGGCGGCCAGCAGGCCGGAGCGCTCAGCGGACCACACGGTGACGTCCGGGCCGGTGGACCGGACCAGGGCCAGGACCTGCCCGATCGCCTCGGCCGCCCGCCGCACCGCGACGACGACCTCGTCGAGCAGCGTCCAGCCGACCCGACGCGCGGCCCGGACGGCCTCCTGCTGGGCCGGGGTGAGCGCGGACAGCAGGGCCGCCTGGTCGTCGATCGCGGCGAGCGCGGCGGCGTGCGCCGCGGCGCCGGCGGCGGACAGCAGGTTGGCCCGAGCGGTCTCGGGCGGCAGCCCGGGCAGCTGCGCCCAGGCGCCGGCCAGCGAGCGAAGTTCGGCCTGCGCCGAGGCGATCTGCTCGACCAGCACCGGCAGGGTCTTGGGTGCGATGTCCGCCCCCGGCCGGGCGTGCGCGAGCAGCGGGGCGGCGGCGGCGACCGGGCGGCGCTTGCGCCCGATGAAGAAGGACGACGCCGCCTCCCGCACTGCCTGGCGCACCGGGTCGAGCACCACGTCGAGCACCTCGGGCGCGAACAGCGCCAGGACCGGCTCGCTCTGCTGGCTGACCCGGGCCTGCCGGGCGACCAGTTCGTCGTGCGCATGCCGCCAGCGCGGCGAGCGGGACTCCGCCAGCGCCTCGGCCGGCAGCGCCTGCGGGCCGAGCAGCCAGGCGACCCGGTCCAGCGCGACCGGGTCGGTGGCCGTGGCGATCGCGTCTTGCAGCGGCGGCTCGCAGGCGGCCAGCCGGTCGGTCGCCACGCCGACGGCCGCCTCGGCGGCCGCGAGC
>CAZYHR010000178.1:0-2665 GCA_964647395.1 uncultured Intrasporangiaceae bacterium | reverse complement strand
GCCGGCGCCTGTCGCCGCGGTGGACGGTGGCGTTGCTGCTGCTGTTGGGGGCCGGCACCATCGCGCTGTTCGTCTGGTTGCTGCAGCGCCAGGCCGACAGCACCCCGCAGCCGCCGGCCAGCACGGCCACGGTGACCGTGGCCCAGCCCTCGGGCACCAGCGCGATCCAGACCGATCCGCAGAGCGTGCTGACCGTCCTGGCCCAGGCCCGGGCCCGGGCCCTCATGTCGGGTGACCCGCAGCAACTGGCTCAGGCCGACGCCCCCGGATCGCCGATGCTCAAGGCCGACACGGCCACCCTCGAGCAGTTGCGCCAGGCCGGCCAGCGCTACACCCACCTGAGCTATCACGTCCGCTCGGCCCAGTACGTCACCGGCGATGCCACCACGGTGCAGTTGCTGGCGGTCATCGACCTGGCGGTCTATCGGGTCGCCGGGCCCGGCACCCAGGTCCGCGAGGTGCCCGCGGAAGAGGGACGGCCCTACACCTACACCCTGGTGCTGACCCAGGGCGGCTGGCGCATCTCCGACATCCGCCCGTAGCCGCCCGGGGCCGGTGACCATCGGCGGGGGATCGGGGGCGGTTGGCGACGTGCTGGGGTGGGTGATCGTCCCCGGTCCTGGGTCTGCGCGGCCGGGCGGGGGATCGGGGGCGGTTGGCCACCGCCCGGCGTGGGGTCACCCGGCGAGGTCGGCGGCCGCGCGGTCGATCGTCGGGTGCTCGAAGGCGAAGCCGGCCTCGGCGAGCACCTGCGGGACGACCCGCTGGCTGGTGAGCAGCAGTTCGTCGGCCATCTCGCCCAGCACGAGCCGCAGCGCCACCTTAGGGGCCGGCAGCACGGCCGGCCGGTGCAGCGCCGCACCCAGGGCGGCGGCGACCTCGCGCTGCGGCCGCGGGTCCGGGGCGGCGAGGTTGACCGGGCCGGTGATCTCGGGATGCTCGACGAGGAAGGCCAGGGCGGCGATCTCGTCGGCCAGGCTGATCCACGACAGCCATTGCCGCCCGCTGCCCAGCGGCCCGCCCAGACCGAGCCGAGCCGCGAGCAGCATCGGGGCGAAGGCCCCGCCGGAACTGGTCATGACCAGGCTGGTGCGGGCCAGCGCCACGGACGCCCCGGCGGCCACGGCCTCGTCGGTGGCCCCCTCCCAGGCGCGCACCACCTCGGCCAGGAAACCGTCGCCCGGACCGCTGGCCTCGGTCAGCACCTCGTCCCCGCGGCTGCCGTAGAACCCGATGGCCGATCCGCTGACCAGCCGGGGCGGCCGGTCGCAGCGCGCCACCGCCGCGGCGACGGCCCGGGTCCCGTCAACCCGGGAGCGCAGCACGGCCTCCTTGTGCTCGCGGTTCCAGCGCCGCTCGCCGATGCCGACCCCGGCCAGGTGCACCACGGCGTCGACATCGTGCAGGTATGCCGCGTCCAGCCCGCCCGGCTCGGGTCGCCACGGGCGCTCGGCCGGGCTGCGCGGGTCGCGGCGCACGAGGTGCACGACCTCGTCGCCGCGACCCCGCAGCAGCGCCGACAGCGCGCCGCCGACCAGGCCGGAGGGCCCGGTGATGGCGACGCGCCGCGGCATACCGATCAGAGGCCGAGGTCGGCCTCGAAGGCGCCTTCTTCGAGCCGGGCCTTCATCGTCGTGAGGAACCGGGCGGCGTCGGCCCCGTCGACGATGCGGTGGTCGTAGGAGAGCGCGAGATACATCATCGACCGGATGGCGATGGTCTCCTCGCCGTCGGCGTCGGTGACGACCACCGGACGCTTGACCAGGCCACCGGTGCCCAGGATCGCCACCTGCGGCTGGTTGATGATCGGCGTGTCGAACAACGCTCCGCGGCTGCCGGTGTTGGTGATGGTGAAGGTGCCACCGGACAGGTCGTCAGGGGTGATCTTGTTGGTCCGGGTGCGGGCGGCGACGTCGGCGATCGCCCGGGCCAGCCCGGCGATGTTGAGGTCGCCGGCGTTCTTGACCACGGGCACGAGCAGGCCCTTGTCGGTGTCCACCGCGATCGACAGGTTCTCCTGACCGTGGTAGACGATCGACTCGCCCTCGACGCTCGCGTTGACCATGGGGTGGGCCTTGAGCGCCTCGCAGGTGGCCAAGGCCAGGAACGGCAGATAGGACAGGCTGACGCCCTCGCGCTGCTGGAAGGCCGACTTCGACCGGGCCCGCAGCCGGGCGACCCTGGTGAGGTCGACCTCGACGACCGTGGTCAGCTGGGCCGACACCTGCAGCGACTCGACCATGCGCTGCGCGATGATCTTGCGCAGCCGGGTCATCTTCTCCGTCGTCCCACGCTTGCCGGCGGCGGCCGCTGCCCCAGCGGGGGCCGACCCGGCAGCGGGTGCCGATGCGGTCGCGGGGGCAGCAGCGGCGGGGGCGGCCTCGGGGGCCGCAGCCGGGGCGGGCGCCTTGGCGGCGTCGAGGACGTCCTGCTTGCGGATCCGGCCGCCGACGCCGGTGCCCTTGAGCGAGCCCAGGTCGACGCCGTGCTGCGCGGCGAGCTTGCGCACCAGCGGGGTGACGTAGACCCCGTCGTCGCTGCCCTCGTCGGCGTCGTCCGACCCGGCCGGCGCGGGAGCGGGGGCCGGCGCCGGAGCCGGCGCGGGCGCGGGTGCGGGCGCCGGCGCGGGTGCGGGTGCGGGAGCGGGCGCGGGTGCCGCCGGGGC
>CAZYHR010000177.1:317-2681 GCA_964647395.1 uncultured Intrasporangiaceae bacterium | reverse complement strand
CACCGGTCGGGGCGCCGCGGGCCGGGCCGGTGGTCGACACCCTCGGTGCCGGTGATGTCCTGCACGGCGCGACCGCGGCGGCGATCGCGCGGCGCGGGCTGACCGACGACACGCTCGAGGCGGTGCTGGCCGCCGGGGCGCGGCTGGCCACGCACTCCTGCCGGGGGCCCGGCGCGCTGTGGTGGGCCGACGACTCGGTCTCGCTGGCCGAGGCGCGAGCCGTGTTCGACGGGTGAGCGGGCCGGCTCAGGCGCCGGTCGCGATCGGCCGAGCGGGGTCGTTGCACCAGGCCGACCAGGAGCCCGGATAGAGCGTGGCATCGACCCCGACGGCCCGCAGCGCGAGGATCGCCTGGGCCGCGGTGATGCCCGACCCGCAATAGACGACGACCTGCTCGCCCCGGCCGGCCGCCACCACGGCCGGACCGAGCAGGTCACGCAGGGTGTCGTCGTCGGCCAGGTGGCCGTCGGCGGTGAACAGGGCGGCGGCCGGCAGGTTGATCGCGCCGGGGATGTGCCCGGCGACCGGGTCGAGCGGCTCGGTCTCACCGCGGAACCGTTCCGGCGCGCGCACGTCGACGAGCAGCCGGTCCGGTTGGGTGCCCGCGGCCGCGGCCCCGGTGGCGTCGACGGTCGGCAGCCGACCGGGGGTGACCACCGGGTGGCCGGTGATGACCGGGATCGGGCCGGTCCTGGCGGAGTGGTCGGCGCGCAGCCCGAGCCGTTCGCCCGACTCGGTCGGATGGCCGGCCGCCACCCAGGCCTCGATGCCGCCGTCGAGCATCCGGGTCGGGATGCCCGCCCAGGTCAGCACCCACCAGGCCCGGCCGGCCGCCAGCGACGCGGCCTCGTCGTAGACGACGACCGGACGCTGCCCGGCCACGCCGACGTCGAGCAGCCCGCGCTCGAGCGTGGCCAGGTCGGGCAGCGGGTGACGGCCCTCGCGGGGGTTTCCGGAGTGGCTGGTCAGGACCTTCTCCAGGTCCAGGTATGCCGCGCCCGGCAGGTGCGCCGCGGCATACCGTTGTCGGCCGGCGCCGGGCGCGTCGCCCAGCCGCCACCGGACGTCGAGGACGATGACGTCACCGATCCGGGCGCGCAGCTCCGACGGGGAGATGAGGACATCGCTGCGGCTCATGGGTCAATGCTGCCGCACCGGGCAGGTGCGTGCCAGGTGCCGAAGTCCTGTCTGCGTCCGGCGCGGCGCCCGGTGTCGGTGACCCGTTGCGGTCACGGCCGGTTGTTGACGGCCGCGGGGCCTGGCGGTCCGGCGCCGCGGCTGGCGTCATGGAGGGACCGGGCCACCGGCCCACCAACACCCCACCGTCCGAAAGGAATCCGACATGAAGCTCCGTCGCACCGCCCTGGCCCTCGGGCTGGCCGGGACCCTCGCCCTGGCCGGCGCCCCCGGCGCCCACGCCGCCACGACGGCCGCCCCGGCCACCACCGCTGCCGCGACCGCCCCGGCCGCCTCGACGATCGTCGCGCCGATCTTCCAGCTGGTCGGGCCGTTCAACAGCTACGCGACGTGCCAGGCCGTCAAGGCGACCTTCCAGGCGAAGGGCTACAAGACCTTCGGCTGCTTCCCGCCGTACGTCTGGCTGACGACCTCCTACGCCCACCTGCTGCCGCGGTACCCGTTCTTCGGCTACTACTTCGTCGCCTGGCGCTGAGCGCAGGCGGCACCCCGGAGGGGCACCTGAGGGCGCCCCGAGAGGAGGACGACGATGTCCCCGCTACTGACCATCGGTGGTCGACCGCTGCCGACCCTCGGGGGCCGGCTGTCGCTGCGCGCGATGATCGGGCCGTTCCCGAGCTACCAGGACTGCCGGTCCATGCGCGCGGCCTACACCCGGCGCGGCCGGACGACCTCGGACTGCTTCTCGTGGGACCTGTGGAGCCGGGACGTCGAGGTGTCCTGGCTGCTGCCGCCCCGGCTACCGATCCCGAGCGGGGGCTATGCCTTCGCGCTGCTCGGGTGAGGTGATGCCCCTGGTCGGGAGACGTCGAACCGCGGACCGGCCGGCCCCTGCTGGGGGCCGGCCGGAGCGGTGTGCGGGCGAGGTCCGGCCAGGTGCGGGCGGGGTGGCGGCCGGCCGGAGCGGTCAGCCGGCGAGCCTGGTCAGCCGTAGGTGTCCCGGGGCCCGCGGCCCGGCACCCGGCGGGTGCCCCGGGCCCAGGACGGTGCCGCCGGGCCGAGCACGACGATCTCGGTGACCACGCCCGGGCCGACCTCCTGCTCGATCCGGGCAACTCGACCTCCGTGCTGCTCGCGCACGCGCAGACGCTCCGCCGCACTGGTCAGCACTTGATGGCCATCGTCAACGACCTCCTCGATCTCTCGAAGAGCGAAGCGGGGATGCGG
>CAZYHR010000177.1:0-307 GCA_964647395.1 uncultured Intrasporangiaceae bacterium | reverse complement strand
GACCACGCCCGGGCCGACCTCCTGCGCGATCCGGCCCAGCAGGGCCGAGGTGAGCAACCGCATCTGGGTCGCCCAGGCCGAGGAGTCGGCGCGCAGGGTCAGGGTGGTCTCGTCGAACGACGAGGCCTGCACGTGCGCGGCGATCTCGGCGCCGACGATGCCGGCCCAGCGGCCCAGCACCACCCCGATGCTCAGGTCGGCCTGCCAGCCGCGCTCGTCGAGCAGCCGGGCGACGGTCTCCCCGAGCAGGGCCGGGTCGCGGTCCGCGCCGGGGCGCGCCGCACCCGTGCTGCCGGCCCCCCCAGGC
>CAZYHR010000176.1:0-2735 GCA_964647395.1 uncultured Intrasporangiaceae bacterium | reverse complement strand
CGGCCATCGCCGCCGGCGCCCCGTGTCCGTGGCTGGGCGGCGCGGGGGCTGGTCCGGCGCCGGGCGCGGAGGCTGGTCCGGCGCCGGGCGCGGAGGCTGGTCCGGCCTCGGGTGCGGGGACTGGTCCGGCCTCGGGTGCCGCGGACTGCTCGGCCGGACCGGCCGGACCGTCGACTGCCCCGGAGCGGGCCACTTCGGACTCGGACGCCGCCATGGGCCGGACCACGTCGGTCTCGGTCGGGCCGCCGGACAACGAGTGCGCCCACAGCGAGTCGTCGGTCACCGGGGCGGCCGGGGCCGAGTCCGCCTCGGCGGCAGCGGAGCCCACGCCAGCGGCACCTTCCTGCGGCCCGGCGAGTTGGTGCTCGAGGCAGGCGAGGAACTGCCCGAGCAACTTGTCCGAGACGTCCTGCATGACCCCGCGGCCGAACTGCGCGGGTTTGCCGGTGACGGCCAGGTCGGTGACGACGTCACACCGGGTGCCGTCCTCGACGGGGGCGAGCGGGATCGCCACGTGCGCGCCGGCGGTGCCGTTGCCACGCCGGTCCTTGCCCTTGGCCTCGATGACCGCCCGATGCGCGGCGTCGTCGCGCTCGACGAAGCGGCCGGTGCCGGCATACAGCAACGCGATCGGGCCGAGCTTGACCTTGACGGTCCCCGAGAAGCCCTCGTCGGTGACCTCGGTGACCGTCGCGCCGGGGAAGCACCCACCGACCGCCTCGAGGTCCATGAAATGCGCCCAGGTGGCGTCGACCGACGCCGGCACGGTGAACGAGTGGGTGAGCTCCACGGCGCCGCCCGTCAGCCGGCCGCCGCCAGGACCGCCCGGCGGGTGAGGATCGGGGCGAGGTGCCGGCGGTAGTCGGCGTCACCGTTGAGGTCGGAGGGTGGGTTGGTCCCCTCGGCCGCCGACGCGCACGCGGCCCGGACCGCCTCGTCGGTGGCCGCGGCACCGGCCAGCGCCGCCTCGACCGCCCGGGCCCGCAACGGGGTGGATCCCATGTTGGTCAGGCCGATTCGCGCCTCGGCGATGCTGCCGCCCTCGGCCCGCACGGCGGCGGCGACCGCGACGATCGACCACTGGTGGCTGACCCGGACGAACTTCTCGTAGTGCCCGCCCCAGCCGGTGTGCTTGGGGATCCGGATCGCGGTGAGCAGCTCGCCCTCGCCGACGGCCGTCTCGAAGAGGTCGACGAAGAAGTCGTCGGCAGCCACCGTCCGCTCGCCGCCGGCGCCGGTGACGACGAGTTCGGCGCCGAGCGCGAGCACCGGCGCCCCGACGTCGCCGGCCGGGTCGGCGTGCACGAGAGCCCCGCCGACCGTGCCGCGGTGGCGAATCTGCGGGTCGGCGATGGTGGCGACCGCGCGGTGCAGGACGGTGGCGTGATCGCGGACCAGCGCGCTGTCCAGCACGTCCTGGTATGCCGTCATCGCGCCGATCGTCAGCAGGTCACCGTCGTCGGTGATGCCCCGCAGCGACTCGATGCGCCCGAGGTCGACGACGACCGAGGGGCTGTTGAGCCGCATCCGCAGCACCGGCAGCAGCGACTGCCCGCCGGCGATGACCTTGGCGTCGTCACCGGCCTCGGCGAGCGCGGCGAGCGCCTCGGCCACGGAGGCCGGCGCGACGTAGTCGAACGAGGTGGGGATCATCAGGCGTCGCCTCCCTGGCTCGCGGCGTCGGCGGTGCCGGCGGCCCGGCCCTGCTGGATGGCCTGCCAGACCCGTTGCGGGGTGCACGGCATCCGGATGTCGTCGACGCCCAGGTGCCGCACCGCGTCGACGACGGCGTTGACGACGGCCGGGGTCGAGGCGATGCAGCCCGCCTCGCCGACCCCCTTGGCGCCCAAGTCGTTCGAGGTCGCCGGGGACACGGTGTTGGCGGTGACGAAGGAGATCGTGTCCGCCGAGGTCGGCAGCGTGTAGTCGACGAACGACCCGCTGACCAGGGTGCCCGCCTGGTCGTGGACCGCCTCCTCCCACAGCGCTTGGGCGATGCCCTGCACCAGGCCACCGTGGATCTGCCCCTCGACGATGAGCGGGTTGACGATGGTGCCGACGTCGTCGACGGCGACGTAGGACCGCATCCGCGTCGCACCGGTCTCGGTGTCGACCTCGACGGCGCACAGGTGGGTGCCGTGCGGGAACGAGAAGTTCACCGGGTCATAGGTGGCGTCGGCGTCGAGCGAGGCCTCCATGCCGTCGGGCAGGTCGTGCGCGGCGAAGGTCGCCAGGGCCAGCTCACCGAGCCCCTTGCCCTCGGTCGTGCCCTTGACCCGCCACTGCCCGTCGGCGAACTCCAGGTCGTCGGGGTTGGCCTCGAGCACATGTGCCGCAAGCGGTTTCGCCTTCTCGATGACCTTGTCGGCGGCTTTGAGCACGGCCTGCGCGCCGACCACGAGCGACCGGCTGCCATAGGTGTCCAGGCCCTTGTGCGAGATCTGGGTGTCGCCGTGCAGCACCTCGACGTCGTCGAAGGGTACGCCGAGCTTGTCGGCGACGATCTGGCTCCAGGCCGTCTCGTGCCCCTGGCCGTGGGCGCTCGAGCCGGTGACGACCTCGACCTTGCCGGTCGGCAGCATCCGGATCGACGCGTGCTCCCAACCGCCCGCACCGTAGGACAGCGATCCCAGCACCCGGGACGGCGCCAGGCCGCACATCTCGGTGTAGGTCGAGATGCCGATGCCGAGCTGCACCGGGTCGGCGGCGGCCCGCCGGCGGGCCTGCTCGGCGCG
>CAZYHR010000175.1:0-2945 GCA_964647395.1 uncultured Intrasporangiaceae bacterium | reverse complement strand
GCCTGCCCGGCCACGCCGCCCGGGTCGCCGCCGACCCGGGACATCTGCCGGCCACCGACGCCGAGCGGCGGCTCGACCTGCACCTGGCGCGGCTGGCTGCGGTCATCGCCGTGCGCCGCCACGGCCGGGCCGCCGCGCCCGGTGAGCAGCCGCGAGCACTGCGCGACGTCGCCCTGGTGCTGGGCTCCGGCGGGGTGCTGCGGCACGCGGCGCCGCCGGACCGGCTGGCCCTGCTCGCGGCCGTCGTCGGCGACACCGCCGGGGGCTGGCGCCTGCCGCGCGACGCGCGGCCGGCGGTCGACGCGGCATACGGTCTGGTGGTGGTGGGGCTGCTCGCCGACGAGCACCCCGGCGCGGCTCGCCGGATCGCCGCCACGGTCGCGGCGGCGGGGCTACCCTGACGCCTCATGGCCCATCTGCCGGTCTCGCTCGACGACATCCGCGCCGCCCGTGAGCTGCTGACCGGCATCGTCCGGCCGACCCCCATGGAATACAGCCGGGGGCTGTCCGAGCGGTGCGGGGTCGAGGTGCACCTCAAGTGCGAGAACCTCCAGCGCGCCGGGTCGTTCAAGATCCGCGGCGCCTACACCCGGATGCACCGGCTCACCGCCGACGAGCAGGCCCGCGGGGTCGTCGCGGCGAGCGCCGGCAACCACGCCCAGGGGGTGGCGCTGGCCGCCCAGCTGCTCGGCATCACCGCGACCGTCTTCATGCCCACCGGCGCGCCGCTGCCCAAGCTCGCCGCGACCCGGGGCTACGGCGCCACCGTGCAGCTGCACGGCAGCACCCTCGACGAGGCGCTGGTCGAGGCGCAGGCGTTCGCCGAGCGGACCGGGGCGGTCCTCATCCACCCCTTCGACCACGTCGACATCGTCGCCGGCCAGGGCACGTGCGGGCTGGAGATCCTCGAGCAGGTGCCGGACGTGCGCACGGTCATCGTCAGCGCCGGGGGCGGCGGGCTGGTCGCCGGGATCGCCACGGCGCTCAAGGCCCAGCGGCCGGACGTGCACATCGTCGGGGTGCAGGCCGAGCAGGCCGCCGCCTACCCGATCTCGCTGGCCGCCGGGCAGCCGGTCGCGCTGGACACCATGCGCACGATGGCCGACGGCATCGCCGTGGGCCGGCCCGGCGCGGTGCCCTTCGCCATCGTCGAGGCCCTCGTCGACCAGGTGCACACGGTGAGCGAGGCGGCGCTGTCGCGGGCGGTCGTCTTCCTGCTCGAGCGGGCCAAGCTGGTCGCCGAACCGGCCGGCGCGGCCGCGGTGGCCCGGCTGCTCGCCGGCGACCTGCCCGCCGAGGGACCGGTCGTCGCCGTCCTGTCCGGCGGCAACATCGACCCGCTGCTCATGCTGCGGATCATCCGGCACGGCCTGGCCGCGGGTGGCCGTTTCCTCGAGGTCACCGTGCGGGTGCCCGACCGGCCCGGCTCGCTGGCCCACCTGCTGGCCGACATCGCCGCCGCGGACGCCAACGTCATCGAGGTCAAGCACGTCCGCACCGACTCCGGCCTGGGCGTCGACGAGGTCGAGATCGCGGTCGAGCTGGAGACCCGCGGCTCGGCGCACCGCGAGCAGGTCCTGCGCGCGCTGCGCCAGGCCGGCTATCGGCTGGTCTTCGGCAGCTGAGCCGGCCGGCACCGCCCGCAGACACAGGTAGGCCGCGGGCGCGAGGCGCGCCCGCGGCCTAGCTGACGGTGGTCGGTCAGCCGGTGTAGGGCTCGGCCTTGAGGATCTTGACCTTGATCGTCTTGCCGTTGGGCGCCGCATACTCGGCCTCGTCGCCGGCGCGCTTGCCGTTGACGGCGGCGCCGAGCGGGCTGGCCTCGCTGAAGACGTGCAGGTCGGTGTGGTCCTGGATCTCGCGGTGGCCGAGCAGGAAGGTCTCGACCTCGTCGAACAACTCAACGGTGACGACCATGCCGGGCTCGACGACACCGTCGTCGGCGGGCGGGGTCTCGCCGACGATCGCGGTCTCGAGCAGCTGGGTCAGCTGGCGGATCCGCGCCTCGACCTTGCCCTGCTCCTCCTTGGCCGCGTGATAGCCACCGTTCTCGCGCAGGTCGCCCTCGAGGCGAGCCGCCTCGATGCGTCGCGAGAGCTCGGCGCGGCCCTCGGTGCTCAGGTGCGTGAGCTCGGCCTTGAGCCGGTCGTAGGCCTCGGGCGTGAGATAGGCGCTGTTGGCGGTCTCGGTCACGTGTGTCACTTCCTTGCTGAGTCGGCTCCGTGCGGCAACGACGCGACGGATCCAGGGTGTTGCGTGTGGGGCGTTGGGGCCTCGCGGCCCCGGTGGCCTCGAGATGACGAGGCCGGGAACCGGGACGGGGCCCGCGGTGAAGCAGCCATGTTACCAAGCAGTCGCGGCTGTGCGCAGGTTTGCGCGGCGCCGGCCCGGGGGCCGGCGGACGCTCAGCCGGAGAACTCCTGGACCCAGAAGGTCGTCCCGTCGGCGGCGACGACGCGCACCACGGCCATCCTGGTGAAGCGCGGGTGCAGGATGTTGGCCCGGTGGGACGGCGAGCCGAGCCAGCCGGCCACGACCGAGTCGACGGCCCGGAACCCCGAGGCGACGTTCTCCCCGTAGACGCCGCGCCCGGTGCAGGCCCGCGCGGCCCGGCGCAGGTCGGAGTGGGAGAGCCGCCCGCGCTCGGCCAGGGTGCGCACCCACGGGATCGCCACCCGGTCGGTCAGGCAGGTGTCGGCCACCAGCGGCTTGAGACCCGCCGCCAGCCGCTGGGCGTTGACCTGGACCAGCACCGCTGCGGTGACATCGACGACCGGCTCGGCGGTGGGGCTGGACGGGGTGGGGCTCGCCGGCGGGGGGCTCGGGGGGCGGGGCCGGCCGGGGGGGGCGACGCGGGGGGCGGCCGGCGTTCGGTGGGGGGGGGGGGGGGGGGCGTGCAGGATCAGGTGGCGGAACGCGCCGAAGTCGCTGGTCGTGAAGGTCAC
>CAZYHR010000174.1:0-3274 GCA_964647395.1 uncultured Intrasporangiaceae bacterium | reverse complement strand
GACCACCTGGCCGCTGGCCGTCGTCCGGCACGGCCGGGCGGTGCCGCGCTCCCGCTGGCACCGGCGGCCCGACCCGGACCGCCCGTTGCTGCCGCTGGGTCACGAGCAGTCGATCGGGGTGGCCGAGGTGCTCTCGGCCTACGGGGTCGCCGAGTTGGTGACCTCACCCTCGGCCCGGTGCGTCGCGACGCTGGCCCCGTATGCCGCGCGGCTGGGTGCCGAGCCGCGCCTGGCCGCCGGGCTGTCCGAGGAGGGTTTCGCCGACAAGGGCCCCAAGCGCACGGTGCGCGAGGTGCGCCGGTTGCTCGACCTCGGCGCGCCGGCCGCGCTGTGCAGCCACGGTCCGGTGCTGCCGACGGTGCTCGAAGCGCTGGTCGACTACCTCGCGCCGCCGACCCAGCAGGTCAACGGCTCGCAGGCCGCTCTGGTCGAGGCGGCCGACCTCGGCATGGACAAGGGCGAGGTGCTGGTCGCCCACGTCACGGGGGTCGGCACCGGGTCCCGGATCGTCGCCGTCGAGCGGATCGGCCCCATCCCGGACTGACGCCGGCCGGCACCCCGATCCGCCAGCCAGCGTTCACCCAGGGTTTACCTGCCCTGCCCCTGTCGTCATCCGTCCCTTCTATCGTCACCCTTGTCGGGCTCGGTTGCCCGCACCGGAGGGCTGGGGACGATGCGGTTTCCCCCTCCTGTCCTGGCCAGGCTTTCGAGAGGGAAAACCCAGTGACCACAACCCGTGCCAGCGTCCTCACCGCCCTCGCCCTCACCGGCGCCCTGGCGCTGAGCGCCTGCGGCAGCGACAGCAACACGACCGGCACCAGCGCCACGACCGGGGGGACGGCAGGGGGCGCCGCGGCCGCCGACTGCCCGACCGGCACGCTGCGGGCCGAGGGTTCCTCGGCCCAGAAGAACGCCATCGAGTCGGCGATCAAGTCCTTCCAGGGCAAGTGCTCCGGCGCGACCGTCAACTACAACCCCTCCGGCTCCGGCGCCGGCATCAAGAACTTCAACGCCGGGCAGGTCGACTTCGCCGGCTCCGACTCCTACCTCAAGGACGACGAGGCGACGGCCGCGCAGAACACCTGCGGCTCCCCGGCGTGGAACCTGCCGCTGGTCACCGGGCCGGTGGCGATCGCCTACAACCTCAGCGGGGTCGACAAGTTGACCCTCAACGCCGACGTCGCGGCCAAGATCTTCTCCGGGACCATCACCACGTGGAACGACCCGGCCATCGCCGCCCTCAACGCCGGCAAGACGCTGCCGAGCACGGCGATCAAGGTCTACTTCCGCTCCGACGAGTCGGGCACGACCGAGAACTTCACCAAGTACCTCAAGGCCGCCGCCCCGACCTCGAGCATCGAGCCGGGCAAGAAGTGGGGCGGCACGGTCGGTGAGGGCAAGGAGAAGTCCGCGGGGGTGGCCGGCGCGGTCAAGGCCCAGCAGGGCGGCATCACCTACGTCGAGTGGTCCTACGCCACCCAGAACAGCCTGGGCATCGCCGCCATCGACTCCGGCTCGGGACCGGTCGAGCTGAACTCCGAGTCGGTCGGCAAGATGATCGCCTCGGCCAAGCAGCACGGCCAGGGCAACGACCTGTCGCTGACCCTCGACTACGCCACCAAGGAGGCCGGGGCCTACCCGATCAACCTGGTGACCTACGAGATCGTCTGCTCGAAGTACAAGGACCCGGCCAAGGGCAAGCTCGTCAAGGCGTTCCTCAAGCACTTCGCCTCCAACGACGTCCAGCAGGCCCTGGTCAAGGAGGGCTACGCCCCGCTGCCCCCGGCCGTCTCGGCGAAGATCAACACCGCCATCGACGCCATCGGCTGACCGACCCCGGCCGACAGGCGGCGATCCCGCCTGCCGGCCACCCCTTCCCCCCAGGACCCACCCCGAGGACACTGCTGCGATGTCGAGCATCACCGGCGTATCCGTCGTCGACACCCCGCCCGACCCGGAGGACGGCGGCTCGGGCGCTGCCGGCCCGGACCGGGCCAGCACCGGACGGCTGGGGGATCGGGTCTTCAGCGGCACCGCGACCGGGGCGGGCATCGTCGTCATCGCGCTGGTCACCCTGGTCGGGGTGTTCCTGCTGTCGCAGGCGATCCCCTCGCTGATGGCCAACGAGGCCAACTTCCTCACCTCGCGGGAGTGGATCGTCGGTGGCGACAACCCGCGGTTCGGCATCGTCGAGTTGCTCTGGACGACGGTGGTGGCCTCGCTCATCGCCATGCTCATCGCCGTGCCCATCGGGGTGTGCGTCGCGCTGTTCATCACCGAGTACGCGCCCAAATGGCTCAGCCGCCCGGCCGCCAACCTCGTCGACCTGCTGGCCGCCGTGCCGTCGATCGTCTACGGCATCTGGGGCCTCATCGTGTTCCGCCCGGTGGTGCGGCCGCTGGAGGAGTGGACCACCGAGCGACTCGGCTGGTTCCCGCTGTTCCGTGAGACCGGCATCACCGGCGGCACCATCGCGTTCATCGGCGTCGTGCTGGCGATCATGATCCTGCCGATCGTCACCGCCATCTCGCGAGAGGTCTTCGCGCAGACCCCGACCCCGCACAAGGAGGGCGCGCTGGCCCTCGGCGCGACCAAGTGGGAGATGATCCACACCGCGGTGCTGCCGTTCGGCCGGCCCGGGGTCATCAGCGCGGCGATGCTCGCGCTGGGCCGGGCCCTCGGCGAGACCATCGCGGTGACCTTCATCGTCTCGGCCCTGCCGCTGGGCCGGGAGTGGACCTGGTCGATCTTCAACGGCGGAGAGACCTTCGCCTCGCGGATCGCCAACAACGCGGCCGAGTTCGACTCCCCGCAGAAGACCGGCGCGTTCATCGCCGCCGGCCTCGTGCTGTTCGTGCTGACGTTCGTCGTCAACGCCATCGCCCGCATCGTCATCGAGCGCAGGAAGGCCTTCACCGAATGACCGCCACCCCTGCCGACGCCGGCCTGCGCCGCACTCCGGGCGGCCGCATCATGGATGCCGTGCCACAGGACGCAGCGTTGACCGAGCGGCTGGGCTTCGAGCCCGAGTCGAGCACCCGCAAGATCAAGGACCAGTTGGCCCGCATCGTCATGTGGGCCTCGTTCCTGGTCGCCATGGTCCCGCTGGTCTGGATCCTGTGGACCGTCATCAGCCAGGGCGCCACGCTGCTCGTGGAGAGCACCTGGTGGACCAACTCGCAGCGCAACATCAACGCCAGCGACGCCGGCGGCGGCGCCGTGCACGCGATCCAGGGCACCCTCATCCAGGGCGGGGTCACCGCGCTGATCTCGG
>CAZYHR010000173.1:0-3302 GCA_964647395.1 uncultured Intrasporangiaceae bacterium | reverse complement strand
AGGAGTTCAAGGGCACCGGCAACATGGAGCTCAAGCTCAGCCGCGAGCTGGCCAACCGGCGCATCTTCCCCGCCGTCGACGTCAACGCCTCCGGTACCCGGCGCGAGGAGATCCTCATGGGCGCCGAGGAGCTGAAGATCATGTGGAAGCTGCGCCGCGTGCTGTCCGCCCTGGATCCGCAGCAGGGCATCGAACTGCTCATCGACCGGCTCAAGAAGACCAAGGGCAACGTCGAGTTCCTCGTGCAGGTGCAGCGCACCAGTTCGATCAAGCTCGACGACGAGGACGACGACTGACCGCACCCCTGGGCAGGCGTGGCGTGTTCCCAGGGCCGGCCGCGACGGCCGGGCCGGGTCACGCGGCCGGTGGCCCGGCCTCGATCCGCCGGCGGGTCTCGGCCGCACCGGCCGCGTCGTCGGGCAGGTCCCACCACGACTCCACCCACCAGGTGGCGCCGGCCTCGGCCCAGGGCCGCACCGGGCCGTGCACCCCACCGAAGTCGCCGCAGGTGTCGCCCTCGACGACGACCTCGTAGCCGGCCCAGGGCAGCCCGGCGTCCTCGCGCAGCGCCCGGACCCGCCCGACGAGGTCGCCCAGCGCCTCGAGGGTCAGCCCGGAGTGCCCCTCGGCGCCGACGATCGCCGGGAAGATGCCCTGCCACCGGGCGGCGCGCTCGAGCGAGCGCTGCCGCGCCCGGCCGGGCACCAGGGCACCGACCACCCAGACCGGCGGGTGCGGGCGCTGCACGGGCGGCGGCGGCACGAGTTCGTCGGTCGGCCGGGCGCTCCAGTGCTCGCCGTGGAACTCGAAGGGCTGCCCGCCCATCAGCCCGGCATAGACCGCCAGCGCCTCGTCGGTCCTGGCGGCCCGCACGGCGCGACTTTGCGCGGGCTCGAAGGCCCGCCAGTTGTCGTTCTGGGCGCCCAGCCCGACCCCGAGCACGACCCGGCCGTTGCTGAGCCGGTCGACGGTGCCGACCCGGGCGGCCAGGTCCCACGGCCGGTGCCGGCCGATCGGGGTGAGCAGGGTGCCGAGCCGGACCCGTTCGGTCACCATGGCCGCCGCGGCCAGCGTCGCCCAGGCGTCGTGGCGCCACACCGCCTCCCAGGTCAGGACGGCGTCCCAGCCGGCCCGCTCCGCGGCGGCGGCGAGGTCGACGAACTCGGGCTCGGCGGCATAGGGGATGACGCATCCGAAACGCATCACCCCACCCTAGACACGCTGCGCCGCACCACCGCCCGCATCCGGGCCGTCGACCCGGCGCGCCGTGCCCGCGACGAGCGCAGCGCCGAGCAGCCGGAAGTAGCGCTCCGAGTCCCAGCAGGGCCCCGGGTCGCAGGGCAACTGCGGGATCCGCCGGCTGACCACGGCCGGCACCTGGTCGTGGCCGACGATGTGCGCTCAGTCCGGCTGACCGCGCTCCAGCCGCCGGGGCAGCCGAGCGTCCCAGCGGAAGCGCAGCGAGGCCAGCCGCACCGCCGACACCGCCGCGGCGACGACCGCGAGGGTGATCGAGTTGGAGTGCCCCGAGGCCCACAGCGCCGAGGCGGCGCCGGCCCCCAGCAGGGCGGGCACGACGTAGAGCCGGGTGCCGATCTGGAACACCGCCGGCACGTCGCTGGCGAGCACGTCGCGGATCACCCCGCCGCCGACGCCGGTGACCGCCCCGGCGAGGGCCGCGGCATACGGGTTGAGGCCGAAGGCCACGGCCTTGACCGCCCCCTCGACGCAGAACACCCCCAGCCCGACGGCATCGAAGACGAGCATGGTGCGCCGCGGCAGCCGCACCCGGCCGGCGCTCACCACGACGACCGCCGCGCCGAGCAGGGCCACCGGCAGCAGCAGCGGGTCCTGCAGCGCGGCGACCGGGGCGTCGATGAGCAGGTCCCGGGTGATCCCGCCGCCGACCGCGGTGACGCAGGCCAGCGCGGCGATGCCGACCAGGTCCATGCCCTTCTGCACGGCCAACGTGGCCCCGGACGCGGCGAAGGCGATGACCCCGACCAGGACGAAGGCCGTGTGCGCGGTGTCGATCCAGCGGTCCACGACCGTCACCCTAGGAGTTGTCGCCGGGGTGTGCCGCTGACGGCGCCACGGGGCGCTCGCGCCGGCCGGGAATGCCCGGGCCGGGGCCACCGTTTAGCCAGCGTGGGCCGACTCTGGCACACTTGATCCTCGGCCCGGTTCACGGCAACCAGGGCGCGGTCGTCGACCGGCCCGCCGACCCGGCGCCACACCCGATCGAGGAGAGATCCGTGAAGAAGGACATCCACCCCGCCTACGGGCAGACCCAGGTGACCTGCACCTGCGGCAGGACGTTCACCACCCGCAGCACCGCCAAGAACGGCATCATCCACGCCGAGGTCTGCTCCAACTGCCACCCGTTCTACACGGGCAAGCAGAAGATCCTCGACACCGGTGGCCGGGTGGCCCGCTTCCAGGCCCGCTACGGCAAGAAGGCCGCCAAGTAGCTTCTGCGACGCCGGCTCCGCGCGCCCGACCAGCCGGGGACGGGTGGGCCGCGGGGCCGGCGTCCGGCGTCCCGTGACCACCCAGCCGGCCCGCCCCGACCCGTCCACGGAGCCCCGACGATGAGCGCCGACCCGCTGCCCGCCCCGGTCCAGGAATACCTCGACCTCGAGGCGCAGTTGGCCGATCCCGGCGTGCACGCCGACCAGGCGCGGGTGCGCACCCTGACCAAGCGCTACGCCGTGCTGGGGCCGGTGGTGGCGGCCTACCGGGCGGTCGAGCAGCTCCGGGGCGACCTGGCGGCCGCCCGCGAGTTGGGCCAGCAGGACGCCGGCTTCGCCGCCGAGGTGCCGGCACTGCAGGCCGACCTCGCGGCCGCCGAGGCGCGCCTGCGCACCCTGCTGCTGCCCCGCGACCCGGACGACGACCGGGACGTCATCCTCGAGGTCAAGGCGGGGGAGGGCGGCCAGGAGTCGGCCCTGTTCGCCGGCGACCTGGTGCGGATGTACACCCGCTACGCCGAGCGGCGCGGCTGGCGGGTCGACGTCCTCGACGAGACGTGGAGCGACCTGGGGGGCTACAAGGACGCGCGGATCGCGGTGCGCGCCAAGGGGGCTGCCGCGCCGGGCGACGCGCCGTGGGCGCGGCTCAAGTACGAGGGCGGGGTCCACCGGGTGCAGCGCGTGCCGGTGACCGAGAGCCAGGGGCGCATCCACACCTCGGCGGCCGGGGTGCTGGTCATGCCCGATCTCGACGACGCCGACGACGACGAGGTCGAGATCGGCCCCAACGACCTGCGGGTCGACGTCTACCGCTCCAGCGGCCCGGGCGGC
>CAZYHR010000172.1:0-3349 GCA_964647395.1 uncultured Intrasporangiaceae bacterium | reverse complement strand
AGGATGTGCTGGCCAAGTGCTACGGCGGTGACATCACCCGCAAGCGCAAACTGCTCGAGAAGCAGAAGGAGGGCAAGAAGCGGATGAAGATGGTCGGCCGGGTCGAGGTGCCCCAGGAGGCCTTCATCGCCGCCCTGTCCAGCGAACCGGTGGACGCCAAGAAGAAGTGACCCGTATGCCGCGCGCCCAGGTCGCTGGGCTCACCGGGGCGAAGTGCCGGCTGGCCGCCGTCGGTGCGCTGCACCACGACGACACTCGGCGAGGTCCGCACGAGGTTGAGCAGTTGGGCCGTCTCGGTCGGCCGTTCGTCGATGACGATGATCTCGCCGATCCCGGCGCCGGGCAGGGGTCCTCGGGTCGGTCACGCCGGCAACAGGCCACGCCGGCGCAGCAACGGCTCGATGTCGGGGGCTCGCCCGACCAGTGCGGCGAAGGCGTCTAGCAGGTCGACCGAGCCGCCGCGGGACAGGATCTCGCGCCGATAGGCGTCACCGGCGGCGCGCACCGGACCGTGCTCGGTGAACCACTCGCAGGCGTCCGCGTCGAGCACCTCGGCCCAGATGTAGGAGTAGTAGCCCGCCGCGTAGGCCCCGCCGAAGATGTGCTGGAAGTAGGCCGTCCGGTACCGCGGCGGGATGAGCGGCTCGGCCACCCCCGCCTCGGCCAGCGCCCGCCGCTCGAACTCGTCCGCGTCGTCGACGACCGTGCCCGGCGCGAGCCGGTGCCAGGCCTGGTCCAGCAGCGTCGCGGCGAGGTACTCGACGGTCCGGAACCCCTGCCCCCACTGCTGGGCCGCCCGGATCCGCTCGATCTGCTCCGCGGCCAGCGGCTCGCCGGTCTCGTGGTGCACGGCGTAGCCCGCGAGCAGGTCCGGCCACTGCGCCCACACCTCGTTGACCTGACTGGGGAACTCCACGACGTCACGCGGCACCGACGTGCCCGCCAGCCGCGGGTAGGTGACGTCGGAGAACAGCCCGTGCAGGGTGTGCCCGAACTCGTGGAACAGCGTGTCGACCTCATCGAGGGTGAGCAGACACGGCTGTCCGGCCGGCGGTTTCGGGATGTTGAGGTTGTTGACGACGACCGGCCGGTCGCCGAAGAGGTGGTTCTGCCGGACGAACGAACTCATCCACGCGCCGCCGCGCTTGCTGTCCCGGGCGTGGAAGTCCCCGAGGTAGAGCCCGATCGGGGTGCCGTCGGCCTCGCGCACCTGCCAGACCCGCACGTCGGGATGGTAGGCCGCCAGCTCGGCCCGGCGCTCGAAGGTCACCCCGTAGAGCAGCCCGGCCGCCCGGAACACCCCCTCGTGCAGCACCCGGTCGAGCTCGAAGTAGGGCCGCAGCGCCGCTGGATCGACGTGGTAGCGCTCGGCCGCCACCCGGGCGGAGTAGAAGGCCCAGTCCCAGGGGGCCAGCTCGGCGATGCCGTCGCGGGCGGCGTACTCGGCCAGCAGCTGCGCCTCCCGGCGGGCGTTGGCCACCGCCGGCGCGACCAGCCGGCCGAGCAGCTCGTCGACGGCCTCGGGGGTCCGGGCGGTCTGGTCGGCCGTGACCCGGTGCGCGTGGCTCGCGAAACCGAGCAGCCCCGCCGCCTGCGCCCGCAGCGCCGCCAGCCGCGCTGCCACCGGGCGGTTGTCGACATCCCCGGTCGCGCGACCGACCGAGGCCTCGAACAGCCGGCGGCGCACCTGCCGGTCGGTCAGCTGGGCCAGCAGCGGCTGAGCGGTCGGCAGGACGAGGGCGACCAGCCAGCGACCCTGGTGGCCCCGCGCGGCGGCGGCCGCCGCCGCGGCGGCGACCGCGTCCGGGCTGGCCCCCGCGAGCTGGTCGACCGAGTCGAGCAGCACCGCCCGGGCCTCGGTGTCGGAGCGCAACTGCTGGCTGAACGTCGTCTCGAGCGAGGCCAGTTCGGTGTTGAGCTCGGCCAGCCGGGCCCGGTCGGCGTCGTCGAGCCCGGCCCCGGCCAGCACCAGGTCGGCGTGGATCCGCTCGACCAGGCGCACCTGCTCGGCGGTCAGGCCCGCCTCGTGCCGGGTGGCGTGCACGGCGTCCACCCGGGCGAACAGCCGGGGGTCCAGGCGGATCGCGTCCAGGTGCGCGGCATACCGGGGGACTGTTTCGGCCTCGATGCGCTGCCGTTCGGGGGTGGCGTCCGCGGCGACCAAGTTGCTGGCGACCAGGATGACCCGGGACAGCAGTCGCCCCGAACCTTCCAGTGCAGCAACGGTGTTCGTGAACGTGGCCGGCTCGGGCGACTCGACGATCGCCCGCACCTGGGCCAGTTGCTCGGCGCACCCGGCCGCGAACGCCGGCAGCACGTGCTCCTCGCGCAGGTCGGCGAACGGGGGCAGGGCGAAGGGCAGCCGCGACTCGGTGGCGAACGGGTTGTCGTCGGGCAGGCGCATCGGGTCAGCCAATCACAGGGTGGCCGCCCCCGCGTCAGCCGCGCAGCCGATGGCGCAGCGCCCGCGAGTCGGCGTTCGTCCAGCCGCGGGCCTGCAGCCAACCCTCGACGCCGCCGTGCTCGCGGTCGAGCACCCGCAGCAACCGGCGCATCGTCTCGGCTCGCGGGGCCTGCTGCGCCACGGTCTGCCCGGCCAGGTTGCGGGCGTAGTGCGGCCGGGTCATCAGCCGCGCCAGGATGAGCGGCACCCGCTCGGCGGACGCCGCGTAATCCTGGGCCACCGCCTCGGCGGACACGCCGGCCAGCACCAGGGCCAGCCCGACGATCGTGCCGGTGCGGTCCTTGCCCGCGGCGCAGTGGACGATCACGGCGCCGGGGGAGTGCGCGACGACCCGTAGCGCCGCGAGGATCGAGTCGGGCCGTTCGTCGAGGTAGCCCAGATAGTGGTCCGCCCAGTGCTCGTCATGGTCCTGCGCGGTGAGCCGGCTCACCGGGTCGGCGGGACCCCGCTCCCAGGGCATCAACCGCTCGCCCTCGGGGATGCCGCTCTCCAGCGAGTCGGCGCGATAGAGACTGTGATGGTGGATCCGCACCCGCGGCTGGGCGGCCAGCGGTCCCGGCGGCTCCTGGTCACGCTCGGCGTGGCTGCGCAGGTCGACCACGTCGCGCACGCCGAGCCGGTCCAGCAGCCAGTTCACCGACCGGGGTGGCAGGTCCTGCAGGTTGTCCGAGCGGATCAGCCGGCCGGGGTGCAGCAGCGCCCCGTCGGCGGTCGGCAGCCCGCCGACGTCGCGCATGTTGACGACCCCGTCGAGCTCGATCCACCCCGGTCCTGCGCTGTCCACCACCGTCACCCCTCCTGCCTGCGACCCTAAACCTGCGGACCGTCACCGAGCATCCCGGGTGGCGGCCGGCATACGGTGTCCGACGTGACCCATCCGCGGTC
>CAZYHR010000171.1:0-3411 GCA_964647395.1 uncultured Intrasporangiaceae bacterium | reverse complement strand
AGGTGAACGCGGGACGGATGCGCTTGAAGATGCGCGGCACCGTCTCGAGGTTGTGCGCGAAGACCTCGGGCCGGGCGTCGAACACCTGACCCACCAGGTGCGGTTGGGCGCCGAAGTCGGGCGGCAGGATCTCGACCCCGGTGTTCGGGTTGAGCTCGTGGATCGCGCGCACCGTCGCGGCATACAGGCTGGCCGCCCCGTCGGGCTGGTCGTCGCGCGCGACCCCGGTCACCGTCGAGTAGCGCAGCCCCATCCGCTGCACCGACTCGGCCACCCGGCGCGGCTCGTCCCAGTCGACGGCCTGCGGCCGGCCGGTGGCGATGTCGCAGAAGTCGCACCGGCGGGTGCACGTGTCGCCGCCGATGAGGAAGGTCGCCTCGCGGTCCTCCCAGCACTCGAAGATGTTGGGGCAGCCGGCCTCCTGGCACACCGTGTGCAGCCCCTCACCCTTGACCATCGACTGCAGCGCGGTGTACTCCGGGCCCATCCGGGCGGTCGTGCGGATCCACTCGGGCTTGCGCTCGATCGGGGTCTGCGCGTTGCGCGCCTCGACCCGCAGCAGCTTGCGTCCCTCGGGGGCGATGGTCATGGGGCCAGCCTACGTCGGCCGGTCACCGCGGGTCCCCGGGTGTGGGCTGCCAGCCTGCCGCAACCCGGCCGCCGGCCAGCCGGTCTAGGGCGCCACCGGGGCGGCGGCGCGTCGGTTGGGCCGCAGCTCGGCGATGACGTCGGCGAGGTGCGACTCGACGCGGGGGAGCACGTCGGCGACCCGGACGGGACGGCGCAGCTCGGCGGACAGCGAGGTCACGCCCTTGTCGGGGATGCCGCACGGCACGATGACCTGCGCCCACTGCAGCGAGTTGCTGATGTTGAGCGCGAAGCCGTGCATGGCCACCTGGCGGCTGACCCGCACGCCGATGGCACCGACCTTGCGGTCCGGGCCCCGCCCGTCGGCGAGCACCCAGGTGCCGGTCTGCCCGGCGACCCGGTCGGCCGCGACGCCGAAGTCGGCGCACACCCGGATCATCATCTCCTCCAGGGCGCGGACGTAGCCGACCACGTCGATCGGGGCCGGCAGCCGCACGATCGGATAGCCGGTGATCTGCCCCGGCCCGTGCCAGGTGATCTTGCCGCCGCGGTCGACGTCGACGACCGGGGTGCCGTCGATCGGCCGCTCGTGCGCCTCGGTGCGCTTGCCCGCGGTGTAGACCGGACGGTGCTCGAGCAGCAGGGCGGTGTCCGGGCCGCCGGCGACCACCTCGGCGTGCACCTGCCGCTGCAGGTCCCAGGCCTGCTGATAGTCGACGAAATCCGGGTCGAAGCCGACGTGAACCACGCGCATGGCCTCACCTTAGGCGCCCGGACACGGTTGGATGTCACCCATGGTGCGAGTCGGGATCGTCGGATACGGCCTGTCCGGTGCGCAGTTCCATGCGCCGCTGATCAGCGCAGCGGGGCTGCATGTCAGCGGTGTGGTCACCGCTCACCCAGAACGGGCCGCCCGGGCCCGCGCGGACTTCCCGGGCGCCGACATCGTGCCGACCCTGGCGGCCCTGCTCGAACGCGGTAGCACCGACCTGGTGGTCGTGGCCTCCCCGAGCGGGGTCCATGCCGACAACGCCCGGCAGGCCATCGAAGCGGGGCTGCCGGTCGTCGTCGACAAGCCGCTGGCCCCCGACTCGTCCCGCGCGCTGGAGGTCGTCGAGCAGGCGCGGGCGGGCGGCATACCGCTCACCGTGTTCCAGAACCGGCGGTGGGACGTGGACTTCAAGGCCGTCCAGGACCTCCTGTCCCGGGGCGTGCTCGGGCAGGTCCGACGCACCGAGAGCCGCTACGAGCGCTGGCGCTCGACGCGGCGCGAGGGGTGGCGCGGCGAGGTCTCCGCGGCGGACGGGGGCGGCCTGCTGCTCGACCTGGGCACCCACCTCATCGACCAGGTGGTGCAGTTGTACGGGCCGGTCCACTCGGTCTATGCGGAACTGCGCTCCTGGCTGACCGTCGCCGAGGACGACGCCTTCCTCGCGCTGGTCCACGAGTCGGGACAGGCGTCCCACGTGTTGACCTCGAGCGTCGCCGGCGCGCCGGGGCCGCGGTGGCGGGTCACCGGCAGCCGCGGCACCTATCTGCGCGGGTCGATGCCCGGCGAGCCGGGTGCCTTCGCGGATGCCGACGGCGGCCCGCGGCAGTGCGGCTGGGTGGTCCGGGGGTCGGAGCGTGAGCCGGTGGCGCTGCCGGTCAGCGACCCGGCCGACTTCTATCGGCAGGTCGCCGCCGCGCTCGCCTCGGCGCAGCCCCAGCAGGCCATGCCGGTGGACCCGCTCGATGCGGTGCACGTGCTGGCGGTCATCGACGCGGCGCGGATCAGCGCCGAGGACGCCCGGGTGGTCGAGGTCATGACGCCCGGGCGGGTGCCGCGCTGAGGCACCGGACCGGGCCTGTGGATAGCGATGTGCGGAACGCCGCGGCACGCGGCACGATGACCCTGTGAGAAGCGACCCGGGCCTCGACGTCCCGACCGTCCCCGGCCTGCAACTGCAGGCCGTCATCGGCCGTGGTGCGACGAGCACGGTGTGGTCGGCGGTGCGCGAGGCCTCCGGCGAGCAGGTGGCGGTCAAGATCACGGCCCCGGAGCGCTATCACGTCGGTCAGCTGCTCGAGCTCGCCGCCCGGGAGACCGCCATCCTCGACCTGGTCGAGCACGACCACGTCGTGCGGCTGCACGAGGCGCACCCGCTGCCCGACGGGTCGGTCGCGGTGGTGCTCGACCTGGCCGGCGGGGGCAACCTCGCCGATCTCGTCGCGGCCCGGGGCCGGCTCACCGAGGGCGAAGCGGCGACCATCTGCACACCGATCGCCTCGGCGCTCGCCGCGCTGCACCGGGCCGGGGTGATCCACGGTGACGTGTCGCCGCGCAACATCCTGTTCACCGCCGACGGCAAGCCGGTGCTGGCCGACTTCGAGGCAGCGCGCATCGTCGGCGAGGGCCACCCGCCGGTCGTCGCGGGCACCGTGGGTTTCGTCGCGCCCGAGGTCGTCGAGGGCGGGCTGCCGACCGAGCAGAGCGATGTCTACGGGGTCGGCGCGGTCGCCTGGTTCGCGCTCACCGGCCGTCCGCTGGCCGCCCGGCCCGGTATGCCGCTGGCTCCCGACCGCGGCGAGGCGCTCGCCCTGGTGGGTGACGGCTTCGCCGACCCCGTCGTGGCGATGCTCGCGGCCGACCCGGCGCAGCGCCCGAGCGCCGAGCGCGCGGCGGTGCTGTGCTATCAGGCGGCGACTCCGGCGGCGGTGCGGCTGGTGGCGCCCGGGCAGGGCGATCCGACCGCTGCGATGACCCAGCTGTTGCGCACGCCGCGGGCGGGGGGCCCGGCCGGGACCGGGGCGGCCACCTCGGTCGGCGGGCCGGGTGCGCCG
>CAZYHR010000170.1:0-3567 GCA_964647395.1 uncultured Intrasporangiaceae bacterium | reverse complement strand
CGGTGGCCCCCGTATCACTAAACAAGGCCGCCGCCAACGCGGCGCGGCAGGCCGCCGGCGCCGGCGCGCAGGGCGGCGCCGCCGACAGCGTGCGCGCGGTCTTCGCCGGCGCGCTGCCCAACGTGCTGGCCGCCAGCAGCCGCGACGTGCTCGGCGCCGGCCCGTCCGTCCCCGCCCTCGCCGCCGCCGCCCGCCGCACCGCCGAGCAGTTGCGCGCCGCCCTCGCGGCCTGAACCCCCCCGCGCGGCCACATCGCCCGCCGCGCCCCTCCGAGGGCCTGCTCGCGGCACGTTGCGGTCCACGCCGCGGGCCGCCCCGATCGCCCGGGCGACCGCCACCCGGACCCGACCTGCGCCCGGATCGCTCCTGGAACGTTCCATGCAACCGTTTTCACCGGGGATGGGGTCACCGGGGGGACGCCGGCCGACCCGGCCACCAGGGACGGTCGGCGTGCGGGACCGACCGCTCGCCGAGCGGCCTACCGGCACTCGTTGCGTGTCCGGTGCCCCCTGGGTAGGTTCGTCGCTAGTTCCGCCGTCGCCCGCGCCCCGCCGAGGAGTAGTTCACGTGGTCCTGCCCGAGTTGACCCCGCAGGAGCGAGCCGCCGCGCTGGAGAAGGCCGCGATCGCCCGGCGGGAGCGGGCCGCGGTGCGCAACCGGCTCAAGTACTCGCAGGGGTCGCTGGCCGAGGTCATCGCCGAGGGCAAGGACAACCCGGTGATCGGCAAGTTGAAGGTGTCCGCCCTGCTGGAGTCGCTGCCCGGGGTCGGCCGGGTGCGGGCCCGCCAGATCATGACCGAGGTCGGCATCTCCGAGTCCCGACGCGTGCGCGGGCTCGGGGTCAACCAGGCCAAGGCGCTCATCGAGCGCTTCGACTCGTGACCTCGGGGCGGGTCGGCGAGGCCCTCCGCCCCGACCCGCAGACCCCCGCCCGGCTCGTCGTGCTCGCCGGTCCCACGGCGGTCGGCAAGGGCACCATCTCGGCCTACGTCCGCACCCACTTCCCGCAGGTGTGGATGTCGGTGTCGATGACGACCCGGGCGCCCCGGCCGGGGGAGGTGGACGGGGTCCACTACCACTTCGTCGCGCAGGAGGAGTTCGACCGGCTGGCCGCCGCGGGGGAGTTCCTCGAGTATGCCGTGGTGCACGGCCGGGCGTGCTACGGCACCCCGCGCGGGCCGGTGCTGCGGGCCCTGGCCCAGGGCCACCCCGCGTTGCTGGAGATCGACCTGCAGGGTGCCCGTCAGGTGCGGGCGTCGATGCCCGACGCGCTGCTGGTCTTCCTCGAACCGCCGAGTTGGGAGGAATTGGTGCGCCGGCTGGTCGGGCGGGGCACCGAGAGCGAGCAGGAGCGCGCGGTCCGGCTGGCCACGGCGCGGCGCGAACTGGCCGCCGTCGACGAGTTCGACGTCGTCATCGTCAACGACGACGTTCGACGGGCGAGCGAGGAACTCGTATCATTGATGGGATCGCGCCCCGCGCGACCCTGACCGCGCCCGTACCGGGCGCCGACGAGCCAGCCCCAGAGCGAAGCGAGAGCACCGACGTGTCCGGAACCGTGGCCAACCCCATCGGGATCACCAACCCGCCCATCGACGACCTGCTCGAGACCACCGACAGCAAGTACGCCCTGGTGATCTACTCCGCCAAGCGGGCCCGGCAGATCAACGCCTACTACAGCCAGTTGCAGGAGGGCCTGCTCGACTACGTCGGCCCGCTCGTGGAGACCGAGGTGCACGAGAAGCCGCTGTCGATCGCCCTGCGTGAGATCAACGAGGGCCTGCTCACGGCGGAGTTGGCCGAGGACTGACCGGGTGCGCGTCGTCCTCGGCGTGAGCGGCGGGATCGCCGCCTACAAGGCCGCGTCCCTGCTGCGGCTGTTCAAGGAGTCCGGGCACGAGGTCACCGTCGTGCCGACCGAGGCGGCGCTGCGCTTCGTCGGCGAGCCCACCTGGGCCGCCCTGTCCGGCCGGCCGGTCGCCACCGACGTGTGGACCGACGTCGCCGACGTGCGGCACGTGCGGATCGGCCAGCAAGCCGACCTCGTGGTCGTCGCGCCCGCCACCGCCGACCTGCTGGCCCGCGCCGCCACCGGCCAGGCCGACGACCTGCTCACCGCGACCCTGCTCACCGCCCGCTGCCCGGTGCTGCTCGCCCCGGCGATGCACACCGAGATGTGGGAGCACCCGGCCACCCGGGCCAACGTCGCCACGCTGCGCGCCCGCGGCACGACGGTGCTCGAGCCCGCCTCGGGCCGGCTCACCGGGGCCGACACGGGTCCGGGTCGCCTGCCCGAGCCGGCCGAACTGTATGCCGCGTGCCTGGCCGCCGTCGGCGCCGCCCCCGACGGGGCGGCCACCGAACGCGCCGGCACCACCGGCGACGCCGGCGTGGGCCCGTTGCACGGGGTGCGGGTGCTGGTCACCGCCGGCGGCACCCGCGAGCCGCTCGACCCGGTGCGCTTCCTGGGCAACCGCTCCTCCGGCAAGCAGGGCGCGGCGCTCGCGCAGGTCGCCCTCGACCGCGGCGCCGAGGTCGTCCTGGTGGCCTGCAACATGCCGCACCCCGACCCGCACCCGCGGCTGACGGTGGTCGCGGCGGAGTCGGCGCTGGACCTGCAGGCCCAGGTCCAGGCCCAGCTGCCCGGGGTGGACGTCGTCGTCATGTGCGCGGCCGTGGCCGACTTCCGGCCCAAGCACTACACCGACAGCAAGATCAAGAAGACCCACGCCGCCGACGACTCCGCCGAGCCGGACGACTCGGCGCCGACGATCGAGCTGGTCCGCAACCCCGACATCCTCGCCGGCCTGGTCCGCGACCGGGGCGGCCGGGCCGAGCCGGTCATCGTCGGCTTCGCCGCCGAGACCGGCGACGACTCCGGCTCGGTGCTCGAGCTGGCCCGGGCCAAGCTGGCGCGCAAGGGCTGCGACCTGCTGGTGGCCAACGAGGTCGGGGTCGACAAGACCTTCGGCGCCGACGACAACACCGTCCACCTGCTGTTCGGCGACGGGCGGCCCGCGGTGTCGGTGGGGCCGGCCAGCAAGCTCGACGTGGCCGGCGCGGTCTGGGGAGCGATCCAGACCCTGGTGCCGCAGGCTCTACACTGATCCGGCCGTCTTCCCGCCACCTGGAGTAACCCTGTGTCCGCACGCCTGTTCACGTCCGAGTCAGTCACCGAGGGGCACCCGGACAAGATCTGCGACCAGATCAGCGACGCGATCCTCGACGCGATGCTCGACCAGGACCCGGGCTCCCGGGTCGCGGTGGAGACGATGGTGACGACCGGGCTGGTCCACCTGGCCGGCGAGGTCACCACCGAGGCCTACGTCGAGATCCCCAAGATCGTGCGCGACACGGTGCTACGGATCGGCTACGACTCCTCGACCAAGGGCTTCGACGGCGCCTCGTGCGGGGTGTCCGTCTCGATCGGGCAACAGAGCCCCGACATCGCCCAGGGTGTCGACACGGCCTACGAGAACCGCACCGGCGGCGTGGATCCGCTGGACAAGCAGGGCGCCGGCGACCAGGGCCTGATGTTCGGCTACGCCTGCGACGAAACGCCCGAGC
>CAZYHR010000169.1:2224-3643 GCA_964647395.1 uncultured Intrasporangiaceae bacterium | reverse complement strand
CTTGCACATCTCCTCGACGAAGCGCACCCCGGCGTTGACGAAGAACGAGATCCGGGCCACCACGTCGGCGAACTTGTCCTGCGGCACCTGACCCGAGTCGCGCACGGCGTCCAGGACCGCGATCGCCGTGCACACGGCATACGCGATCTCCTGCACGGGTGTCGCACCCGCCTCCTGTAGGTGATAGGAGCAGATGTTGATGGGGTTCCACTTGGGGATCTCGGTCACCGTGTAGGCGATCATGTCGGTGATGAGGCGCAGCGACGGCCCCGGCGGGAAGGCATAGGTGCCCCGCGAGAGGTATTCCTTGATGATGTCGTTCTGCGTCGTGCCGGCCAGCGCGCGGACCCAGTCGGCCGGCTCCTCGCCCGCCGCGCGGGCCTGGTCCTCGGCGGTCACCTGGGACATCGCGAGCAGCCACATGGCCGTCGCGTTGACCGTCATCGAGGTGTTCATGGCGTTGAGCGGGATGCCTTCGAAGAGCGCCGCCATGTCGCCGATGTGGCTGATCGGCACACCGACCTTGCCGACCTCGCCCCGGGCCAGCACGTGGTCGGGGTCGTAGCCGGTCTGGGTCGGCAGGTCGAAGGCGACCGACAACCCGGTCTGGCCCTTGGCCAGGTTGCGCCGGTAGAGCGCGTTGCTCGCCGCCGCGCTCGAGTGACCCGCATAGGTGCGCATCACCCACGGCTTGTCGCGCTGGGGACGGGTGGGCTCGGCGCGGCCGCCGGCAGCAATGGTGTCGGCCATGTCTCGACCGTACCTGCGGGGAGGATCGGCCCCTAGGCCGTCAGGCCGTGAGTGGCGCCACACCCTGCGCTGCGGGCGCGGGACGCACGAGCACCCGGTCCAGCCGGGCCAGCCGCAGCAGCCGCGCGAAGCGCTCGGAGCCGGGTGAGACCGAGACGGTGCGTCCGGCCCGGCGGGCCCGGTGGTGGGTGCCGATGAGCACGCCGAGGGCGGTGGCATCGCCGAGTTCGGCGTCGGACAGGTCGATCTGGATGTGCGCCGCACCCTCGTCGAGCAACTGGTGCAGCACCTCGCGCAGCTCGCCGACGCTGTGCGTGTCCAGGCGGCCGGCGACCCGCACGTCGACGAGGGCGTCGTGGCGCTCGATCTCGGTGCGCAGTAGCGCCGGCGGTCGGGTCATCAGGTCATCCCCTGGTCTGTCTTGCTGTCTCAACAGTCATGCTTACTCACCAGTCATGACGCACGAGCGCCGGGAGAAGTTGCCTCGTGATGGCGAAGATAACGAGAAGTCATGCGATGTGACCTGCGACACGCTGTGACTGCAGTGACGAATGTTATCCGCCGTGACGGTTGAGACCCCACCCCGGCGTCTCATCCCTCCCAGTGAAAACGGTTGCCTGGAACCTTTGCCGGACCCAACCCCCAGTGAAAACGGGTGCCTGGAACCTT
>CAZYHR010000169.1:0-2124 GCA_964647395.1 uncultured Intrasporangiaceae bacterium | reverse complement strand
TGCCTGGAACCTTTGCCGGACCCAACCCCCAGTGAAAACGGGTGCCTGGAACCTTTGCCGGAGACGAGCGGGCCGTCAGCGCTTCGCGGGGCCGCGCTTGCGCCGCTCGGGCGCCTGCTCCCGGCCGCCCCCCGGCTGCCAGAGCACATCGCCGGTCGGGAGGTTGGCGATCCGGGCCAGCACGAACAGCAGGTCGGAGAGCCGGTTGAGATAGGTGGCCGTGAGCAGGTTGACTCCCCCGTGCCCGCGCTCGGTGCCCGTTTCGGTGCCGTAGACCTGCACGGCCGCCCACACCGAGCGCTCCGCGCGGCGCGCCACCGTCGTCGCGACGTGCAGGTATGCCGCCCCCGCGCTTCCCCCGGGCAGGATGAACGACCGCAGCGGCTCCAGTTCGGCGAGGTAGCGGTCGCAGTCGGACTCGAGGTCGTCGATCCAGGGCTGTTGCACCCGCAGCGGCGGGTAGTCGTAGTGCTCCTGCAGCGGCAGGCACAGGTCGGCCCCGACGTCGAAGAGTTCGTTCTGCACCCGCAGGAGGGTCGCGCAGACATCCTCGCGCAGCCCGCCGGCCGCGATGGCCACCCCGAGGCAGGCGTTCGTCTCGTTGGCGTCGGCATAGGCGGCCAGCCGCGGATCGGTCTTGCCGGTGCGACTGAAGTCGCCGAGGGCCGTCGTGCCGTCGTCGCCGGTGCGGGTGTAGATGCGGGTGAGGTTGACCATGCCCCCAGCCTGTCAGACGGGGCAGCTGACGCCCGCCACTGCGCAAGGCAACCGATTCTCACCCGGGTGAAGGTACCCGGGAACGTTCCGGGCAACCGGGTCACCGGGAGTTGAGCCGGCAAACGTTCCAGGCAACCGCTTTCACTGGGGGACGGGCGCCGGCGAACGTTCCAGGCAACCGCTTTCACTGGGGAAGGGCGCCGGCAAACGTTCCAGGCAACCGCTTTCACTGGGGGAAGAGGGCCGGCGGGAGGCTAGTTGACCGCGGAGACCGACTCGGGTGGGGCGCCTTCGGCCCAGGAGCGCAGGGCCATGTAGGCCGACTGGGTCAGCGCCAGCTCGAAGGGGGTGCCGGAATGCCGGCAGGGGACGACGACCAACGTGCCGTCCAAGCCCACCTGCACGTCACCGGGCAGCGGGGTCGGCGCGTCCAGTTCGAGCTCGCGGCGGGTCCAGGCGTGGGCCGGCCGGGTGCTCACCCCGTTGAGCGCGAACCACTCCAGGCTCCCGTCACCGAAGCGCGCATAGCCCCGCCGCCAGTGGCCCTCCGGCAGCCGCAACCCGGCCAGGGTGAGCAGCGCCCCCCGCGCGATGGCCTTGCGGCGGCCGATGAGCGACAGCAGCGCGGTGACGGCGACGGCGATCAGCAGGCCGACAGCGACCTCGATGGTCAGCAGTAGGTCGGCCATGGCGTCCAGGGGTCAAGCTTGGACGTCGACGGTGTCGGCGACGATGGTCACCCGGTCGCGGTCGACCGACAGGAACCCGTTGTCGATCTCGGCCTGCTTGTCGCCGTCGGGGCTGCGGATGATGACGTCGCCCTCGACGAGCACCCCGAGCATCGGCGTGTGCCCGGGCAGGATGCCGAGCTCTCCCGAGGCGGTGCGGCAGCGCACCATCGAGGCCTCACCACGCCACACCCGCTGGTGCGCGGCGACCAGTTCGACCTGCAGTTGTCCCACGGGATACCTCCGGCTCGGTTGCGTACGCCGAGTCTAGTCAACCCGGTCGGCCCGCCGGTACGCGGCCGGGATTCGCCCCGGTATGCCGCGTGGCCGCCCACCCGGGTCGGGTGGACGGCCGCGGCGGTCCGGTGGCGCCAGGGGCGCGCGGGTCGGTCAGAGGCTCTTCTGGATCTCCGCCCACTGCCGCTCGACGTCGTCGAGGCCACCGCACATGAAGAAGGCCTGCTCGGCGACGTGGTCGTAGTCGCCGTCGCAGATCTTGGTGAAGGCCTCGATGGTGTCGCCCAGCGGCACCGTCGAGCCTTCGATGCCGGTGAACTGCGTTGCGGCGTAGGTGTTCTGGGACAGGAAGCGCTGGATGCGGCGAGCCCGGTTGACGAGGATCTTGTCCTCCTCGGAGAGTTCGTCGATGCCGAGGATCGCGATGATGTCCTGCAGTTCC
>CAZYHR010000168.1:0-3666 GCA_964647395.1 uncultured Intrasporangiaceae bacterium | reverse complement strand
CCGGGAAGGCCACCGTCCTGATCTTCCCCGACCTCAACACCGGCAACAACACCTACAAGGCGGTGCAGCGCAGCGCCGGCGCGATCGCCATCGGCCCGGTCCTGCAGGGTCTGCGCAAGCCGGTCAACGACCTGTCCCGCGGTGCCCTCGTCCAAGACATCGTCAACACGGTCGCCATCACGGCGATCCAGGCAGCCGCCGAGGAGTCGTCATGAGCCAGGTCCTCGTCGTCAACGCCGGCTCGTCGTCGCTGAAGTACCAACTGCTCGATCCCACCTCCGGGCAGACCGCGGCCAGCGGGCTGGTGGAGCGCATCGGCGAGCCCGGCGTCCGGGCGCGCGGACGGCATACCGTCACCGGCGGTGCGACCCACGAGGCCGAGGTCGACGCCCCCGACCACACGGCGGCCATCCGGGACGTGCTGGACGTCTTCGCCGGGCACGGTCCGTCCCTGGACGGCCTGACCGCCGTCGGACACCGCGTGGTCCACGGCGGCAGCCGGTTCAGCGCGCCCGCGGTCATCGACGACCAGGTGCTGGCCGCCATCGAGCGGCTGGTCCCGCTGGCTCCGCTGCACAACCCCGGCAACCTGGCCGGCATCCGGGCCGCGCAGAACGCCTTCCCCGACATCCCGCACGTCGCGATCTTCGACACCGCCTTCCACCAGACCCTGCCGCCGCACGCCTTCACGTATGCCGTGCCGCTGGCCTGGCGCGAGGAGCACAAGGTGCGTCGCTACGGCTTCCACGGCACCTCGCACGACTACGTCTCCGCACGGGCGGCAGCGCTGCTCGGCCGGCCGGTCGAGGACGTCGCCACCATCGTGCTGCATCTGGGCAACGGCGCGAGCGCCACTGCGGTGCAAGGGGGTCGGAGCATCGACACGTCCATGGGGCTGAGCCCCCTGGAGGGCCTGGTCATGGGCACCCGGCCCGGCGACCTCGACCCCGCGCTGGCCTTCCACATGTCCCGGCAGGGCATGGCGGTCGACGAGTACGACCGCATGCTCAACAAGGGCAGCGGGCTGCTCGGGCTGGCCGGCACCAACGACTTCCGCGAAGTCATGGTCAAGGTCGATGCCGGCGACCCGGACGCGGCGCTGGCCCTGGACATCGTCACCTACCGGCTGGCCAAGTATGTCGGTGCCTACGCCGTGGCGCTGGGCCGGCTCGATGCCCTCGCGTTCACCGCGGGCATCGGCGAGCACAGCCCACGGCTGCGGGCCGAGGTCGTCGGTCGTCTCGGCGTCCTCGGCCTGCGGATCGACCACTCCCGCAACGAGACCGGCTCCGGCGAGCGGGTCGTCTCCACCGACGACAGCGCCGCCGCCGTGCTCGTCATCCCGACCAACGAGGAGCTGCAGATCGCGCGGCAGACGGTGGCGGTCATCGGTGGGTGATCCCCCCGAGCCGCTCGAGAGGGTCGTCGCCACGCGGTATGTGGTGCCACTCAAGGAGGGCGGCTCGCTGCCCGGGGTGGTCGAGGCGAGCGACGAGGGCACCTACGTGCTGAAGTTCCGCGGCGCCGGGCAGGGCGTCAAGGTCCTGGTCGCCGAGATCGTCGTCGGCGAGCTCGCCCGCGCCCTCGAGATCCCGGTGCCGCGCCTGGCCCTGGTCGACCTCGACGAGCAGATCGCGCGCTACGAGGCCGACGAGGAAGTGCAGGATCTGCTCTCGGCCAGCATCGGCCTCAACCTCGGGATCGACCTGCTGCCCGGGGCCTTCGGCTACGACGGCCGGCGCCCGCCGCCACCGGACGTGGCCACCCGGATCCTCTGGCTCGACGCCATGACGGCCAACGTCGACCGTACCTGGAGCAACCCCAACCTCGTCGTCTGGCACCGGCAGGTGTGGGCCATCGACCACGGCGCGGCGCTCTACGTCCACCACTCCTGGCCCTCTCGGCCACCGGACCCGCAGCGGTTCGCGGCGCTACCCTTCGAATCCTCGACCCATGTCCTGCGCGAGGTCGCCGGGGACGTCCGAGCCGCCCACGATTCGCTGGCCGAGGTCGTCGCCGAGCGCCTCGCCCCGGTCCTGGACCTGGTGCCCGACGAATGGCTGGAGCCGACCGGCGAGTTGCCCGACCCGCCGGCCGTCCGGGCGGCCTACACAGCCCTCGTCACGGCCCGGCTGACGACACCCGACGGCTGGCTGCCGTGATCGGCTACCAGTACGTCGTGCTGCGCGTCGTGCCCCGGGTGGAGCGCGAGGAGTTCGTCAACGTCGGCGTTGTCCTCTACGCCCAGGCCGCCGACTTCCTGGCCGCCGCGACCCACCTGGACCGCGACCGGCTGCTGGCGCTCGATCCCGGGCTCGATCTCGAGTCCGTCGCCTCGGCGCTCGCAGCCGTCGAGCAGGTATGCCGCGGCGAGGCCGTCGACCTGCCGCACCTCGACCGCCCCGGCCGGCGCTTCGGCTGGCTCAGCGCGCCGCGCTCGACGGTGCTGCAGCCGGGCCCGGTCCACGGCGGTCTCACCGACGACCCGCCGGCGACCCTGGCGAGCCTGGTCGAGCGGCTGGTCCGGTGAGCGGGGCGGTGACCCACCCGCTGTCCCGACCCGAGGGCGTGCTCGTCCGACCCGGACATCCCTGCGGCACCGGAGTTCTCGTGTTGTCCGGGTCCAGTGGCCGGGTCGAGACCGAGCGCTGCCGGGTGCTCGCCGAAGCGGGTGCGCTGGCTCTGTCGGTCCGGTGGTTCGGCGACGAGGGCCAACCGCCGGGCATCTGCGAGCTGCCGCTGGAGAGCTTCGAGGCGCCGCTGTCGATGCTGCGCGCCGAGTGCGACCGGGTCGCTCTGCTCGGCACGAGCAAGGGGGCCGAGGCGGCGCTGCTGCTCGCCGCCGCGCACCGGGACGTCGCCGCGGTCATCGCCGTGGCGCCGACCCCCTGGGTGTGGGCCAACGTCGGCCCGGGCCACGATGGCCGGGACCGCCCGCAGCGCTCGTCGTGGACCCGCGAGCGGCTGCCCCTGCCGTTCCTACCCTACGTCGAGGGCTGGGAGTGGGCCGGCCCCGGGTTGGTGCAGCTGCGCGGCCTCTACGACGAGTCCATCCGGTCGGCAGCCGCCGCGCGGTCGGCCGCCGCGATCCCGGTCGAGGCGATCGGCGGTGCGGTCGTGCTGGCCGCCGGTGGCGACGACCGGATGTGGGACTCGGTCCGGCACGCCGAGGTCATCCGTCGCGAACGGGTCGCGCACGGGCTGCCGACGACCCTGGTCACCCACCCGCGCGCGGGCCACCGCCTGGTGCTGCCCGGCGAGGCGCCGGCGCCGCCGTCGACGACGTGGGACCACGGAGGCACGCCGGAGGCCGACGCCGAGCTGGGCGCCCGGCTGTGGCCCGAGCTGGTCCGGGTGCTCGGCCTGCAGTGACCCGCGGTCCGGCCCGGTCAGCCGGCCGGGGTGCCCTTGAGCCGCAACAAAGTGCTCTTGCCGAACATCGAGTGGATCAGGTCGGTGGCGACCTCCGCGGTCCGGTTGGCGTGGTCCTTGGCGGGGTTGAGCTCCATGACGTCGAGCGAGCCCAGCCGCCCGGTGTCGGCGATGAGCTCCATGACCAACTGGGCCTCCCGATAGGTCGGACCGCCCTGCACCGTCGTGCCGACGCCGGGCGCGATCATCGGGTCGAGGAAGTCGACATCGAAGCTCACGTGCAGGTGGGTGCCC
>CAZYHR010000167.1:0-3677 GCA_964647395.1 uncultured Intrasporangiaceae bacterium | reverse complement strand
CCGCGACAAGGGACTGGCCGTCGTCGTCATCGAGCACGACATGCGGTTCATCTTCAACCTGTGCGACCGGGTGCTGTGCCTGGTCCGCGGTCAACTGCTCGTCGAGGGCACCCCGGCCGAGGTCCAGTCCGACCACCGGGTCATCGAGGCCTACATCGGGGCGCCCGACGAGGACGACCACCCGGAGGAACTGCACCACACGATCCGGCCGCAGGCGGCGCTCCCGCCGGCCGACGAGCCGGACCAGCCGCACGAGGAGGATCGGGCGTGAGCGCCATGCTCGAGGTCACCGACCTGCGGGTCGCCTACGGCAAGATCGAAGCGGTCAAGGGCATCTCCTTCTCGGTGGGTGAGGGTGAGGTCGTCTGCCTCATCGGCACCAACGGCGCCGGCAAGACGACGACGCTGCGTACCATCTCCGGGCTGATCCGGCCGCGCGAGGGGCAGATCACCTTCCAGGGCCGGCGCATCGACGGGGTGCCGGCGCACCAGATCGTCATGCTCGGGGTCGCCCACTCCCCCGAGGGACGACGGATCTTCCCGCGGCTCACGGTCGAGGAGAATCTGCTGCTCGGGGCGTTCTCGCGCAAGGACGAGCGGATCCGCGAGGACCTGCAGGCGGCCTACGAGCTGTTCCCGATCCTCGGCGAACGGGCCAAGCAGCCGGCCGGCACCTTCTCCGGCGGCGAGCAGCAGATGCTCGCGATGGGGCGAGCGATGATGAGCCGGCCCAAGCTGCTCATGCTCGACGAGCCGTCGATGGGCCTGTCCCCGCTGATGATGCAGCGCATCATGTCGACCGTGCAGACGCTGCGCGAGCAGGGCACGACGATCCTGCTCGTCGAGCAGAACGCCCGGGCCGCCCTCAAGCTGGCCGACCAGGGCTACGTCCTGGAGGTCGGCAAGGTCGTCCTGCACGGCTCCGGTCAGGACCTGCTCGGCAGCGACGAGGTCCGCAAGGCGTATCTCGGCGAGGACTGACCCAGGTCCGATCCGGGCCGACAGCGGCGGCGAGAGCAGGGTCACGAGGGTGTCGACGTTCCCGGTCACGATCCCAGCATCCCGGCCGGCGAGAGCTCCCACCGCCGGGTCAGTCCGACGCTCGCAGCGAACGCCTCGTCATGGGTGACGACGAGCAGGCCGCCGCGGAAGTCGGCCAGCCCCGCCTCCAGGGTCTCGACGGTCTCCGCGTCGAGGTGATTGGTCGGCTCGTCGAGCACGAGCATGGTGGCCGGGGTGTTGAGTGTGATGGCCAGCCGCAGCCGGCGGATCTGCCCGGGTGACAGCCGGTCGACCGGCCGGGTCCAGTCGGCCACGCCGAGACCGTATGCCGCCAGCAGCGCCTCGGCCTCGTCGACGTAGCTCGGCACCGCCTCCCGTAGCAGCTCCAGCGCGGTGCGGCCGGGCGGCAGCCCGTCGTCGGTCTGGGTGAGGACCGCGGCCCGCGGCAGCAGCGGCAGCAGCGCGTCGAGCAGCGAGGTCTTGCCGACGCCGTTGCGCCCGGTCAACCAGATCCGGTCGTGGGTGGACAGCTCGACGTCGACGGTGACGAGGTGCCGCCCGGCCGCCTGCACGTGCAGGGCCGTGGCCCGCACTACCGATGCGGCCTCGACCTGCTCGACCTGTCTGAGCAGCAACGGGTTCCGATGCATCGGCTGTTCCGCCCACCGACCGGAGTCGACGAGGCGGGTGAGTCGGCGCTCGAGAACGACCGCCTTGCGGGCGACCATCCGGGCGATCCGTCGGGCCCCGGGGTTGCGGGGGTTGGCCGCCTCGTGGGCCCGGGAGCGCTGCTTGCTCGCCGCGATCTGGGCCTGCACCCGGCGCCGGTACTTCTCCTGCGCCTCGAGGTCGAGGGCCAGCCGCTCGAGCCGGCGCTGCTTCTCGACCCGATAGGCGCTCCAGTCGCAGCCCAGGTAGTCCTCGACACCCGCCGTGAGGTCGTCGAGTTCGACGATCCGGGACACCGTGCGGTCGAGGAAGGTCCGGTCGTGGGAGGCGACCAGCACCGCCCCCCGGAAGGAGCCCAGGAAGCCGGCCAGCCAGTGCCTGCCGGCGAGGTCGAGGTGGTTGGTCGGCTCGTCGAGCAGCAGGATGTCCGGGTCGGCCAGCAGCAGCGCCGCAAGCAGGGTGCGGGCCTGCTCGCCACCGCTGAGCTCGCCCAGTTGCCGGTCGGGGGCGATGCCGTCCGTCGTGCCGACGCCGAGCCGGGATCGCACCTCGTCGTGGCGGGCCAACCCGGACCAGCCCCCGAGCGACTCGAAACGGTCCTGGGCCGCGGCGAGCGGCGTCAGGGCCGGTGGCCCGCCGACGTCGTTCCCACCCGGTGCCGGCCGGTCCCCCTCGGCGAGCCGGTCCCCCTCGGCCAGCAGCGCGGCATACGCGTCGGTGAGCGGTGCGGCCGCGCGGTCGAGGACGGCCGCGACGGTGAGCCGGGGGTCCGGCGGCGACTGGCGCTGCCAGCCGATGCGCAGGCCGGGGCTGCCGACCACCTGCCCGTCATCGGGAACCAGGTTGCCGACCAGCACGCGCAGCAGTGTCGACTTGCCCGATCCGTTGGGGCCGACGAGGCCGACCCGGTCCCGGCCGCCGACGGCCAGGTCGACCCGGTCGAGCAGGGTGCCGGTGCTCGTCCGCACGGTGATCGCGTGGGCCCGCAGGTGAGCGGCCATGGGTTGCCTCGCTGTGCTGTCGGTCGGATGACGGCAGGCGATGACGATGGGCCGCGACGGGTCGGTCGGCGGCGGTCGTCAGCGCGAGGCGGGATCACACAGCCAGCAGGATGCGGGCCGGCGCCCGCGGATGCAACCGGTTTTCCGTCCCCGCGGCGGACTCCGGTCCGGCCGGGGGTTCAGTCCTCGTCGTCGCGGATATCGAGGCCGAGGTTGCCGGCCACCACGACGGCCTGACGGGCGGTGACGACCGCGTCGGTCAGGGTGGCCCGGGCCGGGTCCAGCGACCACAGTGAGCTGCCCCGCAGGTCGGTGCCCCGCAGGTCGATACCGGCCAGCTCGGCGTTGGTGAGGTCGAGGTCGCGCCAGGTGGCCTCGCGGGCCCGGACACCGGTGAGGTCGCTCTCGGTGAGCCGGGTGTCCCGCCACACGGTGCGGGACAGGTCGGCCCCGGCCAGCGTGACGAACGACCAGTTGCCGCCGTCGACCTGCACGAGGTCGAGCTCGCACCGCCGGAACGTCGACCCGACGAGCTTGCACCGCACGAACCGGGCGTCGAAGAAGGTGCAGGTGTCGAACGTGCAACTGGTGAACGCGGTGTCGGTGAGCACCGCGGTGTTGAAGCGGCAGCCCCGGAAGACGCAGTCGTCGAAGACCGCCCCGGCCGCACGTAGGTCGCCGAGGTCGACATCGAGGAAGTCGGTCGCGGTGAAGCCGTCGCCGGACAGGTCGCGGGCGTACCAATCCTCGTGGGCGACGCGGGCGCGACCGGCCCTCCCTCAGCCCGCGCCCGACCGGGGGGCTGGATCGGTCCGCGCGGCAGCGCGCTTCGCGGCCGACGTCGCGGGCTTGGCCGCCGCGCCGGCGGCGGCCGGGGGCTGCCCCGTGGTGCGCTCGGCCGCCTCCCGCTCGGCCGCCGCCCGCTTGGTCGCCGCCCGCTTGGTCGCCGCCCGCTCGGTCGCCGCCCGCTCGGTCGTCCTGGGCTTCGCGGCGGCCGGCCGGTCC
>CAZYHR010000166.1:0-3810 GCA_964647395.1 uncultured Intrasporangiaceae bacterium | reverse complement strand
TGGCGGGGAGGCTGTGGTCTCCATCGCCCATGGCGCGCCGCGAGACGGCGACCCGGTCCCCGACGACGACGCGCGGGGCGCGCCGGGCGACGGCCCGGGCGCCGACGACGCGCCGGGCGCCGCAGCCGACCCGCCGCCGGACGCCCCGCCGCCGGACGCCGCCGTGGCCGCGGAACTGGTCGGGTCGCCGGTCGCTGACCCGCCGGGTACCGTTGCGTCCGTGGCGGATTCGCCCACGGTCGACGCGCAGCCGGCGGACCCGCCGGTTGCCGACGCCCCGGCGCAGCGGGGCGCTCCGGGACTGGCCGGCGAGGCGGCATACCAGCCGTTCGTCCCGGGCTATCGCGGCTCGACCCGGCAACTGGACTCCCCGAGCCCGGCCGCCCGGCGGCTGGTCGAGCAGACCGTGCGCGACGTCGTGGGCGCCGAGGGGCCGGTGCGGCCGGAGCGGCTGGCGCTGCTCACCGTGCAGTGCTTCGGCCTGACCCGGCTGCCCGCGCCGCGGCTGGTGGACCTGACCCGCCGCATCCCGGTCGACCTGCGCCGCGACGAGGAGGGCTTCGTCTATGCCGGCGCGGTGGATCCGTTGACCTGGCGCGGTTTCCGGACCTGGGACCAGCCCTACAAGGACCGGCCGCTGGACGAGATCGCGCTGGTCGAGATCGCCAACGCCGCCGCCGCGATCACCGGCTCGGCGCTGGGCATCGGCGTCGAGGACCTGCTGCGGGCGACGCTGCGCACGTTCGGCGGATCGCGGCTCACCGAGGGCATCCGCGATCGGCTGCTCGCCGCCGTCGACCTGGCCCAGCGGCGCGGGCAGATCCAGGTCTCCGGTGGCGTGGTCATCCCGACCTGACGCGGCGCGACCGAGTCCGCGGCCCGCGGGTGCCGAACCGGGCCGCCGGGAGGCCGCTGCGGCTGCGCGGGTGGGCCCGCGGCCCGGGCGGTCAGATCATCCGGCGCCCGGCGGCCCAGGCGGTGAGCTCGTGCCGCGAGGACAACTGCAGCTTGCGCAGCACCGAGGAGACGTGCGTCTCGACGGTCTTGACCGAGATGAACAGCTCCTTGGCGACCTCCTTGTACTGGTAGCCGCGGGCGATCAACCGCATGACCTCGCGCTCGCGCGCCGACAGCCGGTCGAGTTCCTCGTCGACCTCGGCGATCTCGCCCGCGGCGGCGCCGAAGGCGTCGAGCACGAACCCGGCCAGCCGCGGCGAGAACACCGCGTCGCCGTCGGCCACCCGCCGGATCGCCCGCACCAGATCGGCCCCGGTGATCGTCTTGGTCACGTAGCCCCGCGCGCCGGCGCGGATCACCGCGATGACGTCCTCGGCCGCATCGGACACCGACAGCGCGAGGAACCGCACCGGCGCATCGCCCTCGGTCAGCAGGCCGCGGCAGCCCTGCAGCACGTCGACCCCGCCGTTGCCCAGCCCACCGGGCAGATGCACGTCGAGCAGGACGACGTCGGGCCGGGTCTGCTTGATCACCGCGACGGCGGTGTCGACGTCCGGTGCCTCGCCCACGACCTCGGTGGCCGCATGGTCGAGCTCGGTCTTGACCCCCGAGCGGAACATCGCGTGGTCGTCGACCAGGACCAGTCGGATCGGTGCGGTCACGGGGTGCTCTCCTTCGTCGCGACGGTATGCCGCCCGCTCGCCCCGGGCGACCGGCTCGGCTCCCCCTCGGCCCGCTCAGGCTCGGGCGGGGGTGGCAGGGTGAGGGCGACCTCGGTGCCGTCGTCGAGCCGACGGATCCGGGCCGAGCCGCCGGCCCGGGTCATCCGGCCCAGGATCGACTCGCGCACGCCCATCCGGTCCTCGCCGATGCCGTCCAGGTCGAAGCCGGGCCCGTGGTCGCGGACGAACACCTCGGTCCCGCCCGGGCCGATCTCGACGTAGACCGACACCGGCGGCCGACCGTGCCGCACCGCGTTGAGGACCGCCTCGCGGGTGGCCCGGACCAACGCGACGTCGGCCTCGTCGACGACGGCGTCGCCGGTGACGACCAGTTCGACCGGCACGCCGTGCTCGTCCTCGACCTCGTTGATCTCGGCGGTCAGCGCGGCGGCCAGCGAGTCGGACTCCTGCTCCGGCGCGCCGTAGAGCCACTGGCGCAGCTCGCGCTCCTGCCGCCGGGCCAGCCGCTGGACGGTGGTGGGGTCCTCGGCCCGGCGCTGGATGAGCGCGAGCGTCTGCAGCACCGAGTCGTGCAGGTGCGCGGCGATGTCGGCCCGCTCGGTGACCCGGACCCGCTCGGCCTCCTCACGTTGGGCCCGGCGCCACAGCCGCAGGGCGAACGGAGCGGCGATGACGGTCGCCCCGGCGAGCACGGCGATCGCCGCGAGCGCGCCGTTCCACACCTCGCGGGGCGCCTGCCCCCGGGTGACCAGGACGACGACACCGCCGGTGGCCAGGGCCAGCCCGACGAGCACCTGCACCAGGCCGGCCCACCTGGACCGGGCCCGCCCACCGCGTCGGGCCACCGGGTCGTCGAGCTGGTACCACGCGACGAACGCGCCCCCGGCGATGGCCAGCACCGGGATGAGATAGCGGACGTTGGCGACCCAGGACCCGAACGTCGTGCCGAGGGACAGCCCGGCGATGACCAGCAGCAGCCCACCGATGACCAGCCAGTGGTGCACGGTGATCCGGCGCTGCGCGGCTCGGTGCGCGGCCGGGGTCTGGACCAGCCGCACCTCCTGGTCGCTCGGGGTGATCGCCCACAGCACGGCGTACAGGACGAAGCCCGACCCGCCGGCCACGACGGTCAGCAGGACCATGGCCACCCGGACCACGACGACCGGCAGCCCGAGGTGCCGGGCCAGCCCCGCGCACACCCCACCGGCCACCCCGTCGGCGACCGACCGCACGAACGGCGGCCGCTGCGGCGCCGGCGCCCCGGCAGCCGGGGGCTGGACCACCGCGGCACCGCCGCCGGGCCCGGGCGGCGGGCCCGCGGCATACCCCTGGCGGGGCTGCGGGGACGTGCCCGTGGAAGTGCTCACCCCTTCATCTTGGGGCATCCGGGCGACTCCGGCACCGTCCGCCGGGGGTGGTTCAGGGTCGGTTCAGGGTCGACCCGCATGGCTGCGCCGGCCGCCGGACGCGCACGATGGGGACATGACCGAACCGCAGAGCGCCGGCCCGCCGTCGGACGGAGGTGTCTTCGACCGGATCCGGGCGACCGGCCTGATCCGACCCAAGGACCACTGGATCGCCGGCGTGTGCTCGGGCCTGGCCCGCCGGCTCGGCGTCGACCCGATGGTCGTGCGGGTGGCCGCGATCGCGCTCATCCTCTTCACCCACGTGGGGCTGCTGCTGCCCTACCTGCTGGCCTGGCTGCTCATGCCCGACCACAAGGGCCGCATCCACGCCGAGGAGGCCGTGCGCCGCGGCGATATCGGCGGCATCGCGCTGATCGTCGCGTCGACCTTCGTGCTGGCCGGGGAGATCTCCGACCAGTGGTGGCTGTGGCTCGGCGTGCCGCTGGCCTTCGGCGCGTGGTGGCTGGTGCGCGGCCTGGCCAGCGGCAAGTCGACCGCCGAGCTGGCCGCGCAGGCCCAGGCGACCGCGCACGGGGTCGGCACCTCGGTGCGGACCTGGACGACCCCCTGCCAGCCCGCCGCGGCGCCGCCGCAGCCCGCGGCGGCGGCGGCGAGCGGACCGCAGGACGGTCCGTGGCCGGCCGCCCCACCAGCCGGTCTGCCGCCGGCCACCCCAGAGCCGACCACGGCACCGGTGCCAGCCGGTCCGTGTCGCCTGGGTCCGGGCCGCAGCCACCAGCCCTCGGCGCCACCCGCCCCGGCGC
>CAZYHR010000165.1:0-3889 GCA_964647395.1 uncultured Intrasporangiaceae bacterium | reverse complement strand
CGGAGGCACCCGCACCGTCGACGTCCACGTCCGGCGGCTGCGCGCCAAGCTCGGCCCCGAGCACGAGACGCTCATCGGCACGGTCCGCAACGTCGGCTATCGGTTCGTGCCCGAGCGGCCGCGCGAGGCCGACGCCGAGCCGGCGGACGCCTCCTCGTGATCCGCACAGACGCGCTCACCGACCAACAGCGGCGTGCGGTGCTCGAGCTCGCGGCCCAGGCCGAGTCGGCCGACGCGGTGGCGCCCCTGTCCGAGCAGTTCCGCCTCGACCTGCGTCCCGGTTCGGGCGCCGTCCACCTGCTCGAGTATGCCGCGGCGGCCCCCGGGCCGGCCGGCGCGGCCCCGCCGCTGGCCGGCTACGCCCAGCTCGCCCAGCCCGACCGGGCCGACGGTCCGGTGGAACTGGTCGTGCGCCCCCGGGACCGCCGCCAGGGCGTCGGCAGCCGGCTGCTCGCCGAGCTGCCCGGCGCCGCGCGGATCTGGGCGCACGGCGCGGGGGCGGCCGTCGACGGCTTCGCCGCGGCCCGCGGGCTGCGCGTCGTGCGCGAGTTGCTCGTGCTGGTCCTGCCCGACCTGCCGGGCGCCGACCTGCCACCGGTGGTGCTGCCCGACGACCTGCACGCCCGGGCCTTCGAGCCGGGCCGCGACGACGCCGACTGGGTGGCCACCAACGCGGCGGCCTTCGCCGCCCACCCCGAGCAGGGTCGGCTCACCGTGGCCGACCTGCACGAGCGTCTGGCGCTGCCCTGGTTCGATCCGGCGGGCCTGCTGCTCGTCGTGCCCCGCGACGCGAGCGCCGAGCCGCGCATCGCGGGCTTCCACTGGACCAAGGTCGACCCGGCGCAGGCGACCGGACCCGATGCCAGCGGTGAGGTCTACGTCGTCGGGGTGCACCCGGCATACCAGGGTCGTGGGCTGGGCCGCCCGGTGACCCTGCTCGGGCTGCACCACCTGCGGGGGCTCGGGCTGCCCCGGGTGCACCTCTACGTCGACGGCGACAACGCGCCGGCCCTGGCCGTCTACCGGGCGCTCGGGTTCCGGACCCACCGGCGCGAGGTCATGTTCGTCCTGCCCTGACCGTTCGTCCTGCCCGGACCGGGCCGGAAGTGGGAGCATGTGGCATGACCACCGCCGCCGAGCCGCGTCCCGAGCCAGAGCGAGCAGCGGAGCTCACCGTCGTCCCGTCGACCGGGGCGGACCGGCCGATCCCGCCGCGCGGTCCGGGCGGCCGCTTCGTGCGCGTCGAGCCCGTCCCCGAGCCGGACCAGGACGGTCTGCAGCCGCTGCCGGCCGACCGGTTCCTCGAGCGGGAGATCTCCTGGCTGCAGTTCAACGAGCGGGTGCTGCAGATGGCCATGGACGAGTCGGTGCCGCTCATCGAGCGGGCCAAGTTCCTCGCGATCTTCTCCAGCAACCTCGACGAGTTCTTCATGGTCCGGGTGGCCGGCCTCAAACGGCGCATCGCCACCGGTCTCGCGGTCCGCTCGGCGGCCGGGCTGGAGCCGCGTGAGTTGCTCGACAAGATCGGGCACGCCGCGCAGGAGCTCATGCGGCTGCACTCGTGGGTCTTCCGGGGCCAGATCCGCCCGGCGCTGGCCGACCAGGGCATCCTCCTGGTGCCCTGGGCGGAGCTGTCCGAGGAGGAGCGGATGCCCCTGCACGGGCTGTTCCGCGAGCAGATCTTTCCGGTGCTCACCCCGCTGGCCGTCGACCCGGCCCATCCGTTCCCGTACATCTCCGGGCTCTCGCTCAACCTGGCGGTCGTGCTGGTCAACCCCAAGACCGGCACCGAGCACTTCGCCCGGGTCAAGGTGCCGCCGCTGCTGCCCCGCTTCCTGCGGGTGCGCGACGCCACCCAGGACGGCGACCGCCGCGCCCGGTTCGTGCCGCTCGAGGAGCTCATCGCCGCCCACCTGGACCAGCTCTTCACCGGTATGGAGGTCCGCGAGCACTACACCTTCCGGGTGACCCGCAACGAGGACCTCGAGGTCGAGGAGGACGACGCCGAGAACCTGCTCACCGCGCTGGAGAAGGAGCTGATCCGGCGCCGGTTCGGGCCGCCGGTGCGGCTCGAGGTCGACGACCAGATCGCCGACCGGGTGCTGGACCTGCTGACCCGCGAGCTGGGGGTCACCGCCGCCGAGACCTACCAGCTGCCGGCCCCGCTGGACCTGCGCGGGCTGTTCCTGCTGGGCGACCTGGACCGCTCGGACCTCAAGGACGTGCCGTTCCTGCCGATGACCCACCCCGACCTGGCCCCGACCGAGCGCTCCCAGCAGGGCGACATCTTCGCGGCGATCCGGGCCAAGGACGTCCTGCTGCACCACCCCTACGACTCGTTCTCGACCTCGGTGCAGGCCTTCCTCGGTCAGGCGGCGACCGACCCGCGGGTGCTGGCCATCAAGCAGACCCTCTACCGCACCTCCGGTGACTCGCCGATCATCGATGCGCTCATCGACGCGGCCGCGGCGGGCAAGCAGGTGCTGGCCGTCGTCGAGATCAAGGCCCGCTTCGACGAGGTCAACAACATCAGCTGGGCCCGCAAGCTGGAGCACGCGGGGGTGCACGTCGTCTACGGCATCGTCGGGCTCAAGACGCACGCCAAGCTGTGCCTGGTCGTGCGCCAGGAGGCCGAGGGCCTGGTCCGCTACTGCCACACCGGCACCGGCAACTACAACCCCAAGACCGCCCGCATGTACGAGGACATCGGGGTGCTCACCTGCGACCCCCAGGTCGGCGAGGACCTGTCCCGGCTGTTCAACCAGCTGTCCGGCATCGCGCCGCGCAGCCGGTTCAAGCGACTGCTCGTCGCGCCCCGCACGGTGCGCAGCGGCCTGGTCGAGCTGGTCGAGGCCGAGGTCGGGCGGCACGAGGAGCACGGCGACGGGCGGATCCGGCTCAAGATGAACTCGGTCGTCGACGAGACCCTCATCGACGCGCTCTACCGCGCCTCGCAGGCCGGGGTGTCGGTCGACGTGTGGGTCCGCGGCATCTGCGCGATCCGGCCCGGGGTGCCGGGCCTGAGCGATCACATCCGGGTCCGCTCCACCCTGGGGCGCTTCCTGGAGCACTCCCGGATCTTCTGGTTCGGCGGCGGGGGCCAGCCGGTGGTCTACCTGGGCAGCGCCGACCTCATGCACCGCAACCTCGACCGGCGGGTCGAGGCGCTGCTGCGGGTCGTGGACCCCAGCCACGTGGCCGAACTGACCCGCATCTTCGACGTGGGGCTGTCGGACTCGGTGCACCGTTTCGAGCTCGAGGCCGACGGCAGCTGGACCCGGGTGCACCAGGATGCGGACGGCAAGCCGCTCGCCGATGTGCAGCAGACCATCTGGGACTACCGTTCCAAGCAGCGCCGCAAGGCGCGTCGTCGCTGACCCCGACGGCCCACCCAGGACGACCCCAGGGACGCCACCTCGCCATGCCCACGATCAACGCAGCCGGCACGGTGCCGTGGCGCCGTCGCTCGGACGGCGCCCTCGAGGTCGCCCTCGTGCACCGCCCGAAGTACGACGACTGGTCCTGGTCCAAGGGCAAACTCGAGAACCTCGAACACTGGCCGGTCGCGGCTGCCCGCGAGACCGCGGAGGAGACCGGGCTGGCGGTCCGCCTCGGGATGCCGCTGCCGGCCACGGCATACCGGGTCCTGGACGCCAAGGGTCGCCCGGCCACCAAGCACGTGCGCTACTGGGCGGCCGAGGTCGTCGGCGGCACCGGCGGGCTCGAGCACGAGATCGACGAGGTGGCCTGGCTCGACGTGGTCAACGCGCACGACCGGCTCGACTACTCGCACGACCGCGAGCAGTTGCGCGCGCTGCTGCGCGCCGACCTCGCGGGCACCCTGACCACCTGGCCGCTGGCCGTCTTCCGGCACGGCCGGGCGGCGCCG
>CAZYHR010000164.1:0-3913 GCA_964647395.1 uncultured Intrasporangiaceae bacterium | reverse complement strand
GCATGTGTTAAGCACGCCGCCAGCGTTCGTCCTGAGCCAGGATCAAACTCTCCGTTGATGTTCAGCTCCGCGCGGCCAGGCCGCGGGAAACCATTACCCACGAAGGGTTGTTTCGCTGACTGAGCAAGAACGACTAGCAAGTAGTCATTCGTTGTCAACCAAAGGTTTTTCGTCGGCGTGGACGCGGGCTCCGACCGGAGGGTCGGGGTCGCGCCACCCCTGGACGAGGTTAATTGGCATCGATTTTTGGCACGCTGTTGAGTTCTCAAGGTTCGGACGCACACCGATCATCGGCTCGATGAGCCGGCTTCCCGGGGCAACCATTCAAAGTTACCCGCGTCCATCTTGGGCGTCAAATCCGCACCGGCTGCTCTCCCGGATGTTTCCGGTGGCGGCTGTCGGGCGGCTCGATCGCGCTTGGCTCTCGGCGGGTGGACCTCTCACTGTACCAGCCGAACGGCTGATGCCGCCAGCCCCGAGGGGCGGGCGCACGGCTCGGTCGCCCGAGCTGCGGTGGGGGTCGTCGTGGTCGCCCGCCGGGACTGGCCGCGCTCCGGCTGGAGCGGCGTCCGTTCCTCCCTGTTCGGATGACCGGAGCAGAAGATTAACCAGCGCCGCCGCCAGCGGGCAAATCGACCTGCATCCCGGGCGTGTCGATGGCCGGAGTCACGCGCGCGGGCGCGCGGCATACTCCCGGGGCGTGGGTCAGGCGCGACGCACCGCCGCCTGCGACCTGCGGCCCCGGCGCAGCAAGGCCACCCGGCCGTGCAGGAACGACTCCGGCCCGAGCACGAGGTCGGGGTCGGTCACCTTGACGTTGTTGAGCGACACGCCACCCTCGCCCAGCACCCGCCGGGCCGCGTTGCGCGAGTCGACCAGTCCGCTGACGACCAGCGCCTCGACCACCGTCGCACCGGCTGGGACGTCGCCTCCGGGCAGCTCGGCGGTCGCGTCGAGCAGGGTCTGCTCGTCCAGCGCAGCCAGGTCCCCGCGGCCGAAGATCGCCTCCGACGCCGCCTGCACGGCCGCGCCCGCGTCGGCGCCGTGGACCAGGGCCGTCATCTCGGCGGCGAGCAACCGCTGCGCGGCGCGCCGGAACGGCTCCTGCTCGACCTGCCGCTCGAGCTCGGCGACCTCGACCTGGGTGCGGTCGGTGAAGACCTTGACCAGGGTGATGACCGAGGCGTCCTCGACGTTGAGGAAGTATTGGTAGAAGGCGTAGGGGCTGGTCATGTCGGCCGACAGCCAGATCGCGTTGCCCTCGGACTTGCCGTACTTCGTACCGCTCGCGTCGGTGAGCAGCGGCGAGGTCAGCGCATGCACCGACACCCCCTCGACCCGGTGGACGAGGTCGACACCCGCGATGAGGTTGCCCCACTGGTCGCTGCCGCCGATCTGCATGGTGCAACCGTGCTCGCGGTAGAGCTCGAGGAAGTCCAGCGCCTGCAGCAGTTGGTAGCTGAACTCGGTGTAGGAGATGCCCTCCTGGCTCTCCAGCCGTGCGGCGACCGCCTCCTTGCGGATCATCTGGTTGACCCGGAAGTGCTTGCCGATGTCGCGCAGGAAGTCCAGCGCCGACATCGGGGCCGTCCAGTCGAGGTTGTCGACGAGGATCGCCGGGTGCGCGCACGCCGGGTCGGTGCCCTCGAAGTCGAGGAACGGCCGGACCAGCGTCTTGATCCGGGCGACGTTGGCGGCGGTCTGCTCCTTGGTCTTGAGCACCCGCTCCGAGGTCGGTTTGGGGTCGCCGATGAGGCCGGTGGAGCCGCCGACCAGGCAGATGACCCGGTGGCCGGCGCGCTGCATGCGCCGCAACGCGACGAGTTGGACGAAGTTGCCGAAGTGCAGCGAGGGCGCGGTCGGGTCGAAGCCGCAATAGACCGTGATCGGGCCGCTCGCGAGTGCCTCGCGCAGCGCGGTCTCGTCGGTGGTCTGCGCCACCGCCCCGCGCCACTGCAACTCGTCGAGGATGGTGCTCACGTCGTCGGCTCCCCTGCTCGTCCGGTCCGGCCCGGCGGTCGAGTATGCCGCCCGCCCGGCTCTTCGTCGCGGGCGGCGGTCGCCGCCCGGCCCCAGCCTGCCGTATGCCGCCGGCGCCGCACGACCGGGTATCACCCCGGTGCGCGACGGCGCCCGGTCACCGCGCGGCGATAGAGCGACACCGTCGGGTCGCCGGCGATCCAGAGGCGCCACGGATAGCTCCCGCCGTCGCCGCCCGCGCCCGCGACGCCGACCCGCGGGCCGGTGCGGACGTCGTCGTCGGGCACCCGGGCTGCGGCGGCGCGCACGACGAAGGGGCTGTCCGGCGCGGTCGTCAACAGGCCGTTCTCCGCGCGCCCGAGGGCCAGGGCGCGGGCCAGCCGGGCCGGCCCGCGGGCGAGGTCGCGCACCGGCCCGTCGCCCCGGCGGGCGCGCGCGAGGTCCTCGCCCCCGACGACCTGGCCGGCGCGCAGCAGCACGGCTGACGCGGTGCCCTCTGCGCGGCAGACCAGGTTGGCGCACCAGTGCATGCCGTAGGTGAAATAGACGTAGAGTCCACCCGGTGGCCCGAACATCACCTCGGTGCGCGGGGTCCGGCCCCGAAAGGCGTGCGAACCCGGGTCCCCCACACCGGCATACGCCTCGACCTCGGTGAGCCGCACGGTGACCCCGGCGTGGCTGACCGTCGCCCCGAGCAGGTCGCGGGCCACCAGCATGCTGTCGCGTTCGAAGAAGCGACGGCCGAGACGACGAGGCACCCGCCCACTCTGGCACGCGGGCGGCGCCCTTGCGGTATGCGATCCCCGGCCAACACCACCGAACAGCCCGCCAACGGTGAAGGAGCCGGGTTCACTCGCCCGTCAGCCCTGGGAGATCGGGATCGCCACCGGGAACGTTCCGGTCCGGGCGGTGGCCGCCGGCGGGTGAGTCCGACGGCGGCTCAGTGGCGCTCGAGGTCCTGCGCGCTGCCGGGGGTCGGCGCGGCCCGGTGGTCCGGGGAGTCGGTGCCGAGGATCGACTTGCCGAAGCCCCACCACAGGCCGACCACGACGCCGGCGACGGCGGGGACCTGCCACGGGACGATGCCCAGGCCGGCCAGGGCTCCGGACAGAGCGACGAGGGCCGTCAGGGCCATGGCGATGCGATGGTGCATGGGGAGCTGCTCCTTGGTCGATTCGAGCCCCACCCTACCCGCCGTGGCCCGAGGGCCGGCCCACGTCGGCCATGGTGGAGGTTGCCCGCGGTCATGACCGCGGGCAACCTCCATCCTGACCGATCCGACCTGCGGCTGCAGTGTTTCCCGGCGTGATCGGGGCGTCGACCGAGTGAACTCTGCGGTCATGGTGGTCGACCGCAGGGTGCGCGGAGCCTCGGTCAGCCGTGCGTGCTCGGGACGTCGATGGCCTGCGCCAGCGTTGCCCCGCGCCGGCCGGGTCCGCGCCGCAGGACTGCTCGCCGAGGTGGCCGACTCGAGCCCCGTTCCCCACGTCCGCCCTCCTGGAAGCCCGGCAACCGAGGTTCCACCCTGGCCCCCCACGACTACTCCCGGACGGCCCACTCTCGAGCGGCGCCGGCGGCGGCTCGGGCCGCGGCCAGCTGCTCACGCACCCGCGCGGGGGCGGTGCCGCCCTTGCCGTCACGCGAGGCCAGCGACCCCGCCACGGTGAGCACCTCGCGCACCCCCGGGGTCAGCTGCTCGCTGATCGCCGCCAGGTCGGCGTCGGACAGGTCCCACAACTCGATGCCGCGCCGCTCGCACTCGCGCACACAGGCACCGGCCACCTCGTGGGCGACCCGGAACGGCGTGCCCTGGCGCACCAGCCACTCGGCGACGTCGGTCGCCAGGGCGAAGCCCTGCGGGGCCAGCGACTCCAGTCGCTCGGTGTCGAAGACCAGGGTGCGCACCATCCCCGAGAACGCCGGCAGCAGCACG
>CAZYHR010000163.1:0-4037 GCA_964647395.1 uncultured Intrasporangiaceae bacterium | reverse complement strand
GCGGCCCCCGCCGCGCCGGCTGCCCCCGCCGCGCCGGCGGCGCCCGCCACCCCCAAGGCGCCCGCCCCGGCACCGCCGCCGGCGGCCGGCGGCTCGATCACCTCGATCGCGGCCCGCTACACCGGCATCCCCTACCGCTACGGCGGCACGACCACCGCGGGCTTCGACTGCTCGGGCTACACGCAGTTCGTCTACCGCCAGGCCGGCATCTCGATCCCGCGCACCGCCGAGGCGCAGCGTCAGGGCTCGACCCGGGTCAGCAACCCGCAGCCGGGCGACCTGATCTTCTTCGGCTTCCCGGCCTACCACGTCGGCATCTACGCCGGCGGCGGCATGATGTACGACGCGGGCGCCACCGGCTCGGTGACGAAGTACCGCAAGATCTGGACGTTCAACAACGTCTCCTACGGGCGTTACTAAGCGACCCTCCCCCGGTCTCTCCGGCCGACCCCGTCAGCCCGCGCGGCCGGCGGGGTCGGCCGTTGTCCGGGGGCCGTCGAGCCGCTCGGGAGCCGGGGGGGTGCCGCGGAGGGTGGCAGACTGCTGGGATGAGTGATCTCATCGTCGACGTCTGGGCCGACCTGCAGTGCCCGTGGTGCTACATCGCCAAGGGGCGGCTGCGAGCCGCGATCGCGGCATACGAGTCGCCGGCCACGGTGCAGGTCAACCACCGCGCCTACCTGCTCGATCCCGGTATGCCGCCCGGCACCCAGGAGCCGGTCGTCGCCTATCTGGGGCAGAAGTACGGCGGCGGGCAGGAGGGTGGGCTCGCGATGACCGAGCGGGTGACCCAGGCGGCCGCCCGGGACGGGCTGGTGCTCGACTTCGCGCACGCGGTCAAGACCTCGACGGTGGACGGGCACCGGCTGGTCAAGCTGGCGGCCGAGCTGGGCGGCTGGGAACTGGCGCAGGCGGCGCTGGAGCGGTTCTACGCGGCGCACTTCCAGGAGGGGCTGGCCCTGGACGACCACGAGGTGCTGCTGCGGCTGGCCGCCGAGGCCGGCCTGGACGAGCGGCGGGTGGCCACCGTGCTGGCCTCGGACGAGTTCGCCGATCAGGTCGAGGCCGACCGGCAGGCCGCGCGGGATCTCGGGGTGACCGGGGTGCCGTTCTCGGTGGCGGCCGGCCGGGTCGGGGTCGGTGGTGCGCAGCCGGTCGAGGTCTTCGGGCAGTTGCTGCACCAGGGTGCCGAGGCGGCCCTGCGGCCCGAGGGCGGCTGCTGCGGGGGAGACTGCTGCGGCGGTTGATGCCGGACGGTGGTCACCGGACCGTTGTCGCCGGACTGTTGTCGGACTGTTGACGCTGGTCTGTTGACTCCGGACCGTTGTCGCCGGACATGGCGAAGGGCGCCCGATCGGGCGCCCTGGGGAAGGGCCGGCGCTGCTCCTTTGCAGCTGCCGGCGGGGCCGGTGACCAGCCCCCGGTCGGTGCGGTGCGGCTGGGTCAGGCGGCGATGTGACTGTAGGGGCTGAAGACCGACAGCTGCTCGGCGTCGTGCAGCCGCTGCAGCTTGATCCGCAGGATCGTGCGGGTCAGCTCGGCGTCGGGGGAGTCGCTGCGCTCGGCGGCGCTGAGCAGGTCCTCCAACTCACCCTTGGTCGTGTAGCCGCGCAGGTCGCGGAAGAGCCGGGCGCGGGCCTGGCGGGCCTCGCGGGCCTCGCGCAGGCGGGTCGTGATGGTGTTCCAGGTGGTGTTCGGGTTCATGCTTCTATTGTCGTCGGTTTCAACTAATGTGTCCAATGTTCGTCTTGACGTCAATCGATGCATGAGAGGCATGATTGATGGAGACCGAGGTGCTGCGCTGGTTCCAGTTGGTCGCCGACGGGACGCGGGTCACCGAGGTGGCCAAGGTCTACCAGGTCAGCCAGCCGCAGGTCTCGCGGGCGCTGGCGGCGTTGCAGCGGGAGGTCGGGGCGCCGCTGCTCGGGCGCTCGGGCCGGGTGCTGCGGTTGACCCACGCCGGGTCGGTCTTCAAGGCGCACGTCGACCGGTTCCTCGCCGGACTCGACGACGGCCTGGCCGCGGTCGACCAGCTCGTCGACCCGGAGCGCGGGACCGTCGTGGTCGCCTACGAGCCGTCGCTGGGCACCTGGCTGGTGCCGCTGGTCGTCGGGGGGTTCCGGCAGCGCCATCCGAAGATCGGGTTCGTGCTGCGGCAGGTGGACGAGGGCACGCCGGGGACCGAGTTGTTCGGCGCGGTGGACACGCGCGTGGACGTCGTGGTGTCGACGAGCCGGCCGCGCGGCATACCGATGCAGTGGGCTCGGCTGTTCACCGAGGAACTGTTCGTCGCGGTGCCCGGGGGGCACCCGCTCGCCGACCGGGAGTCGGTGCGGTTGGCCGAGCTGGCCGGTGAGGACTTCGTCGCGCTGCCGCGGCAGGCGCCGCTCGGCGGGCTCGTCGCGCAGGTGCTGGAGGCGGCCACCGGGGAGCCGCGGGTGTCGGTCCTGGCCGAGGACCTGCCGACGGTGCGGGCGCTGGTCTCGGCGGGGCTGGGGGTGGCGATCGTGCCCGCCACCGGGGAGCCGCTGCGCTCGGTGCGGCTGCTGCGGATCGAGGATCCCGGCGCGACGCGCGAGGTGGGGTTGGGGTGGCCGGCCGATCGCCGGCTGCTGCCGTCGGCCGAGTTGTTCCGCAGGTTCTGCCTGGCCGAGGCCGGGGCGGCGACCCGGCGCTCGCCCCCGGGGGCTCGGGGCCAGGCTCGGCGGGGCTGAGGCTGCCCCGCGAGCGTCGGTCGCCGGATCACCCGGTGGCGTCGACGAACCGCACCCAGTTGGCGCCGCGGCCGATGCCGACCCGGTGCACCTCGGTCAGCGTGCCGTCGGCGTGGACCTGCAGCAGGGCGGCCTCGGTCGAGCGCTCGCCCACCGCGATGACGTGGTGGCCGTCCGGGCTCACCGCGAATCCGCGCGGCTGGCGCTCGGTGGGGGTGAAGGCCAGCACGTCGCCGAGCCGGCCGTCGGGTCCGACGGCGGTGCTCGTGAGCTTGGAGCCGGAGCGCTCCGAGGTGAGCAGCAGGTCACCCGCGCGGTGGACGTCGGCGCACCAGATGAGGTGCTCCTCGGTGGGGTCGGCGCCGAACCGACTGTGCGCCAACCCGTCTCGGGGATCGACGACGTCGACGGACTCGGCCTGGCTGAGGGTGCCGTCGCCGGCGCGGGTGTAGCGGATCGCCTGTCCGGAGTATTCGGTGACCAGGTAGACGTTGCGGCCGTCGACGATCAGGTGCCGTGGGCCGCAGCCCTGCGGGGCCGGCACCGTCGGTGGGTCGAGCGGCCCGAGGTGCCCGTCGTGGCCGACCCGGAACTGGGCGATGAGGTCGTCGCCGAGGGACGCGGCATACGCGAGGTCGTCGTCGGTGACGATGCTGTGCAGGTTGCGGTGGGTGAAGCGCGAGTGCGGCCGCCCGAGCGCGGTGCCCTCGACCGGCCAGGCCGCACCCCACCCGCCGCCGTAGGAGACGCCGAACAGGGTGCCGCCGTCGGGGGTCAGCGTCAGGTACGTCAGCGAGTCGTCGGCGGCGCGCCTGTCGACCTCGGTCAGCCGCCCGGTCGCGCGGTCGAGCCGCAGCGTCGCGATCCCTGGGCCGTCGCCCCCGTGGGCCGCGAACACCAGATCGCGGACCGGGTCGACCGCGAACGCCCCGGCCTTGCCGAGGTCGCCCGAGGTGGCCAGCACCTCCAGGTGCGGGTCGGGCGTGCCGTGCAGGTGCAGCGTGCTGAACGTGCCGTCGGCGGCGTTGGCGACCAGGACGAGGGAGGTCATCAAGGCAGCCTACGTCGCGGCAGTGTCAGCCTCGAAGCCCACCTCGGAGACGAACCTTCACGCTGGCCTGAACGCTCGGGGCGTCGGTGGCGGAAGGTGTCACCGAAGCGCTGGCCGAAGGCACAGCGTTGCTCTTGGCCACCTGGCGGCGCCCTCGGCGGGGCCTGATCGAGAGCCACCCGTGCCGTACCGGTCTGGGCTGATCCGGAAGACGGTCTGTCAAGGGCCATTGGTTTCTGCCCAGAGGCGGTCGTGAAACCTGCCCGGTGACG
>CAZYHR010000162.1:0-4144 GCA_964647395.1 uncultured Intrasporangiaceae bacterium | reverse complement strand
GCCGCGACCGGTCGCACCGCCCCGACCCGTGGCGCTCGCGCCACCGCCGGTGACCCCGGCACCGCCGCGACCGGTCGCACCGCCCCGACCGGCCGCGCTCACGCCGCCGCGTCCGGCGGGCTGCGCCCCGCCCCGGCCGGTGGTCTGGCCGCCGGTGGTGACCGGCAGGCCGGGACCGCCCGGACGGGCCGGCACCGTGGCACCGCGCACCGTGCCGCCGGGCCGGCTGGCACCGGTGGTCGAGCCGCCGATGAGCACCGGCGCGCCGGGGGCGCCGGGTCGGCCGGGCCCGGCGAGGCCGGGTCGAGTGGGCACCAGGGCACCGGCACCGGGCCGGTGGGCACCGACGACTCCGGCGAGCGCCCCGGCACCGCCGACCGCGCCGACGACACCCCCCAGGGCGCCGGGCGAGCCCGGGGCCGTGACGACCGGCCCGGCTGCGGGACCGCCGGCCGGGCCCACCGGCCGGAACTCCGCGGGGGTGGTCGGGACGGCGCCGCCGCCGTCGACGACGAGGCTGCCCTCGGGCGCGACGACCGGCTGGGTCGTCACGACGGCGGGCACGGTGGGCGGCCCGACGGTGCCGGGCGGGAGCATGGTCGGCGGGGTCGGGGCGGAGCCGACCGGCACCGGCGGAGCGCCGGGCGTGGTCCACGTCGGGTCCGGCAGGTTGGTCACCGGGGCGGGCCCGGTCGGGGCCCAGCCGGGCACCCCGGACGGCGTCGGCACCGGGACGCCCCCGCCCGGATGGCCGATCCCGCCGGGGGCGGGGACCACCCCGCCGGCGGCGGGTGGCCGGCCGGGGGTGCCGGGCGGCATACCGGTGCCGGGGTTGCTGCCGGGCGCGGCGGTGGGCTGGGGCAGCCCCAGGCTGGCCGCGAGGTCGCCGGAGGACTTGGTCAGGCCGTCGTTGAAGTCGCGCAGGTAGTCCGCCATGAGCTGTTCGCGCTGGGCCTTCTGCGCCTCGTAGGCCGACATCGCGCTCGAGTAGGAGTCCATCGCCTGGACGACCTCGGTGCTCAACGTGTCGGCGCCGACGAGCACCGCCGGCTTGGTCGGCTGGGACGGCGTGCGGACCGGACAGTTGAGCAGCTTGGTGCGGGTGGCCTGCACCGTGCCGGAGGCCGAGTCGATGGCCACGGCCGCCTCTTCGAGGGCCTGCGTCTTGTCCTTGACCGCCGCGGAGAGATCCTTGAGGGCCTGAGCGGCCAGCTGCCCGGCCTCGTCGGTCCACGTCGCGGTGAGCCCGGAGCGCAGGTCGCCGATCTGCTTGGTCAGTTGCTCCAGCTGCCCCTTGGCGCCCTGCACCGCCTGGGTCGCCCCGTCGATCTGGGTCGTCGAGGCCGTGTAGATGGCCCGCATGAGGGCCTGCTCGTTGGGCCCGCCGCTGGATCCGCCGCCGCCGTCGTGCATCATGCTGACCATCAGATCGGCCCCCCTTGGTCCGTGCTGGCCGGTGGCGCGGTCGGCGGCGTGTATGCCGTGGGCGCGGCGGTGTCGCTCATCTGCTGCACCTGGGTGTCGGTGACCGGCAGGGTCGTGCTCTGCGTGGCCTGGGCGGCGGCGGCCCCACCCCGGGCGTATTGCAGGGTGTCGACGGTCGCCTCCTCCGAGCGCTCGATGTTGTCCATCGACGCGCGGGTGCCGTTGGTCAACTCGCGGGCCCCGAGTTGGCTGTTGTTCATGATCGCGGTGACCGACACGACCGCCCGGTCGAAGACCGCCTGGGCGGCCAGGCCGGCGTCGGACACGCCGAAGATGTTGCTGCCCTGGTGCGAGCTGAGCTCCTGCAGGACCGCCGTCACCTTGCCGGAGATTTCGTCCAGCTCCTTGCTGATGCCCTCGACCTTGAGCTTGACCGCCGCGATGTCGGCCGAGATCGCTTCCCCTGCCATGTGCTTCCCCTGTCGTGCCGCGACCCGGTGGGTCCCGCGCTCCCGTGGCGCGGGACCAAGTCTCACACACACGGCGGACAGTGGTCCCCGGTCAGGGAGCACCGTCCGCCGACGGGTGTGCTTGGTCGATCCTCGTGACTGTCTCCCTGCTCGAGCGCCGGGTCGGCGACTCAGAGCTGGAAGCGCTGCGCGTTGCGGTTCTCCGCGGCGATGGCGTTGGCGATGGCCTCGGCGATCGCCGGGGGCAGCTTGGCCAGCGCGGTGTTCATCTCCTTGATCCGCAGCTCGACGGTGCGGTTGAAGCTGTTGAACGCGGTGCGCGAGGCGGTGCCCTCGCCCCACTCGGCCAGGGTCCGCTCGAGCTGCGCGGTCATCTGCTCGGCCCCGTCGGTGATCGCCTTGCTGGTGTTGGAGACCTCGTCCCCGTAGGCGGCGATCTGGGCGGGGGTGACGACGACCCGGTCGGGATTGCTGAGCATGGCGTGTCTCCCTTGCCTCAGATGCTGGTGCGGAACGTGGTGCGGGACCGGCTGAACGTCGAGGTCTGCTCCTCCTGCGAGGCCGCCGTCGTCTTGTCCGTGTCCACCATGCGCTGCGCGAAGCCCTCGAACTCCCGGACGAGCGCGTCGGCGCTGTCGGCCCAGTCGCTGACGACCTGGGTCAGCGTCGAGGCCCCGGTCCCCTGATAGCTGTTGGCCAGGCCGGCGTTGCCGGAGCGGATGCGCTCGATCAGGCTCCGATACTGCGCCTGCTGAGCGAGGATATGGGTGCTGGCCTCTTTGGCCGCGCCGAGCCGTTGCTCGGTGTTGTTGCTGCTCATTGGACCCCTCCTCGGTGGTCCCCCTGTCGGGGTTGTCGGGCGACTCCTGCCCCTCGGACGAGGGCGCGCGCCGCCGGGTTCCTTCCCGCTTTGCCTCCGCACGGGACGACGTCCCGAACGGTGCCGACAATACCCAGCAGGTGAGCGGCCGGACAGCGGACGCCGTCGATTTGAGTGCGCATACCTAAGACGGGGTGGCCGGGGCGTCGCCGGGGTGACCGCGCGGCATCCGGTGGGTCAGCGGAACGCCAGCTGGGCCCACTCGACCAGACCGGCCGTCCACACCGCGAGCGGCAGCACGCCGACGACCGCCAGCGACTCGGCGGTGTCGGCCAGCCGGGCCAGCCCGAGCGAGGACCAGCCCCGGGCCACCGCCCGCGCCAGGCGCGCGAGCAGCAGCGCGGCCACGACGGCCGCGGCGGCGGCGCCGCCGGCCGCCAGGGGCTCCAGCCGGCCGGCCAGCGGCAGCGCCACCGCCAGCGCCGGGCCGCCGGCGGCCAGGCGCAGCAGCACCCGCTCGGTCCGCCGCCGGAACCCCCGGGCGCCCAGTCCCAGGGCCAGGGCGGCGGCGACCAGCAGCGCAGCCCGCCTGGGCGACGGGTCGAGCCACTGGGCCCAGCCGAGCACGGCGGCGCAGCCGAGCGCGAGCGCCAGGACCGCCCCGAGCGAGGCCGCCTGGGTGACCAGGCTCTCGCGGATCACCGCGTCGACCCCGCGCTGGTCGATCCGCCAGGTCGAGCGCGGCCGCACCCGGCGCTCGCGCGGCGACCAGCTGGTCACCGACAGCCGGGCCCGGTCGATGAGCACGTCGTCGTCGACCGCGACGGCCAGCGCCGCCACGAGCCGCGGCAGCAGACCGGCGAGCGCGAGCAGCAGCGCGGCGGTCGTGGCCGGGGTCGCCCCGGTCGCGAGCGCCCAGAGCTGGGTGAGCCCCACGAGGGCGGCGAAGCCGACCCAGACGTAGGGCACCCGCCGGTCGGCCCCGAGGTCGGCCCGGCCGGCGAGGGCGACGACCGCGGCGCCGGCACACGCCCCGATGACCGGGGTCGGGCCCGCGAGGTCGAGCATCGCCGATGCGGCGACGGCACCGCCGCAGGCGCCGAGCACCGGGGCCAGGTGCCGGATCAGCGCCTCGACCCGCAGCTGACCCGCGACGACGCCGCCGACCAGCAGCACGGCCACCAGGGCGATGGTCAGCGCGCGGCTGGTCGCCGGGTCGGGGCCGGGCGCGCTGGCCGGGGTGGCGCCGGTGGCGGCGACGGCGTGCAGCCCGGCCACCACGGCCAGCAGGGCCAGGACGACGCCGAGCCCGGCCAGCGCCACCCGGGACGGCGAGGTGGCGGGCCGGCGCGGGCGGGCGCCGGGACGGATCGGTCCGCCGGACCCGAGGGCGGCCAGTTCGGCGCGGCTGCTGCCGGCCCCGGGTGCG
>CAZYHR010000161.1:0-4201 GCA_964647395.1 uncultured Intrasporangiaceae bacterium | reverse complement strand
GGATGCTCCTGGTCGGCGGCGGGCTCAGCCACCCCCACCTCAAGTAAGAAGAGCCGTATAAGGGAACATGCGCGACCGCGACGCGACCGGACGCCCGCGCCAGCGGCGGCCCCGGGACGAGCTCGGCCGGCCGTTGCCCTACGGGGCGGCCGGGGTCGAGCCGGAGCCCGAGCGGGCCCTGCCACCGGAGCAGACGGTCACCCGCGCGGGCGCGCTGCTCGCGGCGGGGCGCCCGTTCGCGGCGCACGAGGTCTACGAGGCCCGCTGGAAGGCCGGCCCGGAGCAGGAGCGGGACCTGTGGCAGGGCCTGGCCCAGGTCTGCGCCGGCCTGACCCACGCCGCCCGCGGCCGCCCGGTCGGGGCGCGCCGGCTGGTCGAGCGGGGGGCCGCGCGGCTGGCCGACTACGCCGCCTCGGGCGGCCCGACCCACGGCCTGGACCTGGCCGCGTTCGTCGCCGCGGCCCGGCGCCGGGTCGAGTGATCGGTGCGCCGGTGCGCGGCATACAGTGGCCTGGGACCCACCACCCCGGGGAGGCGACGTGAGCACGGCATACCGCGCGCTCATGGCTCGCGTGCCGACCAGCGTGGTCGTCGCGGCCGCGATCGTCGACGGCCAGCCGATCGGCATGCTCGTCGGCACCTTCACGTCGGTGTCGCTGGAGCCCCGGCTGGTCGGCTTCCTCGGTGATCTCGGGTCACGCACCGTGCACCTGCTGCTCGGCGCCGACCGGCTGTCGTTCAGCGTGCTGTCCCGGCACTGCCACCCGACCGTCACCGACGCCTTCCGCCGGTTCGCCGAGGAGCGCTTCGACGGGGTGCGCTGGCACCCGTCGCCGGCCGGCCTGCCGCGCATCGACGACGCCGTGCTGTGGGTCGAGGGGCCGCTGGTCGACACCGCCCCGGCCGGCGACCACATCATCGTCCGAGTCGACCCCCAGATCGTCGAGAACGGCCCCGGCGAGGAGCCGCTGGTCTTCTATCGCGGCAAGATCATGACCGTCGGCGAAGTGGCCGCCACCGAACGGGTGTGGCAACTGGGCTCGATCGACGCCGGGACCCCCGGCAGCGGCGGGTGAGCGGGCCCGACCGGGTGACCCTGCGCGGCGCGCTCCCGTGGGCCGCCGGAGCGATCGTCTATGCCGGCGCGATGGCCCAGCGGATGAGCATGGGCATCCTCACCCCCGACGCGCAGCAGCGCTTCGGCATCGGTGCGGCCGAGGTCGCCCTGCTGCCGGTGGCCCAGTTGCTGCTCTACCTGGCCATGCAGGTGCCCGGCGGCGCGCTCGTCGACCGGCTCGGCCCGCGCGTCGTCCTGACCGGCAGCTCGCTCGTCCTGGCCCTCGGTCAACTCGTCCTCGCGGTGGCCCCGAGCCTGCCGTATGCCGTGCTCGCGCGGCTGCTCGTCGGGCTCGGCGACGCGAGTTGCTTCGTCGGGTTGCTCGCCCTGGGCCGCACGTCCTTCCCGAGCCGGGTGTATCCCGTCGTGGCCGCGCTGTCGGCCACCGTCGCGGCCGCCGGGCAGATCCTGGTCACCTATCCGCTGGCCATCCTCGTGCGCGAAACCGGTTGGACGCCAAGCGTGCTCATGCTCTCGGCCGGGTCGCTCGGCTGCGCCGTCGTCGGCTGGCTGGTCATCCCGCGGCGCCCCGCCGCGCACCCCGACACGCCCACCTATCCCTCGCCGCGCAGCCTGCTGGCCCTGGTCGCCGTCCCGGCGGCCCGGCGCGGCCTGGTCGTGCACTACGTGCTCATGGTGCCGTTCCTCAGCCTGTCCGCCATGTGGGGCTACCCCTATCTGCTGCGCGGGCTGGGCTGGGACATGGAGCCCGCCGCGCTGCTCATGCTCTGGGTCGCGCTGGTGCCGGCCGTCACCGGGCCGGTCACCGGCTGGGTGGCGGCGCGCTGGCCGGGCAGCGTCGTGCCGATCGTCGTCGGCAGCGCCGTGCTGCTCATCGGGGTGTGGGCCGCCGTCGCCGGCTGGCCCGGCCGGCCGCCGGACCTGCTCGTGGTCGTCTGCTACCTGGTCACCGGCGTCTCGGTCGGCTCGGCGATGCTGGCCTTCGAGATCGCCCGACGGGGCACGCCGCCGGCGCTGGGCGGGGCGATCTCCGGCTTCGCCAACATCGGCGGCTTCGTCGGGGCCGTCGTCGCGATGCTCGCCGTCGGCCGGCTGGTCGACCTCGGTGGTGGCGGCGCGGCGGCATACCAGGACGCCGTGGCGACCTATCCGGTGCTCGGGGCGTTCGGGCTGGTCGCCCTGGTGGCGTTGCTGCGCGGCGCTAACCGGAGCGCGGCACGAGGGTGAGCAGCGAGGCCTCGGGTCGGCAGGCGAAGCGCACCGGGGCCATCGGTGAGGTGCCCACCCCGGCCGACACCTGCAGGTATGCCGCGCCGGCCGGCGCCCGCCGGGACGGCGTCGCCCCAGCCCCGGGCCACCAGCGGGAGACTCCCTTGGCCCGCCGGGTGTCCAGATCGCAGTTGGTCACCAGCGCCCCCCACCCGGGCAGGCACAGCTGGCCGCCGTGGGTGTGGCCGGCGATGACCAGGTGCGCGCCGTCGGCGGTCATCGCGTCGAGGATGCGCCGGTAGGGCGCGTGGGTGATGCCGACGGTGGCCGCAGCGCTCGGGTCCGCGGGCCCGGCGACCCGCTCGTAACGGTCGTAGTCCAGGTGCGGGTCGTCGACTCCGACCAGCTCGAGGTCGACGCCGCGCACGGTCAGGCGATCGCGCCGGTTGGTCAGGTCGAGCCACCCCTGCGAGCCCAGCGCGGCGACCAGCCGCTCGGTCGGCAGCCGGGTGCCGGCGGCCAGGTGGCGCTTGTGGTCGTAGACGTAGTGGGCGGGGTTCTTGAACCGCGGCGCGAAGTAGTCGTTGGAGCCCAGCACGAAGGCGCCCGGCAGGCCGAGCAACGGCTGGTAGGCCTCCCGCAGCGGACCGACCGCCTCGTGGTCGGCGATGTTGTCGCCGGTGGTGACGACCAGGTCCGGTCGCAGGTCGGCCAGGCCAAGCACCCAGTCGATCTTGCGGCGCTGGCCGGGCACCAGATGCAGGTCGGTCAGGTGCAGCACCCGCAGCGACGGCGACCCGGGGGCGAGCACCGGCAGGGTATGCCGCCGCAGCGCGAACCACTGCCGCTCCACCAGGCTCGCGTAGGCCACGCCCGCGACGCCGGCCGCGGTGCTCGCCAGGGCGGCTCGGAGCAACGGGTGCATCCTTCGATCATCGCACGGCGCACGCGGGTGGCGGAGAACCGCGCACCGGCCCCGGCGCCGGGCTGGGAGACTGGGCCCATGAGCACCCTCAAGGACACCTTGCAGCACGACCTGACCGAGGCGATCCGGGGTCGCGACCAGGTCGTCGCGGCGACCCTGCGGATGGTCCTGACCTCGATCACCAACGAGGAGGTCGCGGGCACCGCGCACCGCGAGCTGTCCGACGACGACGTGCGGCGGGTGCTCGCCCGGGAGGCCAAGAAGCGGCGTGAGGCGGCGGCGGCCTACACCGGGGCGGGCCGGTCCGAGCTAGCCGGCCGGGAGCTGGCCGAACTGGCCGTGCTCACCGGCTACCTGCCGGCCCAGCTGTCCGACGACGAGCTCGCGGCGCTCGTCGCCCAGGCGATCGAGCAGGTGGGAGCCACCGGTATGCCGCAACTCGGCGCGGTGATGAAGGCGCTGCAGCCGCTCGTCGCGGGTCGCGCCGAGGGCGGCCGGACGGCCGCTGCCGTGCGGGCCCGGCTGGCCTAGCGACCGGCTACTGCTGGCCGGGTGGGGTGCCGCCTTGACCGGGTGGGACGCCGCCCTGGCCGGGTGGCGGTGCCGGCGGTGCCGGCGGCGGAGGGGCCGACGGTGGTGCCGAAGGCGCGGGTGGCGGGGCCGGTGCCGGGCCCATGCTGACCAGGATCCGCACGACGGAGCCGCGCACCGCGGTGCCGCTGGGCCGGGTGCCCACCACGGTGCCGGACCGGTACCCCGAGTAGACCCGGACCACCTGGGGCACGAAGCCGGCCTGCTGCAGCAGGGCGGTGGCGTCGTCGATCGAGCGGCGGGCGACGTCGGGGACGTCGATCTGCTCGCCCTTCATCACCGCGTCACTGGCCGCGGGGAACGGTGTCTTGGGCACCCCCTGCAGCGCCCGGTCCATGATCGCCTTCCAGGTCGGGGCGGCGACCACCGAGCTGTAGAGCGTGCCGATGTAACGACCA
>CAZYHR010000160.1:0-4610 GCA_964647395.1 uncultured Intrasporangiaceae bacterium | reverse complement strand
GGGGCCCTCCGGCGCGAGCGGCGCGCGCCGCCCCTGGCGCACCGGAAACACGCTGACCCGGGCGCGGATCATGTATCTCGCGGTGCTGTTCGTCTTCTCCGTGTTCGCCGCCCAACTGGTCAAGGTCCAGGCCTTCGACGCGTCCGCGGTCCAGGAGGCCGCGATGACCAAGCGGCTGACCACGATCACCGTCCCCGCGCTGCGCGGCCGGATCCTGGACACCAAGGGCACGGTGCTGGCCAGCAGCGTCGAGCGACGCACGATCACGGTCAACCAGCGGGCGGTCGCCGAGTACACCCGGGTCGTCGACGGCCGGCGGGTCAAGGTCGGCGCCGCCGGCGCGGCCGAGCGGCTGGCTCCGCTGCTCGGCACGACGGACACCGTGCTCACCCCGCAGCTCACCGGCACCAGCCAGTACCGCATCATCGCCAAGGGCATCAGCCCGCTGGTCTGGCGCGACATCGAGGCGATGGGCATCCCCGGCATCCTCAGCGAGGTGACCTTCCAGCGGGAGTACCCGGCCGGGATGACGGTCGCGCCGCTGGTCGGCTTCGTCGGTGCCGACGGCCGGGCCGGCGGCGGCCTTGAGCTGGTGCACGACGGCTCGCTCGCCGGTGCGCCCGGCAAGCAGACCTACGAGCAGGCCCGCGACGGCAAGGCGATCCCGTGGGCCGACCAGCAGACCATCCCGGCCAAGGACGGCGCCGACCTGCGCCTGACCATCGACGCCGACCTGCAGTGGCTGGCCCAGAACGCCATCGCCCAGCAGGTCGTGGCCACCGGGTCCCGGTCCGGTTACGTCGTCGTCATGGAGGTCAAGACCGGCAAGCTGCGGGCCGTGGCGACCTACCCCAGCTTCAACCCGACCGACGTCGGCCGGACCCCCGTGGGGCAGCTGGCCAACCCGGCCTTCCAGGACGTCTACGAGCCGGGATCGACCGGCAAGGTCATGAGCGTCGCGGCGACCATCGAGGAGGGCGTCGCCAACCCCGCGACCGGCGTCGTCGTGCCCAACCGGCTGGCCCGGGCCGACCGGTCGTTCAAGGACCACGTCGACCACGAGACGCAGTACCTCACGCTGGCCGGAGTGCTGGCCAAGTCGAGCAACATCGGCACCATCCTGGTCACCGAGCAGATCCCGGCCACGACGATCGACCGCTACTACCGGTCCTTCGGCATCGGCGAGAAATCGGCGGTCAACTTCCCCGGCGAGTCCTCCGGGCTGCTCACCCAGCCCGACCAGATCTCCGGCTCGCAGCGGTACACCGTGCTGTTCGGCCAGGGCTACTCGCTCACCGCGATCCAGGCCACCTCGGTCTTCCAGACGCTGGCCAACAAGGGCGTCCGACTGCCCCCCACCCTGGTCGAGCCCGAGCCCGGCGCGCCCGCCCCGCAGGGCACCCGGGTCGTCTCCGAGCAGACCGCCTGGACGATGACCGAGATGCTCGAGGAGGTCGTCTCCCCGCAGGGCACCGCCCGGCAGGCCGCGATCCCCGGCTACCGCATCGCCGGCAAGACCGGCACCGCCAACCGCTACGACGACGCAGCCGGCGGCTACAGCGGCTACACCGTCTCGTTCATCGGCTACGCCCCGGCCGAGGCCCCGCAGTTCGTCGTCTCGGTCACCCTGCAGAAGCCGGCCCTGGACAACCCGGGCAGCGGCTCGTTGACCGGACCGGTCTTCAAGGACGTCATGGCCTATGCCCTGCAGTCCTATCAGGTGCCGCCCACCGGTGCGGCCCCGGCGCAGTTGCCGCTGACCTTCGACAAGGCGCTGGCCGGCTCGCCGGGGGTCATCGCCGACAAGCGCAACGGATAGCCTGCTGCAGTGCTGTCGCCGCGTCCCGCCACCGCACACCCCGTCGCCCTGACCGCCGTCGCGCAACGATGCGGGGCCCGGGTCCACTCCGGCGACCCGGCCGGCGTGTCGGTCACCGGGGTCACCCTCGACTCGCGGGCCGTGCACCCCGGCGACCTGTATGCCGCCCTCCCGGGCTCGCGCGCGCACGGCGCGGATTTCGTGTCCGGCGCCGTCGCGGCCGGTGCCGTCGCGGTGCTCACCGACCCCGCCGGTGCCGCCGACGCGGCCGGTGCCGCGGGCGGTATACCGGTCCTGGTCGTGCCGCAGCCGCGGGCCGTGCTCGGCCAGGTGGCCGCGCTGGTCTTCGGCGACCCGGCGCGCCGGCTCACCCTGGTCGGCATCACCGGCACCAACGGCAAGACGACCACCGCCTATCTGGTCGAGGCCGGCCTGCGCGGGCTCGGGCTGCGCACCGGGCTGGTCGGCACCGTCGAGACCCGGGTCGGTGACGAACGGATCGGCTCGGTGCGCACCACCCCGGAGGCCCCGGACCTGCAGGCGATCTTCGCGGTCATGCTCGAGCGCGGCACCGACGTGGCCGTCATGGAGGTGTCCAGCCACGCGCTCGCGCAGCACCGGGTCGACGCCGTGGACTACGACATCGCGCTGTTCACCAACCTCTCGCAGGACCACCTCGACTTCCACGGCGACATGGCCGACTACTTCGCCGCCAAGGCCCAGCTGTTCACCCCGGAGCGCTCCCGGCAGGGCGTGGTCTGCGTCGACGACACCTGGGGCCGACGGCTGGCCGCCGAGGCGAGCGTGCCGGTGGTCACGCTGAGCTCGCACCCCGACCGGGCCGCCGACTGGCGGGTCACCGAGCTGGCCGGACCCGACCTGCAGCTCACCGGGCCGGGCGGCACGCTGCGGCTGCGCTGCCACCTGCCGGGCACCTTCAACGTCGTCAACACGGCGATGGCGGCCCTGACGCTGCTGCGCCTGGGCCACCCCGCCGCGGCGGTCGAGCGGGCCATGGCGGTGGAGCCGGTCGTGCCCGGGCGGATGGAGGTCGTGCCCGGCGGCCCCGGCGACCCGTTGTGCATCGTCGACTACGCGCACACCCCCGAGGCCGTCGACGCGGCGCTGGCCGCGCTGCGCCCGGCCACCAGCGGACGGCTGATCGTCGTGCTCGGGGCCGGCGGCGACCGCGACCGCGGCAAGCGCCGGGCCATGGGCGCCGCTGCGGGCCGGTGGGCCGACGACCTCTACGTCACCGACGACAACCCGCGCTCCGAGGACCCGGCGGCGATCCGCGAGCAGGTCCTGGCCGGGGCCCGTGACGCGCTGCCGGACGCCGCCGACGGCCCCCCCGACCCGGCCCGCCGACCCGCCGACCGCACCCGGCACAGTTCGGCCGCCGGCCGGGCCGAGCACATCGCCCAGGCGGTGGCCCGGGCCCGGCAGCACCCCGGCTCGACGGTCGCGGTGCTGGGCAAGGGCCACGAGACCGGCCAGGAGGCCGGCGGGGTCGTGCATCCCTTCGACGACCGGGCGGCGCTGGCCGCCGCGCTGCGCGGCGAGCCCTATCGGCCGGGGACGGAGCCGGCCGGATGATCCCGATGACGCTCGCCCAACTGGCCGACGCGACCGGTGGCAGGGTGCATCCCGCGACCGCGGCAGACCTCGTTGTCGACGGCCCGGTGGTCACCGACTCCCGTGCGGCCCAGGCAGGTTCGCTCTACGTCGCCCGGGTCGGCGAGCACGCCGACGGGCACGTCTACGCCGCCGGCGCGCACGCGGCGGGCGCGGTGGCGGCGCTGACCACCCGGCCGCTGACCGACCTGGCGTGCCTGGTCGTCGACGACTCCGAGGCCGCCTTCGGCCGGGTCGCCCGGGCGGTGCTCGACGCCTGTCCCGACGTCCTGGTCGTCGGCATCACCGGCTCCTCGGGCAAGACCTCGACCAAGGACCTGCTGGCCCACGTGCTGGCCGGCCACGCCGAGACGGTCGCCAACGTCGAGTCGTTCAACGGCGAGATCGGGGTGCCGCTGACCGTCTGCCGGATCACCGCGACGACCCGGCACCTGGTCGCCGAGATGGGGGCCCGCGGGGTCGGCCACATCGCCTATCTGACGACGATCGCCCCGCCGCGCATCGGCGTGGTCCTCAACGTCGGGGTGGCGCACGTCGGGGAGTTCGGCGGGCGCGAGCAGATCGCCGAGGCCAAGGGCGAACTCGTCGCGGCGCTGCCGAGCGACGGGGTCGCCGTGCTCAACGCCGACGACCCGCTCGTGGCGGCGATGTCGGCCCGCACCGGCGCGCGGGTCGTCCTGGTCGGTGAGGACCCGCGGGCTCAGGTCCGCGCCCACGAGATCGCCCTCGACGCCCTGGGCCGGCCCTCGTTCACCGTCACCACCCCTGCGGGGTCGGCGCGGGTCACCCTCGGGCTGCACGGCCGCCACCACGTCGGCAACGCCCTGGCGGTGCTCGCGGTCGCCCTCGAAGCCGGGATGCCGCTCGCCGCCGCGGTCGACCGGCTCGCCTCGGCCCGCCCGGTGAGCCGGTGGCGGATGGAGGTCACCGAGCGACCCGACGGAGTCACCGTCGTCAACGACGCCTACAACGCCAACCCCGACTCGATGGCCGCCGCGCTGCGCGCCCTGGCCGCGATGCGCCGGACCGCCGACGGCACCGCCCGGCGCACCTGGGCGGTGCTCGGGCAGATGCTCGAACTCGGCGCCAGCTCGGACGCCGAGCACACCGGCGTCGGTGACCTGGCCGCCCGGCTCGGCGTCGAGCAACTCGTCGT
>CAZYHR010000159.1:0-4715 GCA_964647395.1 uncultured Intrasporangiaceae bacterium | reverse complement strand
CGCACCGCCGGCATCCTCGGCTGGGGTGACCACCGGTGCCTTCGGCTCGGCCGCCGCCGCGATCGGTCTGCAGGGCGCGGCTCGCATGGTCTATTCCGCGGTCCGCACCGAGTTCGGGCTGACCAACATCGGCGGCTACCGCCGGGGCGACCCGGGCGACCACGGGTCCGGCAAGGCCGTGGACATCATGGTGACCGGGGCGCGCGGTGACGCGGTCGCGGCATACCTGCAACGCCACGCCGGCACGCTGCGGATCAAATACATCATCTGGGAGCAGCGCATCTGGATGCCCGGTAGCAGCGGCTGGCGGATGATGGCCAACCGCGGCAGCGTCACCGCCAACCACTACGACCACGTCCACGTCTCGGTCTACTGACTCCAGCCCGACGTCGGTGCACCGGTCGGACGGGCCGGGCCCGCGCTCGTCGAAGCGGCCCACCGCGGCGACCCGGCCGCGCTCTGACCGGGTCAGGGCCTACCGGCCGGCCGCGCCGGACACCTCGAGGAACTCCTCGTACTCGCGGATGTAGTCGTCCGGGTCGTAGGGGTGCGAGGCGAACACCGCCAGGACCGCGTCGGCGGTGTAGCGGTACTGGGTGCCCCAGATCATCGGCGGCAGGTAGAGCCCCCGGGTCGGCGTGTCCAGCCGCACCTCGGCGCGGTCCCGGCCGTCGTCGACGATGCAGCTCACCGCGCCGGACAGGCAGACCAGCAGTTGCGCGCACTCGCGGTGGGCATGGGCGCCGCGGACGTCCTTGGAGGGCACCCCGTAGACCGCGAAGAACCGTTGCGGCACGAACGGCAGGTCCGTGGCCAGTTCGACCACCGACAGCGAGCCGCGCAGGTCACCGGCGACCCGCAGCGGGAACAGGCAGCTGTCGGCCACCCCCAGCGGCGACGGCTCGTCGTCCGGGACGACCCGCACGGTGTCGCTGGCCGTGATCGGCCGGTCGACGTAGCCGACGATGCGGGCGGGGTTGCCGACGACGACCGCGTTGGCGGGCACGTCCCGGGTGACGACGGCGCCGGCCCCGACCATGGCCCGGCGCCCGACGCGGACCCCCGGCAGGATGACCGAGCCGCCACCGAGGGAGGCGCCCGGGCCGATGACGGTGACCTCGAAGGACTCCGGGTACTGCTTGGAGCGGGGGAAGCGGTCGTTGGTGAAGGTCACGTTGGGGCCGACGAACACGTCGTCGCCCAGCCGCAGGCCGTCCCAGACCTGGACGCCGGACTTGATCGTCACGCGGTCGCCGATGACGACGTCGTTCTCGACGAACGCGTGGTCGCAGATGTTGCAGTCGGCCCCGATCCGGGCGCCGGCCAGCACGTGGGCGAACGCCCACACCCGGGTGCCGGGCCCGACCGTCTCGCTCTCGCAGATCCCCTGGGGGTGGACGTACACATCGGTCACGGGTGGGCCTCCGGCTCGGTGCTGGTGGTGCTGGTGGATCTGGTCGTGCTGTTGGTGCTCGTGTCGCCGTTGGTGTTGCTGGTCGTGCTGTCGCTGCTGGCGCGGGTGTGCACGAACTGGGTGAGCAGCCGCCCACCGGCGAAGGTCAACGGGGCGGTGACCAGGACCACGAGGCCACTGTATGCCGCGGGCAGACCGGCCCGGACCGCCCGGTCGACGACCAACAGGCCGATGCCGAACACGACGAGGTAGAGCAGCGCGTAGGCGGTCCTGCCGGCCGCCGACAGGCGGACCCGGTAGACGACCGGACCAGCCAGCAGGGTGGCGGCCAGCAGCCCGACGGCGAACACCACGGCATACGCCCACCGGGGGTCGATGATCGTGGCGAGCACGGCGAGCAGCGCCCCGGTGAGCAGGGTGTTGGCCGCCCCGACCGCCGCGAACCGCCAGGCGGCACCGGGCAGGGAGTGCGGTGGCCGGTCAGGCATCGGGGCCGGGGGGGAACCAGGTGTGCCGCATGGCGATGGCGCTGGGCCGGCTCTTGGAGTTCTCGTAGGTGCGCCACACGTAGGACCCGACGACGCCCAAGCCCGACAGCAGGGTGAAGGTCGACAGCAGGATGGCCAGCATGAGCGGGGTGTAGCCCGGCTCGACGATGCGCCCGATGAGCCACATGGTGAAGATCAACGCGCTGGCCAGCAGGGTCAGCACGGTGCCGACCAGCCCGACGGTGGTCAGCACCTGGATCGGCACGTCGGTGAACGAGTAGACCGAGTCCATGAGATAGCGCCCCCGTTTGCGCAGCGTCCACCCGGACTCGCCGGCCTCCCGGGGCCGGCGCGCATAGGGGACCTCGACCCGGCGGTAGCCGACCCAGAACAGCAACCCGACCAGGGACGAGTGGGCCTCGCCGAGGGTGAGCAGCCGCTCGGCGACCTCTCGGGTGCACCCGAAGACGTCGACCCCGCCCGGGGGGATCTGCCGGTTGACGATCCGGCGGTAGAGCCACCAGAAGGTCCGGGCCAGCGCCGAGGTCAGCGCGGGGTCGTCCCGCGACTCGCGGCGCCCCACCGTGACGTCCGCCGCCCCGGAGCCCAACAGGGTGAAGAACTGCTGCATGAGCTCGGGCGGCTCCTGCAGGTCGGCCGCCATGACCCCGATGTAGTCACCGCGCGCCGCGGCGATGCCGGTGCGGATCGCCGGGAAGGACCCGAAGTTGCGGGAGTGGACCAGCAACTGGGTGGGGATCGCCGCGGCCGGCAGGATCCGCTCGAGCACCTCGAGCGACCCGTCGGGGGCGCCGTCCACGACGAACACCGCCTCGAGCACCCCGGGCAGGTCCGCGGAGATGAGGGTCAGCCGGTGCAGCAGCGGCTCGAGGGTGTCCTCGTTGGTGTAGACGGGGACGACGACCGAGTAGGTGATGTCAGTCGAGTCCGGCAAGAGCGTCGCACACCCTCTCGATCTCGTCGTCGCGCAGCTCGGGGAACAGCGGCAGCGACAGGACGCGCCCGGCCAGGGCCTCGGTGACCGGCAGGCGCGCCTCGACGTGCTCGGCGGCCCAGGCGGGCTGCCGGTGGTCCGGGACCGGGTAGTGGATGTCGGTGCGGATGCCGGCGGCGGTGAGCCGCTCGATGACCCGGTCCCGCTCGTCGCACTCGAGGACGCCGAGGTGGGCCACGTGATCGGGGCCCTCGGCCGGCAGCACCCGCGCCCCGGTGGCGGGCACGGCGGCATACCGGCGCAGGATCTCGCGGCGCCGGGCGTTCCAGCCGTCGAGCAGCTCCAGCCGCACCCGCAGCACGGCGGCCTGCAGCTCGTCCAGGCGGGAGTTGGCCGCGCCGGGGACCGAGATCGTGTACTTCGCCGACCAGCCGTACTGCCGCAGCAGCCGCACCCGCTCGGCCAGCTCGGGGGAGCGGGTGACCACCGCGCCACCGTCTCCGAGCGCCCCGAGGTTCTTGGTCGGGTAGAAGCTCAGCGTGCCCACGTCGCCGATCGTGCCCACCGGGCCCTGGGAGGTGCGCGCCCCGAGGGCCTGGGCGCAGTCCTCGACGACCGGTATGCCGCGCGGCCGGCACCACCGCACCAGGTCGCCGACCGGGGCGGCCCGGCCGTAGAGATGGGTGACGACGACGGCGCCGACCCGGTCCGGGTGCTCGCCGACCGCCGCCGCCACCTCGGCGACCCCGAGGCAGTGGGTCCGCGGCTCGACGTCGGCCAGCCGCACGGTGAGCCCGGCCCGGCGAGCCGCGGTCGAGGCGTAGCCGCCGGCGTTGGCCGCGGTGACGACGATCGACCGGTCGGCGCCGGTCACCGCCCGCAGCGCCAGCTCGAGAGAGTCGGTACCGTTGCCCACCGGCACGACGTGGACGTCCCCGAGTTCGTCGCCCCCGAGATAGGCGGCCAGCTCGGCGGCCAGGGCGTCGTGCTGCGGGCCCAGGACCAGCCACCCGGAGGTCAGCACCTGCGCGATCGCGGCGTCCAGTCGGGGCCGGTGCTCGGTGATCGACCGGGACAGGTCGTTGAGCGGCACCCAGTCCATGCGGCACCTGTTCTCTGCGCGGTCGGGGGGCCCCATCGTATCGAGCGCCCGCTGCGGCGCCGGCCAGCCGTTCGGGCAGGGTGGCCGGGCGGGCGGCTCCGGCGGTCAGCGCGGCATACCGCTGAAGCGCCACCCGTCGCGGCCGGGGGCGACCTGCCCCAGCCGCACCCCGGGGGCGGCCCACCGGGAGGTCGGGGCCGGCGCCGCCGCCGGGCGGCCGCCACCCATCGCCGACAGCAGGGCGACGATGACCCCGAGTTCCTCGCGGGTCGGGGCGCCGTGCAGGATCCGGATGACCGGGGCGGCCGGCACCTCGCCCTGCCCGTCGCCGGGCGCCCCGCCCGGCGCGTCGACGGGCGCCCCGCCCGGCGCGTCGCTGGGCGGCCCGGTCGGCTCGGACCGGCTCATAGCGGGATGTTGCCGTGCTTCTTGGGGGGCAGGCTCTCGCGCTTGGTGCGCAGCGCGCGCAGCGCCCGGGTGACGTTCATCCGGGTGTTGGACGGGCTGATGACCGTGTCGATGTAACCCCGCTCGGCCGCGATGTAGGGGTTGGCGAGCGTCTGCTCATACAGCTTGATGAAGTCGGCCCGGGCCTGCTCGACGTCGCGGCCTTCCTCGCGAGCCTTCGCCAACTCCTTGCGGTAGAGGATGTTGACTGCGCCCTGCGCACCCATGACGGCGATCTGAGCGGTCGGCCAGGCGAGGTTGATGTCGGCGCCCAGGTGCTTGGACCCCATGACGTCGTAGGCGCCGCCG
>CAZYHR010000158.1:0-4877 GCA_964647395.1 uncultured Intrasporangiaceae bacterium | reverse complement strand
GCGCACAACCTCGAGACGGTGCCGCGCATCTTCAAGCGGATCCGGCCGGCGTTCGGCTACGACACGTCACTGCGCGTGCTGACCATGGCCCGGGCCGCCGGGCTGGTGACCAAGAGCAACCTCATCCTCGGCATGGGCGAGCACGAGGACGAGATCGAGCAGGCCATCGGCGACCTGCACGACGCCGGGTGCGACATCCTCACCATCACGCAGTACCTGCGCCCGTCCAAGCTGCACCACCCCATCGACCGGTGGGTCCGCCCGCAGGAGTTCGTGCACTGGTCGCAGGTCGCCGAGGACCTGGGCTTCAAGGGCGTCATGGCCGGGCCGCTGGTCCGCTCCTCCTATCGCGCCGGCCGGCTCTGGGCGCAGGCGATGCGCCGCTGGGGGCGGCCGATCCCCGAGCACCTGGCCCACCTCGCAGCAGCGGCGGAGGCCCCGGCGCGGCAGGAGGCCTCGGCGATCCTCGCGCGGGGCGGCGCACCCGACTGACCGGCACCCGGTATGCCGCGCCCGCGGCATACCGGTCCGGCCGGTCGTGACCCGGGCCGGGCGGGAACTATCCTTGCGCCATGGCCAAGGACCAGTCTGCTGCCGCACCCAAGAAGCCCGGGCGGATCGCCCGGATCCGGGCGGTGATCAAGCAGTCCAAGCAGCTGGATCCGGCGATCACCCGGTGGATGGCGCTGGCCTTCGTGCTGGTCCTGGGCATCAGCGTCGGGATCGGGTTCCTCTTCAACGCGCCGGTGTATGCCGCGTTCATCGGCCTGCCGCTGGCGCTGCTCGCGGCGACCATCGTGCTGTCGCGGCGCGCCGAACGGGCCGCCTATCGCAACCTGGAGGGGCAGACCGGTGCCGCGGGTGCCGCGCTGACGTCGCTGCGCCGCGGGTGGCACACCAGCGCCGAGCCGGTCGCCGTCGACGCCGACCGGGCCTCGGGGGTGGCCGGGGCGGCGATGATCTTCCGCGCGATCGGCCGGCCGGGGGTCGTGCTCATCGCCGAGGGCCCGGACCACCGGGCCCGCAAGCTGCTGGCCGCCGAGCGCAAGAAGCTCGACCGGGTGCTGCCCGGCGTGCCGGTGACCGGGCTGGTCGTCGGCGACGGCGGGGGTGCGGACGTCGTGCCGATCCGCAAGCTGGTCGGCCGGATCCAGCGGATGAAGTCGGTCCTCACCAAGGCCGAGGTGGCCACGGTCAACAAGCGGATGCGCGCCCTGGGCGGGGTCAAGATGCCGCTGCCGCACGGCATGGACCCCACCCGGGTGCGACCGGACCGGCGCTCGATGCGCGGCCGGTAGGCGGCCGGTCAGGACGCCGGGGGCCCGGACACCGCCTGGTCGAGGTCGATCGCCTGGGCGGCCTGGTGCAGCGGGGCGCATCGCCGCGCGCATCAGCGCCTCGCTGAACGGCAGCCGGTGCATGAACCGCAGCGCCCGCAGCGTGCGACGGACCAGCTGGCGCGGGCCTGGGGGGTCGAGACCGGCCCCAGCCGCGGCCCGCGACCCAAGCTGCAGATCGACCAGATCGCCGACGTGGCAGTGGCCCTCGCGGACGGCGGCGGCCTGGAGGCGGTGACGCTGGCCCGGGTCGCAGCCCGGTGCGGCGTGGTCACCACCGCGCTCTATCGCTACGTCGCCGCCAAGGCCGACCTCGCCGACCTCATGTCCGAGCACGCCCTGGGCGAGCCCCCGCAGCTCGACCCGGCGGCGCGGGACGCGGTCGAGGCGTGGGTCGACGCCTTCGCCGGCCAACTGCGCGAGCATCCCTGGCTCGCGGTCGTCCAACCCCGAGGAATGCCGCTGGCGCCCCGCGCCCTCGGCTGGCTCGACCTGCTGGTGCGCAGCCTCACCGCCCGGGGGTGCTCGGACGTCCCGGGGCTCGCCCTGCAGTTGTCCACGACCGTGCGCGCCTACTGCGCCATGGAGTTCTCGCTCGTCGACACGCCCGCGCCACCGGACTGGTGGCCCGAGCGGGTCGCGAGCCGCTTCCCGCACCTGGCCCAGGCCTTCGCGGGCCGCGACGTCGGCTCGCCGGCCGACGACCTGCCGGCCGCCCTGGCCCGCATCCTGGCGGGCGACCTCCGGCCCGAGGGCAAGCCCCCGGCCGCGGCCGTCCGCTGACGATCAGCCGCACCGCCAGCCGGGCCGGCAGGCCATCCACGGCTGGACCACGGCGCCGACGTGCGGCTGGGCGTGCTTGCGGGCCAGGTCGAGCACCGCGTCGGCGGCGTCGCGGCCGGACTCCCCGCTCCAGGTCATCCGCCCGGCGATGACGCCGGCGACCAGCGGCGTCGCGAACGACGTGCCGCTCCACTTGGCCAGCCCGTCGGGCAGCCGGGCCCGTTGCCCGCGCCGCGGCGCCTGCTCGTAGTGGTAAGTCCCGCGCGGGAAGGCGTTGACGTGCTGGCTGCCGACGGCGTAGCAGTCCACCCACGAGCCGAAATTCGTGTAGGACGCCCGCGCGCCGTGCACGTCGAGCGCGCCGACCCCCACGGCATACCAGTCGGCCGCGGGAAAGAACGGCTTGCGGTCCGAGTCGTTGCCGGCAGCCGCGACGACGACGGTGCCCTTGGTGCCGAACTGCTCCCAGGCGACGCGGAAGCCGAGCATGCCGTTGTCGTCGCGGGTATACGTCCCGGCCGAGATGCTGACGATGTCCGGCGCGCTGCGCAGGGCCTTGGCGAAACCGTTGACGATGAGTTCGCTCTCGAACGCCGCGCCGCCGTGGGCGAGGAAGCCGTGCACGTATGCCGCGCAGCCCGGTGCCATCTGCCGCACCACCCCGGCCGCGAAGGTGCCGTGACCGGTGTAGGGGCCGATGTTGTCGGGGTCATAGGTCTCGGCGTCCCCGCAGACCCCGTGCAGCCACTCGGTCTGCTCGGCGGTCAGCGGGTCGAAGCCGGCGTCGACGAGGGCCACCAGGGCGGTCGAGCCGTCGCAGCAGTGGTGCACGTCCCGGGTGGGCCACGGGGTCCGCCGACCGGGCGGGTGCGGCTCGGTGGCCGGGCAGGCGCTGCCCTTGCCGCCGGAGGTCAGGTGGACGACGTGGTCCGGGAAGGCCGCCCCCGAGCCCAGTTCGGCGTCGATGGCCGCGAGCACCGCGAAGGTGTCCCGGACCTCGAGGGTGGTCAGGCCGTTGATGCCGTCGGGCACCGGGTGGATGCCCTCCTCACGCATGATCGGGACCTCGGCGACCCGCGGCAGGTCGACGTCGCGGACCAGGATCCGGCCGCGTTGGAACATGTAGACCATCTCGCCGTAGTCCCCGGCCTTGGCCTCGTACTCGGACACGCCGCCGTCGGCCCGCTGGGCCTGCGAGACCACGCCGACCGCGTCGGGGCCACCCAGGGCCTCGACGATGGCCCGCACCTGGTCGGCGGTCCGTTGGTCGCGTTCGCGGCCGGCGAGCGGCTCGTCCGGCAGGACGGGGTCCTCGGCGGTCACTTCGGGGCCGGGGGATTGGTCGCTGGCCATGCAGGCTCCCATCGTCGGGCCGTCTGGCTGGGAGAGTGACGGCGCCGCCGCTCCCACTGTGACACCACCCGGTCGGCCCGGCAACCGAATCGGCGCGGGTCCGACCCGACGGCCGCCAGGTGCGGGCCGGCCCACTAGCGTGGACGGCACGACGATGCGCGACTCTGCCCTGCACCCCACGACGCCCACCGCCGCCGACGCGTCCCCCGCCGAGGCCCGACGGGTCCTCGACCTCGCCCTGGCCCGCCCGCAGGAGGCGGTGGACGGCGCCCGGGCCCTGCTCGCCGCCGCGCCCGCGCCGCTGGTCGCGTCGATGGCTCACCAGACGCTGGGCATCGTGGCCCGCGAGCACGGCGACAGCGCCGCAGCGGTGCGCGAACTGCGCGCAGCCCGGCGCTGGGCGCAACGCGCGCGGGATGCCCAGCGCGAGGCGGACGTGCTGGCCTCGCTCGGGGTGGCCCGGGTCGAGGGGGGCAGCACCGCCGCCGGACTGCGCGACCTCACCGCCGCCGTGCGGCTGGCCGACCCCGAGACGCTGCCGCACATGCTGCTGCGGCGCAGCTACGCCCTGCTGCGGCTGGGCCGGGCCCACGAGGCTCTCGACGACCTGGCCATCGCGCTGCCGGCCACCCGGGCCGCCCAGGATCTGCTCTGGGAGGCCCGCTGCACCCTCAACACCGCCTGGGCGTACGCGCTGCTCGGCGACGTGCAACGCTCCAGCGCGCACGACCAGCAGGCGGAGCGGCTGTTCACCCGGCTGGGACAGGACCGCGAGGCGGTCGTCTGCGTCTTCAACCTGTCCAACGCCGCCTGGGCGCAGGCCGACCTGCCCCGCGCGCTGGGGCTGCTCGACGAGGTCGAGGCCCGCTGCGCCGCCCTGCACACCGACATCGTCGACCGACACGAGCAGCGCTGCCGCTTCCTGCTCGGGGCCGGCCTGGCCGACGAGGCGCAGCAGGCCGGGCTGCGGGCCCTGGCCCGCCGCGACCTGCCGGCCACCCTGGCCGCCGACCTGCGCCTGGTCACCGCCGCCGCGGCGCTGGAGGCCGGCGACGTGTCCGCGGCCGTCGAGCTGGCCGACGCGGCATACCGGCAGTTCCGTCGGCAACGACGCGGGAGCTACACGGTGCAGGCCCGGTGGGTGGCGCTGCGGGCCGCCGCCCTGGCCCGGCCGGACCGGGCCCCCGACCCGGCCCGGCTCGCCGCGCTGCGCCGGGTCGCCGCCGGGCTGGCCGCGATCCGGTCGCCGGAGACCCCGTCGGCGCACCTGGCCGCGGCGCTGGAGGCCGCCGCGCTGGGGCGCGGCGCGGTCCGGGACGCCGAACTGGCCGCCGCCGCGCGCTGGCGCACCTCGACCCACCCGCTGGAGCGGGCCCTGGGCGAGCGCGCCGTGGCCCGCCCGGC
>CAZYHR010000157.1:0-4886 GCA_964647395.1 uncultured Intrasporangiaceae bacterium | reverse complement strand
GCCTCGAATCCGGCTGTCGCAGAACGCACCACGGTTGCCAACGCGGAGAGCATCGAACGGTCCAGCGGCTCGGTGACGGCCGCGCCGAGGTCGCCGTCGACCTCGCCGAAGGACAGCGCGAACTTGCTCGCGTTGAGGATCTTGATGGCCAGGCGACGGCCGACCTTGATCTGGCCGGGGTCGAAGGCCGAGTCGGTGCCCAGCCGTCCGGAGCAGGCCCAGTAGCGCACGGCGTCGGAGGAGTTGGCCTTGACCAGTTCCTCGGGGGTGACGGCGTTGCCCTTGGACTTGCTCATCTTCTTGCGGTCCGGGTCGAGGATGAAGCCGGAGATCGCGGCGTCGGTCCACGGCGCCGTGCCGTGCTCCCAGAACGAGCGCACCACCGTGGCGAACAGCCAGGTGCGGATGATGTCGTGCGCCTGGGGGCGCAGGTTCATCGGGAAGACCTGAGCGAAGATCTCGTCCGGCGCGCCGTCCGGCCCGCGCCAGCCCGCCGCGATCTGCGGGGTCAGCGACGAGGTCGCCCAGGTGTCCAGCACGTCCGGGTCGCCGACGAATCCGCCCGGCACCCCGCGCTGCTGCTCGGTGTAGCCGGGTGCGGGCTGGGCCGCGGGGTCGACCGGCAGGTCGGCCTCTTCGGGCAGGATGGGGTCGTCGTAGTCGGGCTCGCCGGCGTCGTCGAGGCGGTACCAGACCGGGATCGGCACCCCGAAGAACCGCTGCCGGGAGATCAGCCAGTCGCCGGTCAGCCCGGCCACCCAGTTCGCGTAGCGGGACAGCATGAACGACGGGTGGAACGCGATCGACCGGCCCATGCCGATGAGCTTGTCGTTGAGGTCCACCTCGCGGCCGCCGTTGCGGATGTACCACTGCCGGGTGGAGACGATCTCCAGCGGCTTCTCGCCACGCTCGTAGAAGTTGGCCTTGCGCATCGTCGGGACCGGCTCACCGTCGAGGTCACCGCTGTCGCGCAAACCCTCGACGATGGCCTTGCGCGCGGCGAACAGCGTTGCGCCGGCGACCTGCTCGGCGTACAGCGGCGCGCCGGGGGTGCCGGCCAGCCACGGCGGGGTCTCGAGCTGCATCCGCCCGGCGCGGGTCACCAGCGAGCGGTTGGGCAACTGCAGGTCGCGCCACCACTGCACGTCGGTGAGGTCGCCGAAGGTGCAGCACATGGCGATGCCGGCGCCCTTGTCGGGCTCGGCCGCCGGGTGGGCCAGCACCGGGATCTCGACCCCGAACAACGGGGAGGTGACCGTCGAGCCGAAGCGGGCGGCATACCGCTGGTCGTCGGGGTGGGCGATGAGCGCCACGACCGAGGGGATGAGCTCGGGACGGGTCGTCTCGATCCACACCGGGCCGTCGGCGGCGTGGAAGGCCACCCGGTGGTAGTGGCCGGGGTAGTCGCGGGCCTCGAGCTCGGCCTGGGCCACCGCGGTCTGGAAGGTCACGTCCCACAGGCCCGGGGCGTCGGAGGTGTAGGCCTCGCCGCGGCGCACGTTGCGCAGGAAGGCCTGCTGCGAGGTGGCCCGGGAGTGGTCGTCGATGGTGCGGTAGCTGATGTCCCAGTCGAGCGAGAACCCCATGCGGCGGAAGAGCGACTCAAAGGCCTGCTCGTCCAGGACGGTGAGTTCCTCGCACAGTTCGATGAAGTTCTGCCGGCTGATCGGCACCTCGTCGGCCGACTTCGTCGAGGACCGGTCGCCCCGGTGCGGTGGGGTGAAGGCGGGGTCGTGAGGCAACTGCGCGTCCCCCCGCACCCCGTAGTAGTTCTGCACCCGCTTCTCGGTCGGCAGGCCGTTGTCGTCCCAACCGATCGGGTAGAACACCTCGAGGCCGGCCATCCGCTTGTAGCGGGCCATGCAGTCGGTGTGCGTGTAGGAGAACACGTGCCCCATGTGCAGCGAGCCGGAGGCGGTCGGCGGCGGGGTGTCGATCGAGAAGATCTGCGTCCTGGGCAGGGTGAGCGCCCGCTCGCGGTCGAAGCGGTAGGTGCCCTCCTGCTGCCATACCGCCCCCCACTTCTCCTCGAGGCCGTCGACCGTGGGCCGGTCGGGGATCGAGGTCGGGCGGGTGGACGTGTCGGTCATGGGGGGCATCCTCCCAGAACCGCGCGGGTGCTCTCGACCGGGTTGCCGGCGCGGTGCCCGGCCGCCGCGGACCCGCGCCGGTCAGCCCCGGCGGCCCAGCACGCGCCGCAGCAGCCGGCCCGTGGGTGCGGTGAGGAACAGCAGGAACAGCGCGAAGTAGCCGACCGCCGGGACCAGCACGCCCACGACCAGGGCGAGCACCATGAGCAGAGCGGTGCCGGCCAGGGCCGCGACCCCCTGCGGGCCGGGTGGGTCGGTTCGGCTCCCAGATCGCCGGGGTGCGCAGGATGAGCACGTTGATGAGGAGCATGACCAGGCTGTTGGCCAGCAGCGTACCGACGTAGAGCCCGATCAGGGCCGGTTCGGTGCGCATCTGGCCGGTCATCGCGGTCGGCACCGGCATCCACACGACGGTGAGCAGCCACAGGACGTTGAGCCACAGCAGCGCCGGGGTGTAGCTGCGCACGTGGTTGAAGGTGCGGTGGTGGACCGCCCAGAAGCCGGCGATGAGCCCGAAGGACAGGACGAAGCTGCCCAGTTGGCCGCCGTGCTCCTCGAGCAGTTCGCCGGCGTGCAGGCCCTGCCGGGCTGCCTCGCCGACGGCCTCCATGAGCGGCAGGATGAGCAGCGTCATGGCGATGGCGATGACGGCGTCGCTGAAGAAGACCAGGCGCTCGGCCGAGCGGAGGACCGCCGGCTGCGCTGATTCGGACCCGGCGTCGGCGGGGGAGGCCATACCCCGAGGCTAGCGATCGGCGTGGCCGGCGGCCCGATGAGGCGGCGACGATGTCGTCGCCGACCCGAGCCGGTGTCATGCTGGTGCCACCCACCGTCCCTGAGAGGAGGCCCGGGTGACCGACCCGGCCGCAACCGACCCCGCCCGGGTGGACCTGCAGGTGCCCGCGGGCACCCTGCACATCCGCCCCGTGACCGAGCAGGACCACTGCTTGATCCAGCAGATGCACGCGCGCTGCTCCGAGCGCAGCCTCGAGCGTCGATGCCTCGAGCCGGTGCGCCTCGAGGCGAGCGACGTCGGCGGGGTCGTCCCCGAGCCGCTGCTGGAGTGGATGTACGACCCCAGCCTCGGCGAAACCCTCGCCGCCTTCACCGACCGCGGCGACATCATCGCGCTGACCCACCTGGTGCACAACGAGTCGCCGGGCCACGCCTCGGTGGGCTTCCTGGTCCAGGACGACTGGCAGGGCCAGGGGCTGGGCGGCCGGCTGGTCGACCTGGTCACCGGGGTTGCCCGACACCGGGGCTACCGGCAGTTGCACGCCGAGGTCGCGGTCGGCAACTGGCCGATGCTGCACGTGCTGAACCGGCGTGGCTGGGCCGGGACCATCGAGCACGGCGTCCATCAACTCACCCTGTCGCTGGCCTGACGCGGTCGTTTCCGGCGCAGTCGCGTCTGACGCTGTCGTCGGCCGCGGCGTAGCCTGGGGCGCCGTGGGGACCAGACAGCGTGAACCCGAGGGGCCGCCGCCCGCGCCGGTGGCCCAGAAGTTGCGGCTGCAATATGCGCGCCGCGGGCGGCTGCGGTTCTCCTCGACCCGCGATTTCCAGCGGGCCCTGGAGCGGGCCCTGCGCCGGGCCGAGGTGCCGATGGCGTTCAGCGCCGGGTTCCACCCCCACCCGCGCATCTCGTATGCCAACGCCGCCCCGACCGGTGCCGCGAGCGAGGCCGAGTACGTGTAGATCTCGGTGGCCGCCCGGCCGGACCCCGAGCGGCTGCGAGAGGCGCTGGACGCGGCGCTTCCCGACGGACTGGACCTCGTGCGGGCCGTCGAGGCCGTGCCGGGCGCGCTGGCCGACCGGCGCGAGGCCAGCAGTTGGGTGCTGGCCTTCCGCGACCTCGAGGTGGGCGTGCTGCAGGCCGCCGCGCAGGCCTTCCTGGCCTGCGAGCGGGTCGAGGTGACCCGGGTCCTCAAAGCCGGCCCGCGCACCTTCGATGCGCGCGCGGCGGTGCTCGCGATGACGGTCGACGACACCCCGGCCGCCGGCGGGGCAGCACCCTGGACCCCCGCGGGGTGTGCGATATTCCGGATGGTCGTGCGACACACCACACCTGCCGTGCGACCCGACGACGTCCTGACCGCGCTTCGCGCAGCCGCCGCTCTGGAGCCGCCGACGACGCCCCTGGCGACCCGGCTGGCCCAAGGGCCCCTGCGTCCCGGTGCCACGGTGGGCGATCCGCTGGAGGACGGCGTCGGCGCCTGACCGGTGCCGCGCACCCTGCGCGAACCGACGACGGCGTAGCGAACGACTTCCGTCGTGCCGCATCCGCGGCGCGCCGATGCCGACCGCGTCCTGCGCGGTGACGAGGGCTCCGCCCGGTGTGGCGTCATTGCGCCGGGACGGAAGGATGCCGTTGATGGCTCCCCAGGAACACACCGACGAACGCCCCGAGGACCTCGCCGCCGCCGAGACCACGCCGGTGGCGCAGCCGGCCGCAGGCGAGGCACCCGGCACGGCCGTGGCCGAGTCGCTCGAGGGGGCCGGCCCGGACACCCCGGCCCCGGCCCGGGCCCGACGCACCCGCAAGAAGGCGGCGGCGCCCGCCGCCGCGGCCGCCGTGTCTGCCGACGAGGCGCCCGCCCCGGAGGCTGACCGGACCGATGCTCCCGAGGCTGCCGGCGCCGCCACCGCTCCGGCGGCGCCGCGGGCGGTCCGTAAGCGCGCGACCCGCAAGAAGGCCGCCGCGACCCCCGCCGCACCGCCCGCGGACGACTCGCCCGGCACCCGGACCCCGGCGGACGCCGAAGCCACGCCGGACGCCGGAGCCACGCCGGACGC
>CAZYHR010000156.1:432-4924 GCA_964647395.1 uncultured Intrasporangiaceae bacterium | reverse complement strand
CCCGGCCCGGCGCCGGGCGGCCTGCCGCCGCGGGCTGGACGCCCTCGACGAGCACCGCGGGACGCTGGTCGACCCGGAGCTTCGGGCCACCTCGACCAGCCAGGCCCGCGACCTGGCCGCTCTCGCGCTGCAGACCGCGCTGGCCGGGCCACCGCGCCGGCTGCTCGCCTGGACCGAGCGGGTCCGGGCCTCGGCGCTGGCCCGGCCGCCGGCCGTGCCGCCCGACGATCCGGCGCTGGCCGCGGCGGTGGCCGGCGTGCGCGAGACGACCCGGCGGCTCATCGGGGCCGACGACCCCGGCCTGATCGAGCAGCTGACCCGGGAACGCACCCGGCACGAGGCCGAGGTGCGCCGGCACCACCGGCGGGTGCAGGGCGAGGCCGGCTCGGCCAGCCGGCTGGACCTCGACCGGCTCGTCGAGCGGCTCGGGACCGCGGCGCTGCTGTCGTTGGTCGAGGTGGCCGGCGAGCTGTATGCCGTGCAGGTGCACGCCGGGCGGGTCACCCGCCATCGGATCGGCAGCGCCGCCGCCGCGGTGCGCGAGGGCGAGCAGGCCCGGTTCGCGCTGCGCCGGGTGGTCTACGGGCGGGCCGTCGACCTGGCGCCGGTCGGGCGGCGGCTGTCCGAGGCGACCCTGGGCCCGCTGGCCGGCTCGCTGCCCGCCCGGGTGGTGCTCGTGCCGCCCGCCACCCTGCACTCGGCGCCCTGGGGGCTGGTCCCCGAACTGCACGACCGAGCGGTGACGCTGGCCACCTCGGCGCGGCACTGGCTGGCCTCCCCCCGGCCCCGCCCGCGCGGCCGGGTCGTCGTCGCCGCCGGACCGGGGCTGACCGCGGCCGACGAGGAGGTCCTGTCGGTCGGAGCCCTGCACGCCGCCACGGCACCGGAGGTCATCGTGCTGCGCGGTGCCCGGGCCACCACCACGGCCACCGCCGCGGCCCTCGACGGCGCGACGGTGGCGCACCTGGCCACCCACGGGGCCTTCCGCTCCGATGCGCCGCTGTTCTCGCACGTCGAGCTCGCGGACGGCCCGCTGCACCTGCACGACCTGCACCGGCTGGGCCGGCTGCCGCACACCGTGCTGCTGTCGGCCTGCGACGCGGGCGACAGCCACGCGGTCGGCCTGGACGAGGGGATGGGGCTGGTCACCGGCCTGCTCGGGCTCGGGGTGCGCGAGGTGCTCGCGGCCGTCGTGCCGGTCAGCGACGTGGCCACCGTGGCGGTCATGACCGCGGTCCATGCGGCGCTGGCCGACGGCGCCGACCTGGCGGACGCCTGGCTGGTGGCGCGGCGGCATACCGAGTCCGACCCGGCGGCCAGCGCGGCGGCGCGCAGCTTCCTGGCCTGGGGCGGTTAGTCAGCGGCTCAGCCGCGCACCCACTCGGTGGTGACGTCCACGCCCTCGGCGAGGATGCGCAGCCGCAGCAGCCCGGCCGGCACGGCGTCGGCGGCGAACCGGCCGACGGCGTCGACCTCGACCGACTGGGTCGTCGCGCTGCCGGTCTCGACGTCCACCCGGCCGGGTCCGGCCAGGCCGTCGATCACCCCGACCAGTCGCAACCGGTCACCGGGCCGGGGGTGCACCTCGACGTCGGCGAGCATCGAACCCAGCTCGAAGGACAGCAGCCGCACCCCGGCCGGACCGGCCCGGCGCACCCCGACCAGCCGGTCGGAATCGGCGATGAGTGCCGCGAGCTCGGCGTCGACGCGCCGCACGGACAGGGCCAGCCGGCCGAGCTCGCGCAGGTGCGGCGGCTCCGGGTCGACGACGGTGACGACCTGGCCGAGCCAGTCGAGCAGCTGCCGGTCCTGGGGGCTGAGGCCGTGGCGGGTCTCGGCGTCGCTCATCAGCTGCCCCCTCCCGTGCCGGCGAAGTCGTAGTCCGAGTGGGACAGCAGCTGGCGCAACTGGCCCAGGCACCGTCCGCGGGTCGGTCCGATCGAGCCGACCGGCATGTCCAGCGCCACGGCGACCTCGGCATAGGGCGGGCACTCGGGCGACATGAGCACCCGCAGCAGCCGCTGGCAGCGCTCGGTGAGGCCACGGAAGCAGCGCCACAGCTCGGCGTCGCGCTCGCTGGTCAGCAGGTGCACGTCGAGCTCCGGCACGCTCGGGTCGGGTCGCTCGACCGGGTCGTCGTCGAGGTCGACCAGCTCGCGGCCGTGGGCGCGCAGCACCCGCAGCGCCTCGCGGCGCGACGTGGTGAGCAGCCACCCGGGCAGGGCCTCGGGCTGCTCGATGCGGTCGAGCGACTCGACCAGGCGCAGCCAGGTGCGCTGCACGACATCGGCGGCCAGGTGCGACTCGATGCGGTGGGCCCGGGCGACTCCCCAGAGCAGCCCGGTGAAGCGCCGGACGATCTCGTCCCACGCCGGCTGTCGTCCTGCTCGGGCTGCTTCGACCAGCTCCGTCAGGGTGGCGCCGTCCAGCCCGGTCCTCCGATCCATCAGCACGACCCTACCGAACCCTGCCCGAGATGTCCGGGTGACATCCGCCGCGCACGGTCGCCGCCGGCCGGCGTGGCCGATGCCACACCTGCGGTGCCTGGTCGGTGTCATCTCCTGCTCCCAGCCGATGCTGCTCCTGTCGAGGGTAAGAGCGCCCCTCCCGGCCGGTGATACGTGCGGCGCCGCCGGTCAACTGCGCTGGATCAGCTCGGTCTCCCACGGCAGCCGCTCCGGCCGGAACAGCTGCACCGAGCCGACCGGCAGGAACCCGGCCCGCAGGAACAGTCGCAGCGAGCGCGCGTTGCCGGGGGGCACCGAGGCCACCAGCGGCACGTCCGGGTCGAGCTCGGCGGCACACCAGCCGAGGGCCGCGTCCAGCAGGTCGCGGCCCTTCTGCTCGCCGGTGACCTCGATGCTGATCTCGGGCAGCCCGCCCAGGCCGTCGGCGATCGTCACGAAGGAGCGCGAGCGCCGGGCCGGCAGCCCGAGCACGCGGATGCCCGAGCGCACGTTGGCGGCGGCCTCGATCCGCGGGTGGGCGGTGAGGTCGTCGCGCGGTACCACCTCGACCTCGGGGGTGGTGCGCGGCAGAGTGCTCAACGGCAGCGGCCGCACCAGCAGCACGTCGAGGCTGTCGGCCCAGCCCGAGCCACGGATCCGCTCGGCGACGTGCGGGTGGTGCGCCCCGCCGTGCCCGTCGACCCCGAGGGCGTCCAACTCGACGTCGGTCAGGTCGGAGCCGATCGCCAGATAGGCGTGCCCGGTGAAGGCGACCACCGCCTCCACCCCGCGGCGCCACAGCTCGGCGCGCTGCCAGCCCCCGTCCGCCTGCGGATAGATCCCGTATGCCGCGCTGCGCAGCACCGCGGCCAGGTCCACGGTGTCGCGGGTCGAGGTCACCGGCGCACCAGCACCGTCTGGGCCGCCTTGTCGTGCAGGCCGCGTCCGTCGCGGTCCCAGATGACCGCGGGGATGACCAGGCACAGCAGCAGGGTGCGGATGAGCACCTGGACCAGGGCGGCGGGCCGGCCGCCCAGCGACATCAGCCCGACGCCGAGCAGCCGCTGCCCGACGGTGGAGCCCATGGTCGGCAGCATGAGGATGTTCATGACGGCGAACACGCCGAGCGGGGCGAACGCGCCGGACCCGTTGTGGCCCAGCTCGATCCGGAAGAACAGCACCGAGACGAGCTGGCAGATCGTCCAATCGATGCAGATCGCCGCCAGCCGACGGCCGAACCGGGCGATCGAGCCGGGGCCCTGCTGCGGCATACCGAGCCGTTTGCCCGGGTAGTCGTCCGCGGTCTTGGTGTAGGCGCGCGGTCCGTCCAGCCACGACGCGACGTCTCTGCGGTCCACCACCCCTGCAGCCTAGTTGAGAGCGTTAACACCCCGGAAACACAGCGATCACAGCCGGGATACGCCGCAGTCCTACTGTCGTCCCGATGCACATGCCGGGTGCGTGTGGCCAGACCGCAGTCTGGACGAGCCCGGCCGGTTACCAGGAGGTTGGTGTGTTCAGTTCAGCCGACGAGGTCCTCGCCTTCATCAAGGACGAGGACGTCAAGTTCGTCGACATCCGGTTCTGTGACCTGCCCGGGGTCATGCAGCACTTCAACGTGCCGGCGCAGAACGTCGACGAGGACTTCTTCACGGTCGGCCAGGCGTTCGACGGGTCCTCGATCCGCGGCTTCCAGGCGATCCATGAGTCGGACATGAAGCTCGTGCCGGACGTGCGCACGGCCTACCTCGACCCGTTCCGCGCCGAGAAGACGCTCATCATGAACTTCTCGATCGTCGACCCCTTCACCGACGAGCCCTACAGCCGCGACCCGCGCAACGTCGCCGCCAAGGCCGAGTCCTACCTCAAGTCGACCGGCATCGCCGACACCGCCTACTTCGGCGCCGAGGCCGAGTTCTTCGTCTTCGACGACGTGCGGTTTAAGACGTCGGCCAACGAGAGCTTCTACTACCTCGACTCGATTGCCGCCGCGTGGAACTCCGGTCGCGAGGAGGAGGGCGGCAACCTCGGCTACAAGCCGCGCG
>CAZYHR010000156.1:0-422 GCA_964647395.1 uncultured Intrasporangiaceae bacterium | reverse complement strand
CCTACCTCAAGTCGACCGGCATCGCCGACACCGCCTACTTCGGCGCCGAGGCGGAGTTCTTCATCTTCGACGACGTGCGGTTCGAGACCAAGGCCAACGCCGGCTACTACTTCATCGACTCCAAGGCCGCCGCCTGGAACACCGGGCGGGTCGAGGAGGGCGGCAACCTCGGCTACAAGCCGCGGGTCAAGGGCGGCTACTTCCCGGTGTCGCCGGTGGATCACTTCGCCGACATCCGCGACAAGATGTGTCTCAACCTCAACGAGGTGGGCCTGCGGGTCGAGCGCTCGCACCACGAGGTCGGCTCGGGCGGGCAGCAGGAGATCAACTACACCTTCAACACGCTGCTGCACTCCGGCGACGACATGATGAAGTTCAAGTACGTCATCAAGAACACCGCCTGGGATCTCGGCAAGACCGTC
>CAZYHR010000155.1:0-4974 GCA_964647395.1 uncultured Intrasporangiaceae bacterium | reverse complement strand
CTCCGCCGGCTCAGCCCACCCGGCCGCCGGCGCAGCCGCCGGCGCAGCCGCCGGCCCCGCCCGCCCAGCCGCCGAGCCCGCCGGCCCCGAGTGCGGGAGTCGGCGCGGTCATCGGGTTCGCCCGCGCCCAACTGGGCGAGCCCTATCTGTGGGGCGGCGAGGGACCGGACGCGTGGGACTGCTCCGGGTTGACCATGAAGGCTTGGGCCCAGGCAGGGGTCCGGCTGGGCCACTACACCGGCACCCAGTACGCCCAGACGGCCCGCGTCGCGATCGCCGACCTGCGCCCCGGCGACCTGGTCTTCTACGGCAGCGTCGGGAACATCTACCACGTCGGGCTCTACATCGGGAACGGCCAGATGATCCACGCCCCGCAGCGCGGCGACGTCGTCAAGATCTCCTCGATCTACGGCCCGCGCAACCTCATGGCCTACGGCGGCCGCCCGGGGTGACCCGCCGCGCGGGCGACGCGGTCCGCCGGGTCAGCCCGCCGCCTCGGCCAGCGCCGCCAGCCGCTCGATGCTCGCCAGCAGTTGGGCCTCGCCGGTGGCCAGCGCCCGCGGGATGCGCTGCTCGTCGGTCAGCGCGGACCAGTCATAGGTATGCCGCACCACCGTCACCTGCTCGTCGACCGGCTCCAACTCCCAGCGCCACAGATGCCCGGGCGGCGGCGAACCCGGTTCGGCCGGTCGCCAGGCGATCCGGCGGCCCTCGTCGAACTCCACCACGTGGTTGTCGCGTAGCGACCCCTTGGTGATCCGCATGACGAAGACGTCGCCCACCGCGGTGACCCGGCGGGCCTGCGGTGCCTCGGCGAGGTTGTCGTTGCCGTCCCACCGGGGCTGCTGCCCCGGATCGGCGATGAGCTGGAAGATCCGGGCCGCGGGGGCGTTGACCACCCGGCTGGCGGTGACGACCCGCTGTCCGCCGTCGATGTCGGTATCCGTGTGCGCCATGCTCCAGTGGACCACGAAACGCTGGCCCGGTCCCGACCCGGCGGACGGCGGGCCGGCCGGTCGGGGGTCCGGGTCAGTGGTTCTCGGGCATCCGCCAGCGAGCCGTGCTCAGGCCCGCCTCGCGGGCCCGCTCGATCGCCTCGATGACGACCTGTTCGGCGTCCACGCGGGGCAGCCAACTGGAACTCTGCACCGACTTGCCCGGCTCGAGGTCCTTGTAGGTCTGGAAGAAGTGCCCGATGACCTGGACCTCGAACTTGTTGATCTGCTCCAACTCGGTGATGTGCGCCTTGCGCGGGTCACCGGCCGGGATGCACAGGACCTTGTCGTCACCGCCGGCCTCGTCGGTCATCTGGAAGACCCCGACCGGCCGGGCGCGCACCAGACACCCGGGGAAGGTCGGCTCGTCGAGCAGCACGATGGCGTCCAGCGGGTCACCGTCCGGGCTCAGGGTGTCCTCGATGTAGCCGTAGTCCGAGGGATAGCTCATCGAGGTGAACAGCAGCCGGTCCAGGCGGATGCGTCCGGTGGCGTGGTCGACCTCGTACTTGTTGCGGTGCCCCTTGGGGATCTCGATGGTGACGTCGAACTCCACGTGCTCCTCCATCGTCGGCTGCCCTGACCTACGCTGGTCAAGATCTGGTGGCTCGGAGCCCAGCCTAGGGGGTCAGTGGTGCGACGTGCAGCGACGGTCGCCATCGCATCGTTGCTCGCCCTGACCGGGTATGCCGCCCTGGACGCTGTCGATGTCGCCCCCGGCATCCTCACCCTCGCACCCCCGCCCGACCCGCCGGCGCCGACCACGGCCGCCGCACCCAGCGCGCCGGTCGCGCTGCCGAGCCTGCCCGCTGAGCGTGCGCCACTGGCCCCGGCCGGCAGCGCCGGGCCCCTGCCGACCCCCGACGGGACGGCCGCCGCCGTCGATCCGGTGCTCGCCCTGCCGGCGCTGCAGGACGCGGCGGTCACGGTGCGCGACGGCACGACCGGCGAGCACCTGCTCGACCGCGCCGCCGACCAGTCCCGCCCGGCCGCCTCGACCGTCAAACTGCTCACCGCCGTCGCGGTGCACCGGGCCTTCCCCGCCGGCACCACCCTGTCGACCCGGCTGGTCCGCGGGGCCGCCCCGGACCAGGTCGTGCTGGTCGCCGGCGGCGACACCCTGCTCGCGCCCGGCGCCGGCGACCCCGCGGCGGTCGCCGGCCGGGCCGGCCTGGCCGACCTGGCCGACCGGGCGGCCGCGGCGCTCCAGGCGACCGGCACCACCCGGGTCGACCTGGTCGTCGACCTGTCCTACGCCCCCGGCCCGCCGGCCCAGCCCAGCTGGCCGGACGGGCTGCTCGCCGGCGGGTTCACCGACCGGATCACCACGCTCGGCCTGGCCACCCAGCGGGCGCGGCCCGGCCCGCCCGCCCCCGCGGACCCGGTCGGGGCCACCGCCCGGGCGCTGGCGGCCCGGTTGACCGAGCGCGGCGTGGCCGCGGCATACCAGCCGGGGCAGGTGAGCGCGCCGCAGCCGGCGACCACGCTGGCCGAGGTGACCTCGGCGCCGGTCGAGGACCTGCTCGCGCTGGCCCTGACCGACAGCGACAACGCGCTGACCGAGACGCTGGCCCGGCAGGCGGCCGCCCGCCAGGGCCAGGGGGCCGACGCGACCGCGGCCTACGTGCTGGACAGTGTGCGCGCCGCCGGGGTGGACGTCGCCGGCGTGCACCTGGCCGACGCCTGCGGGCTGTCCCGCGAGACCGTGGTGCCGGCCCGGGTGCTCGCCGACGTCGTGCTGCTCGGGACCACCGGGCGGGTGCCGAGGATGGCCGACACGGTGCGCCGCCTACCGGTCGCGCGGCTGTCCGGGACCCTCGACGACCGGTTCGCCGCACCGCAGGCCAGCGCCGGAGCCGGAGTCGTCCGGGCCAAGACCGGCACGCTCACCGGGGTCAACGCCCTGGCCGGCACCGTCGTCACCGCCGAGGGGCGGCTGCTCGTGCTCGTCGTCGTCGCCCAGGGCACGGCGACGGGAACCCCCACCACCCGGGCCGCGTTGGACCGCTTCGGAGCGACCCTCGCGGCCTGCGGGTGCCGCTGACCGACGAAGGGACCTGCCGTGACCGACCTGCCCGCACCCCGGGACCGCCAGCCGCAGGACGGCGACGGCGGGACGACGCCGCGGGTCACCGTCGACTGGGCCTTCGCCCGCAGCACCGCCGCGCGCCTGGCCGGCAGCGGCCCCAAGGTCAGCGCCGCCGAGGCCCGCGAGGCGGTGGCCAGCCTGCGGTCGGCGGCCGAGCGCTCGCACGGTCCGGTCGCCGAGACCTCGCGCCTGCAGTCGCCGCCCGGGTCGGCGCCGGTGCTCATCGTCGACCGCGCCGGGTGGAGCACCGCCAACATCGACTCGATGCGGGCGCTGCTCGAGCCGGTGATCGACAAGCTCATGGCCGCCGCGTCGGTGCCGCCCAACGCGGCGCTGAGTGCGGTCGGCGGCAAGGTCACCGGCGGCGAGTTGGGGGCGCTGCTGGCCTTCATGTCGACCAAGGTGCTCGGGCAGTACGACCTGGCCCCGTCCGGCGACCCCCGGCTGCTGCTGGTGGCCCCCAACATCGTGCAGGCCGAGCGTGAGATGGGGCTGGTGCCGCAGGACTTCCGGCTCTGGGTGGCGCTGCACGAGGAGACCCACCGGGTCCAGTTCACCGCCGTCCCGTGGCTGCGCCAGCACCTGATCGACACCTCCCGCAACCTGGCCGTCGACTTGGCGCCCACGCCGGCCGAACTGACCGAGCGGCTGTCCCAGATCGCCCGCAAACTGCCCGAGGCGTTCGCCCCCGGCAGCACCGGCCTGACCGAGTTGCTGCTCACCCCGGCGCAGAAGGAGCAGGTCGCCCAGGTCACCGCCATCATGTCGCTGCTCGAGGGCCACGCCGATGTCGTCATGGACGACGTCGGGCCCGCGGTCGTGCCGACCGTCGCCGAGATCCGGGTCAAGTTCACCCAGCGGCGGGCCGGGCTCAGCCAGTTCGACCGGGTGCTGCGCCGGCTGCTCGGGCTGGAGGCGAAGATGCGCCAGTACGCCGACGGCGCGGTGTTCGTGCGGGCGGTCACCGACCGGGTCGGTGTCGACGGGTTCAACGCGGTGTGGACCGCTCCGCAGACCCTGCCCACCGCCGACGAGATGGCCCACCCGGAGCGCTGGGTGCAGCGCGTGCACGGCTGACGCCGCCGCCGCCCGTAGCCCGCGTCCCGCCGCCTGCCGTGCCCGGCCCCGACCCCGCCGTCGCCGCGCTGCGCCACGCAGTGCGGGCGGCCTGCGCCGACCTGGTCGCGGCCGCGCCGGGTGCTCCAGGTGCAGCCGGGACCGACGGCACCGCGGATCTGGTGCTCGTCGGCTGCTCCGGCGGGCCGGACTCGCTGGCCCTGGCCGCGGCGGTGGCGTTCGAGGCGCCGCGGGCGGGTCTGCGGGCCGGCGCGGTCGTCGTCGACCACGGCCTGCAGGCGGGCTCGGCCCAGGTCGCCGCGCGGGCGGCCCGGCAGTGCCAGGAACTCGGGCTCGATCCGGTCGAGGTCGTGCCCGTCCAGGTCCGGCCGGGCGGCGGTCCGCAGGAGGCGGCCCGCACCGCCCGGCACGCCGCGCTCGCGGCGGCGGCCACGCGGCATACCGCGGTCGCCGTGCTGGTCGGGCACACCCGGGACGACCAGGCCGAGCAGGTGCTGCTCGGCCTGGCCCGCGGCTCCGGGGCCCGCTCCCTGTCCGGTATGCCGCCCGCCCGCCCCCTCGGGGACGGTCGCCGGTTGCTGCGGCCGCTGCTCGGCATCACCCGCGCTCAGACCGAGCAGGCCTGCGCCGCATTGGGGTTGGAGCCGTGGCGCGACCCGTACAACGCCGACCCGGCGTTCGCGCGGGTGCGCGCCCGCGCGGTGCTGGCCGGCCTCGACGCGGCGCTCGGGCCGGGGGTGCCGGCGGCGCTGGCGCGCTCGGCGGGCCTGTTACGCGACGATGCCGACCTGCTCGACGCGCTCGCGGTCGAGG
>CAZYHR010000154.1:0-4979 GCA_964647395.1 uncultured Intrasporangiaceae bacterium | reverse complement strand
CGCCGGCCGGGCAGCACGAGGTCCAGGACGTCGGCCACCGAGAGGTTCTCGTCGACGACGACGTCATGGCGCTGCCCGCCGTCGACGATGGTCAGCGCCCGGGTCGTCGGCGCCATGGCCGGCCGGTGATCGGCCATCCTCGCCCCCTGGGTCGTCGTCGGTCGGGCCTATCATGCCGTGGACCCGACCGCTGCGCAGCGACGCGGCCGGGCCGGAACCCTGCGGCCGGCGCCGACGTCCGCCAAGGGTGGGTGACGACGATCGAGGGAGGCCGGCATGTCGACGACGACCTCGGCCTCGGTCTATCGCGAGGGCCGCATAGAGCCACCCCCGATGCCCAAGGGGCAGGTCGAGATCCAGCCGCCCCCGCCGCTGTTCGCCGGGGAGAGCGTGGCCAGCAACGTCGTCATGACCGCGGTCCCCATGGTCGGGTCGCTGGCCTCGGTGATCTTCGTCGCGATGACCAACACCGGGCCGCGGGGCATGCTCATGGCGGGCGGCTTCCTGCTGGCCACGCTGGGTTTCGTCGGCGTCTCCATCTGGCGGGCCCGCACCGGCAAGGCCGCGCAGGTGACCTCCAACCGCCGCGAATACCTCAACTACCTGCGCACGGTCCGCGAGCTCGCCCGCAACGCGGCGGCCCAGCAGCGCCAGCACCTGACCTGGGTGCACCCCAACCCGACCGCGCTGCCGGCCATCGCCGAGGAGCGCACCCGGGTCTGGGAGCGCGGGCCGGACGACCCCGACTACCTGCTGGTCCGCTATGCGGTCGGCCCGCAGCACCTCGGTCTGCAGCTGGTGCCGCCGGAATCGGACACCATCGACAAGCTCGACCCGGTGGCCGCCTCGGCGCTGCACCGGTTCCTGGCCACCCACCGGGTGCTGCCGGACCTGCCGACGGCGATCGCGCTGCGCAGCTTCGGGCGGGTGGAGATCACCGGGGCCGAGCACCAGGCCCGCGCGCTGGCCCGGGCGATGATCGCCCAGGCGGCCCTGCTGCACTCCCCCGACCAGCTGGTCATCGCGGTGCTGACCCAGCCGGCCGCGCTGCCCCAGTGGGACTGGGTCAAGTGGCTGCCACACGCCCAGAGCCGCCGCGAGGTCGACGCGGCGGGGCCGCGTCGGTTGATCTGCACGGACCTCGACGAACTCACCGACCTGCTGCCCCCCGACCTGGCCGACCGGTCGCGGTTCAGCCCGGCCGGCACGCCGGTGTCGCCGCACGTGCTCGTGGTCATCGACAACGTCTTCGTGCCGCCGGGCAACTCGGTGGTCACCGAGGACGGCGTGCAGGGGATGACGGTGCTGGATCTGCCGGACCGGTGGGACGAGTTGACCGACGAGCACCGGCTGCGGCTGCACCTGGAGGACCTCGACGACCGGGGCCGGGTCCGGGTCGCGGCGGTGCTGGCCCGGCAGGAGCCGATCCGTGGTTTCGCCGACCAGCTCAGCGTCGCCGGGGCCGAGGCGCTGGCGCGACGACTCACCCCCTTGTATGCCGGTGAGGGCCCGGTCCGCGAGGACGCCCTCGCGCGCAGTACCGAGCTGACCGACCTGCTCGGCATCGGGGACATCTACTCGGTCAACTACGACCAGACCTGGCGGCCCCGGCCGCCGCGCGACCGACTGCGGGTGCCGATCGGGGTCGGGGCCGACGGGTCGTCGGTGGCGTTGGACATCAAGGAGTCCGCCCAGCAGGGCATGGGCCCGCACGGCCTGGTCATCGGGGCAACCGGGTCGGGCAAGTCCGAGCTGCTGCGCACGCTGGTGCTCGGGCTGGCGTTGACCCATTCGCCGGAGATCCTCAACCTCGTGCTCGTCGACTTCAAAGGTGGCGCGACCTTTGCCGGCATGGCCGGTATGCCGCACGTGTCGGCGATCATCACCAACCTCGCCGACGAGCTCACCCTCGTCGACCGCATGCAGGATGCGCTGTCCGGGGAGATGACCCGGCGTCAGGAACTGCTGCGCGCCTCCGGCAACTACGCGTCGCTGCGCGACTACGAGAAGGCACGCACGTCGGGTGACGCCCCGCACCTGGAGCCGCTGCCGAGCCTGCTCATCGTCTGCGACGAGTTCTCCGAACTGCTGTCGGCCAAGCCCGAGTTCGTCGACCTGTTCGTCGCGATCGGCCGGCTCGGGCGCAGCCTCGGCATCCACCTGCTGTTGGCCTCGCAGCGGCTCGAGGAGGGCCGGCTGCGGGGGCTGGACAGCCACCTGTCCTATCGGATCGGGCTGCGCACCTTCAGCGAGTCGGAGTCGCGGTCGGTCATCGGCGTCGGCGACGCCTACACGCTGCCGGCCGTGCCGGGGCTGGGCTTCCTCAAGCCCGACCAGTCGACGCTCATCCGGTTCAAGGCGGCATACGTCTCCGGACCGCCGCGGCGCCGAGCCGGTGCCGGCGCGGCAGGGGTGCTCGCCCGGCGCGAGGCGCTGCCCTTCGTGCCGGGGCTGGTGACCTCGCGGCTGGCCCTGGAGCGGGCCGCGGCCGAGGCGGCCGCCGAGGCAGCGGCCGCCACCGCTCCGCAGGAGAAGCGTGCGGTCTTCGACATCGCGGTGGACGCGATGGCGGGGCGGGGACCGGCGGCCCACCAGGTGTGGCTGCCGCCGCTGGACGTGCCGGACACCTTCGACCAACTGCTGCCCGACCTGGCCGTCGACCCGGCGTTGGGGCTGGTGTCGCGGTCCTGGCGGTCGCTGGGTCCGCTGCGCTTCCCGGTCGGCACGGTCGACATGCCGCGCGAGCAGAAACGCGAGGTGCTGCGTTGCGACCTGGCCGGCGCGGCCGGTCACGTCGCGGTGGTCGGCGCGCCGCGCAGCGGCAAGTCGACGCTGTTGCGCACCCTGGTCACCGGCCTGGCCCTGACCCACACGCCGCGCGAGGTGCAGTTCTACGTCCTGGACTTCGGGGGCGGCACGTTCACCGGGCTCCGGGACCTGGCCCATGTCGCCGGGGTCGGGTCGCGATCCGAGCCCGACGTGGTGCGCCGGATCGTCGCCGAGGTCATCGGCATCACCGACGCCCGGGAGGAGTTCTTCCGCGCCCAGGGCATCGACACCATCGAGACCTACCGGACCCGGCGGGCGCAGGGTGCGGTGGACGACGGCTACGGCGACGTGTTCCTCGTGGTCGACGGGTGGAGCACGCTGCGCTCCGACTTCGACCAGCTCGAGATGGAGTTGCAGGGCCTGGCCCAGCGGGCGCTGACCTTCGGGGTCCACCTGGTCACCGCGGCCACCCGGTGGATGGACTATCGCACCGGCCTGCGCGACATCCTGGGCACCCGCTACGAGCTCAAGCTCGGGGACGCCATGGACTCCGAGATCGACCGCAAGGTCGTGGCGAACATCCCGGCGGGACGGCCCGGCCGCGGTGTCGTGCAGACCAAGCTGCACTTCCTCGGCGCGCTGCCGCGGGTCGACGGCGCCGGCGACCCGATGACGCTGGGCGATGGGGTCGTCGACCTGGTGTCCCGGGTCAACGCGGCGTGGTCCGGTCCGCGCGGGCCCAAGCTGCGGCTGCTGCCGAGCCAGATCACCCTGGCCCAGGTGCGCGAGCTCGCCCCGGAGGGCCGCCGGGTGCTGCTCGGCGTCAACGAGCGGGCCCTGGCGCCGGTCGGCCTGGACGTCGCGCACGAGCCGCACCTGCTGGTCTTCGGGGACGGCCAGTCCGGCAAGTCCGCGCTGCTGCGCACGTACATGCACGAGGTCATGCGAGTCTACGGACCGGACCGGGCGCAGCTGTTCATCGTCGACTACCGGCGGGCCAACCTCGGGGAGTTCCCCCCGGAGTGGGTCTCGGAGTACTGCACGAACGCCGAGCAGACCCGCGACGTCATCGAGGGGGTCACCGGGTTCCTGCAGACCCGGTTGCCCGGCCCGGACGTCACCCCCGACCAGCTGCGCAACCGGTCCTGGTGGGAGGGCCGCGAGGCGTTCATCGTCGTCGACGACTACGAGTTGGTGGCCACCAGCCAGGGCAACCCGGTGCAGTCGGTCGGGCCGTTGCTGGCCCAGGCCGTCGACGTCGGCATGCACGTCGTCATCGCCCGCCGCTCCGGCGGCGCCGGCCGCGCCTACGACCCGCTGCTCACCGCCCTCAAAGACCTCGCCCAGCCGGGCCTGCTGCTGTCCGGCGACCCCAACGAGGGTGCCCTCATCGGGCCGTTGCGGGCCCGCCCAGCCGCCCCCGGCCGCGGCCAGCTGCTGACCCGTGAGGGCTACGACGTGTTGCAGGTCGCCTGGACCCCGTCGGTGCACGGCTGACCGGCGGCGCCGCGAGCCGGGCAGCCGCGCGGCATACCGGCTGTCGTCTAGGCTGCTGGGGCCCGGGTCTCTAGCTCAATCGGCAGAGCTGCGGACTTTTAATCCGTAGGTTGTGGGTTCGAGCCCCACGGGACCCACCCCCGTGCCGCGCCCGGCCGACCCCACCGCCCGTCCGGGCGCGACGGAGAACTCGTCGAGCCTCGTCGGCGGGCCGGTGCTGCGCTAGTGTGACCGGTCGACACCTGCGGAGTACCAGTCGGGAGCTGGGAGACCGGATGCCATCACACCTGGGTGACCTCGTGCGCAGCCGTGCCGGGCGGACCTTCCTCGCGGTCGGCGGGTTCGGCGCGCTCTCGATCGTGCTCGTCCTCATGGCCTGGTGGACGCTCATCCCGCAGGGTGGTCCGCGCTCGGCTGCGGGCGCGCTGACCGGTGCCCCCGCCGCGACCCCCGCCCCGACCGCCGGGTCGCAGACGCCGATCCGGTCCGGGCCCAGTCCGCGTTTCGTGGTCCCCACCCCGACCTACGCCACGCCGTCGCTGACCCAGCCCCTGGGCCCGCGCGAGCCCGCGTTGCCCGAGCCGAGCGCCGTGGTCCCGCCGCCGCCGCAGCCGCCGCCCCCACCCCCGCCGCCGCCGGCGCCGCCGCAGCCCCAGCCGCCCCCCCCCCCCGCCCCGCCGCCCCCCCCCCCCCCCCCGCCGCCCCCGCCCCAG
>CAZYHR010000153.1:0-5127 GCA_964647395.1 uncultured Intrasporangiaceae bacterium | reverse complement strand
CTTCTTCGCCCAGACCGCGGCGCTCGCCTTCGGCAAGACCGCCGAGCAGGTGCGCGCCGAGGGCACCGCCGAGCAAATCGTCCCGGCCCGGGTGTTCGCCGGCAACCGGCCGACGACCTCGATCATGGCGCCGTCGCTGACGCCCTCGGTGGTCGGCCAACTCGTCGCGCTGTACGAGCACATCACCTTCACCCAGGGCATCGTCTGGGGCATCGACTCCTTCGACCAGTGGGGCGTCGAGCTGGGTAAGCAGTTGGCCAAGGCGCTCGAGCCGGCCGTCGCCGGCGACGAGGCCGCGCTGGCCGAGCAGGACCCGTCCACCCGGGCGCTGGTCCGCTACTACCGGGAGCACCGAGCGCGATGACCACGAGTCCGCCCACGGCAGCGGTGGGCATCGGCGCGGTCCGCCCGGACGGCTGGGCCTACGACCGAGCGCCGATGATCGTCTACTGGGAGTTGACCAACGCCTGCGACCTCGCCTGCCGGCACTGCCGGGCCACCGCCATGGCGCAGCCCGGGCCGGACGAGCTGAGCCTCGACGAGGTCCGGCGGGTGCTGGCCGGGTTCGCCGGGTTCGGCGCGCCGCTGCCGCACGTCGTCTTCACCGGCGGCGACCCCCTGCTGCGCCCCGATCTGCGCGAGATCCTCGCTGCGGCAAGGCGGCTCGGCATCGGCTTCTCGCTGGCGCCGGCGGTGACGCCGCTGCTGGACCGGGAGCGGATGGCCCAACTCGTCGCCGACGGGGTCCAGGCGATCTCGTTGTCGCTGGACGGCTCGACCGCCGCGGCGCACGACGGGCTGCGCGGGGTCGACGGCACCTTCGCGGCGACCCTGGCGGCGCTCGACGCCGCCGCCGAGGTCGGGCTGCCGGTGCAGGTCAACACCCTGGTCACCGATCAGACCGCCGCGGACCTGCCGGCGATCTACGAGTTGCTGTCGAGCCGCACCCTGATGCGGTGGAGCCTGTTCTTCCTCATCTCGGTGGGCCGGGGCGCCCAGCTTCGCGAACTGGATCCCGGGCCCGCGGAGCGGCTGCTGCGCTGGCTCGGCGAGATCGCCCGCACCGCCCCCTTCCAGCTCAAGACCACCGAGGCGATGCACTACCGCCGGGTCAACGCCCAGGCGGCGCTGCGCGCCGGGCGCACCCGGGAGCAGGTCGAGGCCTCGCCGATGGCCCGCGGCTTCGGCATCCGCGACGGCAACGGCATCGTCTTCATCGCCCACGACGGCGAGGTCAACCCGTCCGGCTTCCTGCCGGTCGGTGTCGGCAACGTCCGCGAGCGCAGCCTGGTCGACATCTATCGCCAGGCGCCGCTCATGCGCTCGCTGCGCGACCCGCAGCAGTTCAAGGGCCGGTGCGGGTGCTGCGACTTCCACGACTGGTGCGGCGGCTCCCGGGCGCGGGCCTTCGCGTGGACCGGCGACCCGCTCGAGTCCGACCCGTTGTGCCCGTACGTGCCCCACTAGCTGGTCCCGTGTGCAGGGTGGCCCAGCCGCTGCCGCCACCTGGGCCGCTCAGCCGATGGCCGGTGCAGCGGTACGCACCAGCCGGATCGCGTCGAGCAGCGCCGGGGTGAGTTCGTCGCTGGCCCCGTCGAGATACCACTGCTCGATCCCGACGAACAGCGCCGCCATGAGCGCCGCGGCGACCACCCGGCATTGGACCGGCGTCCGGCCGCCGGGGCGGGCGGCATACATCGCCGTGGCGACCTCGCGGGCCAGTTCGTCGAGCATGATGAACCCGGCGGCCCGGATCGACGGGACCTCCAGCCAGAGCCGGGTGCGCCGCGCGGCCAGTCCGCCGGGCTGCAGCAGGTGGCTGTCCGCGAGCGCCTGGACCGCGATCTCGAAGGCCGTGTGCACCTCGTAGTGCGTCAGCAGCACCGGGATCGCGGCCCGGATCTGGTCGTCGAACTCGTCGTGCAGGACGACCCCCTCCTTGGTGCCGAAGTAGCGGTAGACCGAACTCGGCGAGACCTCGGCGTGCCCGGCGATGTGCTCGATCGTCACCGCGTCGAAGCCGTGCTCCTCGAACTGCTCGACCCCGACCTGCTGGATCCGGCGCATCGCCTCGGCCTTCTTCCGCTCACGCAGGCCGGCGCGGGGCGCGTCGGCCAGGCGGGCGAGCAGGGCGGCCAGGTCCGGGTCGCCGCCCGCGCGATCGTCCATCTCACTCCTTGCGATGGTGTTCTCGGGTGATGGTATCCCCGGATGCTGGAAGTGACTTTCAGTTTATCGGTCGGCTCGGCTACAGTAACTGTCATGAGACAGTCACTCTCACAATCTTCCACCGAGTCCATCGGGGCCGCGCCCGGCGACCTCATCCGCGCCGACGGCATCGTCAAGCTGTTCGGGCGCACCCGGGCGCTGGACGGCCTCGATCTGCGGGTCGCCGCAGGCGAGGTGCACGGCTTCCTCGGCCCCAACGGGTCGGGCAAGTCGACCACGATCCGGGCGATCCTCGGCCAGTCGCGCCTCGACGCCGGGTCGCTCACGGTGTTCGGGACCGACCCGCGGGCCGACGCCGTGGCCGTCCACGAGCGCCTCGCCTATGTGCCCGGGGACACCGTGCTGTGGCCGGGCCTGACCGGCGGCGAGTGCATCGACCTGCTCGGCGGGCTGTCCGGCCGCCAGGACCGGCGCCGGCGGGATGAACTCGTCGAGCGGTTCGAGCTCGACCCGACCAAGCGGGCCCGCACCTACTCCAAGGGCAACCGGCAGAAGGTCGCGCTGGTCGCAGCCCTCGCCGCCGACGTCGAGCTGCTCGTGCTCGACGAGCCGACCTCGGGGCTCGACCCGCTCATGGAGCTGGCCTTCCAGCAGTGCATCCGCGAGGCCCGCGAGGCCGGCCGCACCGTGCTGCTGTCCAGCCACATCCTCGACGAGGTCGAGGCCCTGTGCGACCGGGTGACGATCATCCGGGCCGGGCGCACCGTGTCGACCGGCACCCTCGCCGACCTGCGCGCCAACACCCACACGACCATCGAGTCGGTCACCACCCTCCCCCTCGTCGGGCTGACCGAGCCGGCGGGCGTGCTGGGCCGGGTCGAGGAGCGCCGCGACGACGGGGTCCACACGACGCTGCGGGTGGGCCGCGACCGGGTGCCCGACGTGGTGGCCGCGGTCGCCGGCAACGACCCGATCGCGCTGACCGTGCGCCCGCCGTCGCTCGACGAACTGTTCCTCGAGCACTACCAGTCGCAGGGATCGGCCCGATGACCTCCCGCCTCACCCCGGGGCCGGGGCGCCACCCCTGGCGGGGCACCGTCCGACTGGCCCGCGCCACCGTGCGCACCGGCTGGCTGCGACTGCTGGTCTGTGCCGCAGTTCTGGTCGGCGTGGTGGCGGCCACCGGGTGGAGCATCTCGACCCTCTACGACACCCTCGACAAGCGGCAGATGTATGCCGCCTCCATCGGCCTCTCCCCCGCCGTCGCCGCCTTCAACGGACGCCCCTACGACCTCACCGAGCTCGGCGGCATCGTGTCCTATGAGGTCGGCTTCATGGGGCTGCTCGTCTTCCCGCTGGTCGCCGTGCATCTGGCGATCCGGCTGACCCGGCACGAGGAGGACACCGGCCGCGCCGACCTGGTCACCGCGGCCCCGATCGGCCGGCTGGCGCCGCTCGGGTCGGCGGTCCTCGTGCTGGCCTCCGTGTTGTCCGTCGTGGGGCTGTCGTGCGTCGGGGTGCTCGTCGCGGCGGGCCTGCCGCCGGCCGGCTCGGCCTGGTATGCCGCGTCGCTGGTCGGGCTCGCCGCCGCCTATGCCGGGGTGGGCCTGCTCGCGGCCCAGGTGTGCCGGGACGCGCGCACCGCGCACGCTCTCGGGATGGGGATCGTGCTGCTGACCTTCCTGCTGCGTGCGGTCGTCGACGGACGCAACCTGGCTGCGACCTGGAGCGGGCCGATGAACTGGCTGGCCGAGGTGCGCCCCTGGGGTCAGCCGGCGCCGGGATGGCTGTGGGCGTTGCTGGCGCTGGCCCTGGTCATGCTGCTGCTCAGCGTCGCGACGGCCGCCGGCCGTGACCTGGGCAGCGGGGTGCTGCGCGCCCGCACCGGGCCGGCCACCGGGCGACCCGGCCTGGGCACCCCGGGCGGGTATGCCTGGCGGCTGACCCGCGGCCCAGTGCTCGGCTGGCTGGTCGGGCTGGTCGTCTGGAACCTCGCGCTCGGCGCGGTCACCGTGGAGATGAGCGACCTCATGGATGCCAACCCGTCGATCCTCGAGTTGCTCGGGGTCGAGCGGGCCGAATACCTCGTCACCGCGCTGTCGTTGCTGCTCACCGGGGTCGGTGCGGCCGCCCTCGGCGTGCAGGGGGTCGCGCGGCTGGCGGGCGAGGAGTCCTCCGGCCGGCTCGGGCTGGTGCTGTCGACCCACGCCGGTCGGGTGCGGGTCTGGTCGGTCTGGACAGTGGTCGTGCTGGTCGAGGCCGTCGTCGTGCTCGCCCTGGCCGGACTCGCCCTCGGCGCGACGTCCGCGGCGGCCGTCGGCGATCCATCCCTGGCCGGGACCCACCTGGTGGCGACCCTGCAGGTGACGGTGCCCGTCGCGCTCATCGTCGCGGTGGCGGCGGCCGGCCACGCCGTCACCGGCCGGGGCCCCGCCCTCGGCTGGCTGCTCGTCAGCTGGGCGACCGTCGTCGGGGTGCTCGGCCAGGCGCTGCGGCTGCCCGACTGGGCCCGCAACCTGTCGCCCCTCGAGCTCATCGGGACGGTGCCGCTCGAGCCGGTCAGCCGACCCGCCCTGGTCGGCCTGGCCACGGCCGCGGTGCTGCTGGTCTCGCTCGGGGTGGTGGTCGTGCGCCGCCGCGACCTGCGGGCCGGGTGAGCGGTCAGCGTGGGGTGTGCCCACGGTGGACACCGTGGGCACACCCCACACTGACGCGGCGCTGCCACCTCCGCTCGCCGCCACCTTCGCTCGCGGTGCAGATCTCCGAGAACGCCCCTGACATCGGCCCGCAGTCGCCGATCGGGGACGATCACCCACACCCCGACGTCACCAAACACCCCCAATCGCGGGTCACCCCCAGCGAAAACGGTTGCCTGGACCATTCGTCGGCGAACAACTCACCCACGATCGGGGACGATCACCCACACCCCGACGTCACCAAACACCCCCAATCGCGGGT
>CAZYHR010000152.1:0-5173 GCA_964647395.1 uncultured Intrasporangiaceae bacterium | reverse complement strand
GCCTCCAGCAGCGCGGCCTGGGTCTTGGGCGGCGTGCGGTTGATCTCGTCGGCCAGCAGCAGGTTGGTGAAGACCGGGCCCTCGCGGAAGGTGAACTCCGAGGTGTGGTTGTCGTAGATGAGCGAGCCGGTGATGTCGCCGGGCATGAGGTCGGGGGTGAACTGCACCCGCTTGGTGTCGATCGACAGGGCCTGGGCGACCGAGCGGACGAGCAGCGTCTTGGCGACGCCGGGCACTCCCTCGAGCAGGATGTGACCGCGGGAGAGCAGGCAGATGATGATGCCCGAGACCGCGGCGTCCTGGCCGACCACCGCCTTGGCCACCTCGGCGCGCACCGCGAGCAGCGCCCGGCGGGCACGGTCGTCGGGCCCGCCCGAGGCCGGTGGGCCCGCGATGTCGGGAGTCGGCCCCGGCTCCGGCGCGCCCGTCGACCCGACCGGCGCGCCCGGCGAGCCGGTCGACGAAGCCGGCTGCGCGGCATACGGATTGGTCGCCGGCGACGGCTGCCAAGGGGTGGGCTCGCTCATGAGCGACGGATCTCCTTCTCCAGGGCCGCGAGCGTCGCGGCCAGGTCCAGCAGGTCGGCGTCGGTGGGTGGGGTCCCACCGGTGAGCAGGTGACGGACCTGATCGACGGGCCGTCCGGTGGCGGCGGACACGGCCTCGACGAGGCGCTCCGGGTCGATGCCGCCCGGCACCCCCAGGTATGCCGCGAGCCGCCGCCGCGTCGCGTCGCGCAGCACCGCGGCGGCGCGGCGGGTGTCGCGGGCCTTGCGGTACATGCGGCCGCGGCTCTCGGTGGTCTCCGCGGCGCGCACGACGACCGGCAGCGGCTCGGTGACCAGCCGCCCGAACCGCCGGCCCCGCCACCAGGCCAGGCCGCCGACGACGAAGGCGAGCAGCAGGACCATCGGTTCCCACCACACCGGGGCCAGCGGCTCGTCCTGGGCGGCCGCCAGCGCCGGCACGTCGTCGATGTCCGGGACGTACCAGACCACCCGGGCCGAGTGGCCCAGCGTCCGCAGCGCGACGGCGGCGTTGTCGAGTTGGGTGACCCGGCTGTTCTCCAGCACGTCGCGACTGCCGACGAGCACGACCTCGCGCAGCCGGGTCGTCGTGGTCCGCAGGTAGACGGCGTAGTTGTCGACCACGAAGCAGCGCTCGGCCGCGCGCGGGTCCTGATAGGCCCACTGCGACCGGCTCAGCCGCTCGCCCTGGCGCACGTCAGTCCCGGCGCAGCCGCTGACCAGGTTGGGGTCCTGGCGGGTCTCGGAGCGCATGCCGACGGCGGGCAGCAACTGCCGGACCACCGGTCGGTCGGGGGTGACCAGCACGAGCCGTTCGGCCCGCTCGGCGATTGACCCGAGCGACCGGACGGTCTGCTCGCGCAGCTGGGCGGTGTTGCTGACCAGGATCGTCGTGTTGAGGTCGGGGGCGCTGGCCCGCAGCGCCGCCTCGCCCTCGGCCACGACCACGGTCACCCCCTGCTGCTGCAGGACCCGGGCCACCGCCTGGGCGCCGTTGATGCCGGGGTTGGCCGGGTGCAGGCTCTGCGTGCTCGGGCCGCTCGGACGCAGGAAGGTCAGGGCGGCGGCCGCCAGCAGCAGCAGCACCAGGCCGGCGACGGCGAGCACCCAGCGGGGGGCCCGGCGCCGGCCGGGCCCGGGCGCGGGACCGGCCGGGTCGGTCCGGGCGGTCGCGCTCAGCGGGGCGCCGGGCTCGTCGAGCTCGGTGCTGCGCGGTGGCAGCGGGCCGATGACGGTCACGGCGCCACCTCGCTGCCGGGGGCCTGCCAGCCGGCCGGTGCGCCGACGGCGGACAGCTCGGGCTTGGCCCGGCGCAGCGTCGTGTCGAGCTCGGCGGTCGCCCGGGCGTCGGCCTCGGCGGCGGCATATTCGCCGTAGCGCACCGCGTCGAAGCGGTCCATGCCGGCCCGCACCGGGTCGGCGTGGACCGGGAAGACCTGGGTCAACTGGCCGCCGATCTCGTGGGCGGTCAGCGACGGGGCATCGGACAGCAGCGTGCGGTCGGCGGCCTCGCGGGCCACCGCGCGCGTGTATTCGATGACGGCGTCGTTCCACCGCCCCTCGCGCAGCGCGGCGGCGCCGCGCTCGCGGAACTCGTCGGCGCTCAGGTCGAGCCCGCCCAGCACGCTGCGGTCCTGCTCGACGACGACCCGCTCGGCGCGGACCCGGCTGAGGATGAGGATGATGACCCCGATGATCAGGGCCACGACGATGCCCAGCCAGACCAGGCTGGTCTCGTCGCCGGAGATGCGGGGGACGGTCGGGGTGACCCCGAGGAGCCGTTCGTAGAGCCAGTCGGCGATCCGCTGCAGGATGGTGCGGGTGTCCTCGTAGTCCGGCTTGGCCAACTCGTCGGTGAGCCACCGGCGCGCGTCCGGGCTGCTCGGGTCGAGGTCGGTGAGCCAGCGCGCCGCGCGGCCGGCCAGGGTCACCGAGAGCAGGCTCATCGGCGGGCCGCCCGCTCGGTGGCGGTGCGCTGCAGGACCAGGTCGAAGCCCTCCAGCCGCATCCGGGCGTCGAGGTAGAGCAGCACGAACAGGCCGGCCATCCCGGGGGTCACCAGGGCGGCGGCCCCGAGGTTGGCCAGGGTGAAGGCGAACGACCCGGCCTCGTCACGGGTCTGCGGGGCGAGTTCGAGCTGGTCGAGGGCGAGGTTGAAGATCAGCAGCTGGGGCAGCTGGACCATCCAGAAGACGACGGTGACGATGAGCAGGGCCAGCAGCCCGACCCCGACGACGGCCCAGTAGCGGCGGCGGGACAGCAGCCAGGCCCGCCGCAGCCCGGCCCGCAGGCCGTGGCCCTCCAGGACGATGGCCGGGCCGGAGAAGATCAGCCGCGGGGTGAGCCAGGCGCCGGTCAGCAGCGCGGCGAGGCCGCCGAGCAACCCGACCAGCAGGAGCACCGGCACACTGCCCTGGGCCAGCAGCGCGAGCAGCACGGCGAGCACCAGCCACGGCCCGAGCAGCGCGGCGGTGACGACCAGTTGGCTGCCGATGACCGCCCAGATCCGGGGCCGCACCTGCGCCCAGACCGTCGCCGCGTCCAGCCGTCGCCCGAGGGTCGCCTCGGCCACGGCCGGGGCGAGGACGCCGGTGAGCAGCAGGCAGGCCAGGCCGCTGCCGCCGAAGCTGAGCAGCGTGGTCAGCAGTCCCGCGTCGATGACCCGGGTCAGCCGGGTGGCCGACAGCAGCGACCCCGCGACCAGCGCGATGACCAGCAGCAGCACGGGCACCGCGGCGGCGACGTTGACGGCGCAGGACAGGCCCAGGACCGGGCCGGCGTTGCGCCGCACGTGCTTGATGGCACCGTCGAGCAGGTCGCCCAGGCCGAGCGGTTTGAGCGGGATGATGCCCGGTTTGCCGAAGGTGGGGACGGCGTAGCGCCCGTATGCCGCGCCCGCGCCACCGCGCGCCCGCGCCAGCCCGCCGGGCGGCAGGTAGGCCGCGGGCCGGGTGCGGGTCTCGCCCTCGGTGGCGCCCGGCGGTGGCCCGAAGCCGCTCACGGCAACGTCCCTCGCCTGGCCCTGCCCACGTGTCCGCCCCCTGTGCGTGCTGTCGGGTGTGCGCTCGAACCTACCAAAGCGCCGGTGCCGTCGCCCGCTCGCTCGTCGACGCCTCGACGGGGCACCACCACCGGATCGACCGGTGCGCGGTCACCGGCCCTTGGGATGCCACACGGTCTTGATCTCGAGGAAGAAGGCCATCCGGTCCAGTTCCGGCTCGACGGCCCAGTCCTCCTCGACGGCAGCCGCCCCGGTGCCGGCGGGTCGGCGCACCCGTTTGAGGTTGTCGGCGGCCGCCGCCTCGAGCTCGCCCCACGAGACACCGTCGGCGTCCGCGCAGCCGGTCAGGTCGAGGCCGTTGACGTCGCGGTGCGAGGCCAGCCACGGGGCCACCTCGGCGGTGCGCCCAGTGATGATGTTGACCACGCCGCCGGGCACGTCGGAGGTGGCCAGGCACTCCGCGAGGGTCACCGCCGGCAGCGGCCGCTGCTCACTGGCCAGCACGACGCACGTGTTGCCGGACCCGATGACCGGCGCGATGACCGACACCAGGCCGAGCAGCGAAGAACGTTGCGGCGCAAGGACGGCCACGACTCCCGTCGGCTCCGGAGCAGAGATGTCGAAGTAGGGCCCGGCCACCGGGTTGAGCCCCCCGAGCACCTGAGCGAGCTTGTCCGGCCACCCGGCATACCAGACCCAGCGGTCGATTGCGGCCTCGACGGCCGCCCGGGCCCGCGCCGGCGTGAGGCCCTGCGCCGCGGCGACCTCGTCGGCCAGTTGCCCCGCCCGGCCCTGCATGACCTCGGCGACCCGGTAGAGCACCTGCCCCCGGTTGTAGGCCGTCGCCCCGGCCCACCCGGCGAACGCCGCCCGAGCGGCGACCACCGCGTCCCGGGCGTCCTTGCGCGAGCCCTGCGCCGCGTTGGCGAGGAACGCCCCGGGCCGGCCGCGCACCGGCGCCGCGTGCACGGCATACGAGCGGCCGCTCTCGCTGCGCGGGAAGGCCCCGGCGATGTAGAGCTTGTAGGTCTTGCGCACCTCGACCCGCGACCCGGCCGGACTCATCGCCCGTCCCCCGTCCGCAGGTAGGCGGCCAGCCCGTGCCGGCCGCCCTCGCGCCCGTAGCCGCTCTCCTGGTAGCCGCCGAACGGCGAGGTCGGGTCGAACCGGTTGAAGGTGTTGGCCCAGACGACCCCGGCCCGCAGTTGGTCGGCCATCCAGAGGATCCGACTGCCCTTCTCGGTCCACACCCCGGCCGACAGCCCGTAGGGCGTGTTGTTGGCGCGAGCCACCGCCTCCTGGGGGGTGCGGAAGGTCAGCACCGACAGCACCGGCCCGAAGATCTCCTCGGTGGCGACGCGATGCGTCTGCGAGACGCCGGTGAGGACCGTGGGCGGGAACCAGAAGCCGTTCTTCGGCAGCTCGCAGCCGGTGTCCCAACGGGTCGCCCCCTCGGCCTCGCCGGCCGCGCTGAGCTCGGTGATCCGGTCGAGCTGGTGGCGGCTGTTGATCGCGCCGACGTCGGTGTTCTTGTCCATCGGGTCGCCGACCCGCAGCGTCGCCAGGCGCCGCTTGAGCCGCCGCTCGACCTCGTCGGCGACGGTCTCCTGCACGAGCAATCTGCTTCCGGCGCAACAGACCTGGCC
>CAZYHR010000151.1:3224-5355 GCA_964647395.1 uncultured Intrasporangiaceae bacterium | reverse complement strand
TCGTTCTCGCGGAACTCGTCGGTGCACGACTGGAGCAGGTGCTCCACGCGCAGGCCGCGCTGCTTGGTGAGCAGCAGGTCCTTGATCGCCATCTTCTTGGCGCGGTCGACGATGTTCTGGATCATCGCGCCGGAGTTGAAGTCCTTGAAGTAGAGGATCTCCTTGTCGCCGCCGGCATAGGTGACCTCGAGGAAGCGGTTGTCCTCGCTCTCGGTGTACATCCGCTCGACGGCGGCCTGGATCATGCCCTCGACGCACCGTTCGCGGTCGCCGTTGTGCTCGGCCAGGTCGTCGGGGTGCAACGGCAACTCGACGGTGAGGTACTTGCTGAAGATGTCGCGGGCGGCCTCGGCGTCCGGTCGCTCGATCTTGATCTTCGCGTCGAGCCGGCCCGGCCGCAGGATCGCCGGGTCGATCATGTCCTCGCGGTTGGAGGCGCCGATGACGATGACGTTCTCGAGCCGCTCGACGCCGTCGATCTCGGACAGCAACTGCGGCACGATCGTCGTCTCGACGTCGGAGCTGACCCCCGACCCGCGGGTGCGGAACAGCGAGTCCATCTCGTCGAAGAAGACGACCACCGGGGTGCCGTCGGAGGCCTTCTCGCGGGCCCGCTGGAAGATCAGCCGGATGTGCCGCTCGGTCTCGCCGACGTACTTGTTGAGCAGCTCGGGGCCCTTGATGTTGAGGAAGTAGGACTTCTCGACCTTCTTGCCGGTCTTCTCGGCCACCTTGCGGGCCAGCGACGCCGCGACGGCCTTGGCGATGAGGGTCTTGCCGCAGCCGGGCGGACCGTAGAGCAGCACGCCCTTGGGTGCCTTGAGCTTGTGCTCCTTGTAGAGCTCGGGGTGCAGGTAGGGCAGCTCGACCGCGTCGCGGATCGCCTCGATCTGGTTGCCCAGGCCGCCGATGTCCTCGTAGGCGATGTCGGGGACCTCCTCGAGCACCAGATCCTGGACCTCGGCCTTGGGGATCCGCTCGAAGATGTAGCCGGACTTGGGGTCGACGGTCACCGCGTCGCCGACCCGGATCAGCTCGCCGAGCAGGGTGTGCGCCCGGCGGACCACCCGCTCCTCGTCGCCGCGCGACACGATGAGCACCCGGTCATCCTCGAGGACGTCCTTGACCAGCACGACCTCACCGGTCTTCTCGAAGCCCTTGACGGCCACGACGTTGAGCGCCTCGTTGAGCATGACCTCGCGGCCGGGCGTCACCTCGACCGGCGACACCGACGGGCTCACCGCGACCCGCATCTTGCGGCCGGAGGTGAGGATGTCGACGGTCTCGCCCTCGACGAGCCCGACCACGGTGCCGTAGGCGTTGGGCGGCTGGGCCAGCCGGTCGACCTCGGCCTTGAGGTTGACGATCTGCTGGCGCGCGTCCTTGAGGGTGCGCACCAGCCGCTCGTTCTGCGCGGACAGGGTCGACATCGAGGTCTGTTGGGAGGCCAGCCGCTGTTCGAGCTCACGCAACCGGGTCGGTTCGGTCCGGCCGGCGCGCAGTCGGTCGATCTCGGCACCCAGACCGGTCTGCCCCTCGTCGGGCTGATCGGCCGCGCCGGGCGCGGTGGGCTCGTGCGTCATGTCGGACATTGGGCCTCCCTACTCCATCGTCCTCTTCAGACATTAAGCCTCAACGACCGCTACTCGATGGATCTTCCGGTCACGGTTCGGTGTGCCCGTCTCACTTTTCGGTCACTGACCGGTCGCTCCCCCAGCGCCTCGGGGGTCCAGTCCGGCCCGTCCGGCTCGTCCGGCCGGCCCGGTTGGGCCCCGCCGGCCGAGCCGGTCGGGGGCTCGCCGTCGGTCGGCGGGTGCCGCGGCTCGGGGTGCTCGGCGGGCAGGTCCGGCAGGGAGCCCCTGGCCGGGCGGCGGGTGCGGCGGGGCGGTGCCACCCCGTCGGCCAGCCGCCGGGTGCTGATGAGGAAGCCGGTGTGCCCGTGCATCCGGTGCTGCGGCCGCACCGCCAGGCCTTCGAGGTGCCACTCGCGCACCAGTGACTCCCAGGCGGTGGGCTCGGTGAACGACCCGTGCTCGCGGACCGCCTCCGCGACCCGGGACAGCTGGGTCGTCGTGGCGACGTAACAGATGAGCACCCCACCGGGCCGCAGCGCCCGGCCGACGGCCGCCAG
>CAZYHR010000151.1:0-3214 GCA_964647395.1 uncultured Intrasporangiaceae bacterium | reverse complement strand
CGCCTCGGGGTCGGTGAAGAGCCCGGTGCCGCGGATGAACTCGGCGACGCGGGAGAGCTGCGTGGCGGTGGCGATGTAGCAGAGCACGACACCGCCTGGGGTCAGCGCCTCCGCGACGGCGTCGATGCACTCCCAGGGCGCGAGCATGTCGAGCACCACCCGGTCGACGCTGCCGTCCGCGACGGTGTCCGGCAGGGCCTGCTCGAGGTCGCCGACGACGACCCGCCAGGCCGGGTGCTCGCGACCGAAGAAGGCCCGGGCGTTGCCCTGGGCGATCTCGGCGAAGTCGGCTCGCCGCTCGAACGAGACGAGTTCGCCGCCGTCACCCACCGCCCGCAGCAACGACATGCTCAGCGCGCCGGAGCCGACGCCCGCCTCGACGACCCGGGCGCCGGGGTGGATGTCGGCCATCATGACGATCTGGCCGGCGTCCTTGGGGTAGACGACCGCCGCCCCGCGGGGCATGGACATGACGTAGTCGGCCAGCAGCGGGCGCAGCGCGAGGAACTCGGCACCGCCGGTGTTGGTCACCACGCTGCCCTCGGGCGCGCCGATGAGGTCGTCGTGGGCCAGCCGGCCCTGATGGGTGTGGAACTCCCGGCCGCGCTGCAGGGTGATCGTGTGCAGCCGGCCCTTGGCGTCGGTGAGTTGCACCCGGTCGCCCTCGGCGAAGGCGCCCCGTCGGGCCTGGGTCCCCTGCTGCGTCATGGGCGGTGAGTCTAGGGTCGTGCGCCGGCCGGTCCGCGCACCGCCCGCGCCGGGCCGGTCCCCCGACTACCCGCCGAGGGCGGCCTCGACGGCGTCAAGGGTCACCGTGCCCAGCAGGGCGCCGGCCGGGTCGACGACGAGCACGGCCTGTTTGACCGACTCGCCGTCGTGGTGGCCGGCGAGCGCCTCGACCACCCCGGTGATGTCGTCCTGCGGGCTGGCGGTGACCACCCAGCCGCGCTCGGCCCGCAACAGCACCGAGGTGGCGGGCACCTGGTCGAGGTGCTCCGGAGGCACGCTCGCCAGGGCGTCGACGTCCAGGAAGCCCACCGGGCGGCCGGCCGGGTCGAGGGCCACGACGTGCACCGCGTCCGGCCGGGCCTGCAGCGCGGCCGCCACCGACCGTCCCGAGGCATGCACGGGCACCCCGACGACCGGGCGCAGCACCCCCGACAGCGGCACCGCGGCCACCGCCTGCCGGGCGCGGCCGGCCCGGACCGCCTGGCTCGCGCCCTGCCACAGGAACGCCCCGATGAACCCCACCCAGACGATCGCGAACAGATCCGGCCGCTCGCCCGCGAAGAACGGCCGGACGATCCACCACCACGCGACCAGCGCGGCGACGAGCCGGCCGAGCCAGCCCGCGACGACCAGGCTGGTGTCCCGCCGCCCGGTGAGGCCCCAGACCAGCGCCTCGACGATGTGACCGCCGTCCAGCGGCAGGCCGGGCAGCAGGTTGAAGCCGGCCACCAGCAGGTTGGTCACCAGCAGCGCGCGGGCCAGCAGCCACGCCGCCGGCATGGTCATGGCCACCGGCTCCAGCAGCATCCCGGCCAGCCAGCCCAGCGCGGCCAGCAGGAGGTTACCGGCCGGCCCGGCCAGCGCCACCAGCGCCGAACTGCCCGGCCGCAGCCCCGAGTGGCCGAAGACGGTGTGCCCGCCCCAGAGGTTGACGACGATCCGGTCCACCCGGGCGCCCACGCCCCGGGCCGCGACCGCGTGCCCGATCTCGTGGACCACCACCGACCCGAGCAACAACGCGGCGTAGGCCGCGGCGACGCCGTACGCGGCGACCGGACCGAAGGGGATCTGCGGCCCGAACAGGAACACGACCGCGATCGCAATGACCGGCCAGGAGCGCCCGATGTAGACCGGCACCCCGCCGACCGCACCGACCCGCCAGCCGTGGGCCGACTCCTGCGACTGGCTCATGTCCCGCATGATGCCACCCCGCGATGGACGGCCGGCGGGCGCGGGCGGGGCGAGCGGCATACTAGGGGTTTCCCCCGCCTGCCGAAGGACTGCTCGTGACCGACGCGCCCTCCCTGCGTCCCGACGCCACCGCGCAGCTGAGCGCCGCGCTGCGACAACGCATCCTGCTGCTCGACGGCGCGATGGGCACCATGGTCCAACAGTTGCAGCTGGACGAGTCCGACTACCGCGGGCAGCGGTTCGCCGACTGGCCCAGCGACGTGCGGGGCAACAACGACCTGCTGTGCCTGACCCGGCCCGAGGTCATCTCCGGCATCCACCGCGCCTATCTCGAGGCCGGCGCCGACATCGTCGAGACCAACACCTTCAACGCGCAACGGATCTCGTTGGCCGACTACGGCATGCAGGAGCTGGCCCACGAGATCAACGTCGCCGCAGCCCGGCTCGCCCGAGCCGAGTGCGACGCGATGACCGCGCGCACCCCGGACCGGCCGCGGTACGTCGCGGGCGCGCTCGGCCCGACCACCCGGACCGCCTCGATCTCCCCCGACGTCAACGACCCCGGCTTCCGCAACGTCACGTTCGACGAGCTCGTCGCGGCCTACCACGAGCAGGCCCGCGGGCTGCTGGACGGCGGCGCGGACCTGCTCGTCGTCGAGACGATCTTCGACACGCTCAACGCCAAGGCCGCGATCTTCGCCCTGGAGACCCTCTTCGAGCAGCACGGCCGGCGCTGGCCGGTCATCGTGTCCGGCACCATCACCGACGCCTCGGGGCGGACCCTGTCCGGCCAGGTCACCGAGGCCTTCTGGCACTCGATCCGGCACGCCCGCCCGCTCGCGGTGGGTCTGAACTGCGCGCTCGGCGCCGACGAGATGCGTCCCTACGTCGCCGAGTTGTCCCGCATCGCCGACACTTTCGTGTCCTGCTATCCCAACGCCGGGCTGCCCAACGCCTTCGGCGAATACGACGAGACCCCGGCCGCAATGGCCGCGGTCACCGGCGAGTTCGGGTCCGCGGGGCTGATCAACCTGCTCGGCGGCTGCTGCGGCACGACCCCCGAGCACATCGCGGCGATGGCCGCGGCGATCGCCGGTATGCCGCCGCGCCGGGTCCCCGAGATCGACCCCGCCACCCGGCTGTCCGGGCTCGAGCCGCTGACCATCGACGAGTCGTCGCTGTTCGTCAACGTCGGGGAGCGCACGAACATCACCGGGTCGGCGCGGTTCCGCAAGCGCATCACCGAGGGCGACTACCCCACCGCCCTCGCGGTGGCCCGCCAGCAGGTCGAGGC
>CAZYHR010000150.1:0-5511 GCA_964647395.1 uncultured Intrasporangiaceae bacterium | reverse complement strand
GCTGCCGATCCACCTGGCCCACCGCCTGGCCGAGCGGCTCACCGCGGTGCGCAAGGACGGCACGCTGGCCTATCTGCGCCCCGACGGCAAGACCCAGGTGACCATCGCCTTCGACGGCGACCGCGCGGTCCGGCTGGACACCGTCGTGCTGTCCAGTCAGCACGCGGCGGACGTGTCGATCGAGGGGCTGCTGGCCCCCGACGTCGTCGAGCACGTCATCGAGCCGGTGCTCGCCGAGCTCAAGGACACCGGCTCGCCGCTGGACGTGTCGGCCTATCGCACCCTGATCAACCCCACCGGGCGCTTCGAGATCGGCGGCCCGATGGGCGACGCCGGGCTCACCGGCCGCAAGGTCATCGTCGACACCTACGGGGGAGTGGCCCGGCACGGCGGGGGCGCCTTCTCCGGCAAGGACCCGAGCAAGGTCGACCGCTCGGGCGCCTACGCCACGCGCTGGGTGGCCAAGAACGTCGTGGCCGCCGGGCTGGCCCGCCGCTGCGAGATCCAGGTGGCCTACGCGATCGGCGCGGCCCAGCCGGTCGGGCTCTACGTGGAGACCTTCGGCACCGAGACCGTGCCGGTGGAGCGGATCGAACGGGCCATCACCGAGGTCTTCGACCTGCGCCCGGCGGCCATCGTCGAGGCCCTCGACCTGCTGCGGCCGATCTACCGCCCGACGGCCGCCTACGGCCACTTCGGCCGGCGCACCGCCCTGGGGGTCGACAACCCGTTCACCTGGGAGCGCACCGACCGGGTCGAGGCGCTGCAGGCGGCCGCCCGATAGCGGCAGCCGGGCGCCCAGCCGGGCCGCCGGCGATGTCGGGCGCACTGGCTAGGGTCGGCTCCCATGACGACCAGCTCAGCGCCGCCGGGCTCGCGGCCGGTGGCGGCGGTCGTCGTCGACAGCCCGTTGGCCCACCTGGACCGGCCGTTCGAGTATGCCGTCCCGGAGCGGCTCGAGAAGGACGCGCAGCCGGGGGTGCGGGTTCGGGTGCGTTTCGCGGGCCGGCTGCTCAACGGTTTCGTCGTCGAGCGGCGGGCCCGCGCCGAGCACCCCGGCCGGCTGGCCGAGTTGCGGTCGGTGGTCAGTCCCGAGCCGGTCCTCACCCCCGAGATCCTCGCCGTCGCGCGCACGGTCGCCGACCACTACGCGGGTGTCCTCGGCGATGTGCTGCGGCTGGCCGTGCCCAAGCGGCACGCGGCCGCCGAGCGGGCCCTGCCGCTCGAGGCGCCCGACCCGGGTGAGCCGGTGCCGGCACCCGGGCCGGGGCCGTGGGCGGCCTACCCGGCGGGCCCGGCGCTGGTCCGGCGGGTCGCGGCGGGGCAGTCGCCCTGGGCGAGCTGGCTGGCCCTGCCGGGTCGTGAGCCGGGGCAGGACTGGCCCGACGCGCTGGCCGTCCTCGCGGCCGCGGCACTGTCCCGTGGTCGGGGTGTCGTCATCGTCGTGCCCGACGCCCGGGACGTCGATCGGGTGGACGCCGCCCTGACCGGGCGGCTCGGCTCCGGCCGACACGTGCGGCTGACCGCCGACCAGGGGCCCCAGGCCCGCTACACCGCCTGGCTGCGGGTGCTGCGCGGCCACGTCCGGGTCGTGGTCGGCACCCGGGCGGCCGCCTTCGCGCCGGTGCACGAACTCGGGTTGGTGGTGTGGTGGGACGACGGCGACGACCTGCACGACGAGCCGCGGGCGCCCTATCCGCACGTCCGTGAGGTGCTCGCCGCCCGGGCCACCCGCGCCGGAGCCGCCCTGGTGTCGGCCGGCTTCGCCCGCAGCGTCGAGGCGGCCGACTGGGTCGCCTCCGGTCGGGCCGTCGACCTGCGCGCCGCGTCGCCGGTCGTCCGCCGGGCCGCGCCGCGGGCGCACGTCGCCGGGGAGGGGCTCGACGAGGCGCGCGACGGCCCGGCGACCCGGGCCCACCTGCCGTCGGCGGCCTGGCGGGCCGCCCGATCGGCCCTCGCGGACGGCCCGGTGCTCGTCCAGGTGCCGCGCCGGGGCTACCTGCCCGCGCTGTCCTGCCAGGACTGCCGCACCCGGGCGCGCTGTCCCCGCTGCCAGGGTCCGATGGCGCTGCCCGGCCCGGGCCTGCCGGCCGGCTGCGCCTGGTGCGGGGCGGGACTCGGCCCGGAGGGCTTCGAGTGCCGGCAGTGCGGCGGGCGGCGGCTGCGCTCGGCGCTGGTCGGCGCCCGGCGCACCGCCGAGGAGCTGGGCCGGGCCTTCCCGGGTGTTCCGGTCACCACCTCGGGCGCGGGAGCCGTCGTCCCCCGGGTGGGGCCGGAGCCGCGGCTGGTCATCGCCACGCCGGGAGCCGAGCCGGTGGCCGACGGCCGCTATGCCGCGGCGCTGCTGCTCGACGCGTGGGCCCTGCTCGACCGACCCGAGCTCGACGCCTCCGTCGAGGCGTTGCGACGCTGGGTCGGCGCGGCCGCGCTGGTGCGCCCCGGGGCGGAGGGCGGCGCCGTCGTGCTGGCCGGTGCCCCGGCGGGCGTCACGCTGCCGGCGGTCGAAGCGCTCGTGCGGTGGGACCCCGCCTGGCTGGCTGAGCGCGAACTCGTCGAACGGGCTTCGCTGGAGCTGCCCCCGGCCGCGATCCTGGCCCGGCTGACCGGCCCGCGCCGCGCCGTGCTCGCGGCGGCCGACGAGATCGAGTCGCTGCTGGCCGACACCGGGCCGGGACCGCCGGCGCAGCGACTCGGGCCGCTGCCGTGGCGCGACCGCCCGGAGCCCACCGCCGGCTCCGCGCCCCGGGCGGGCGCCGGCGACGCGCCGACCCAACTGCTGCTGCGGGTGCGCCGCCCGCAGGCGGCCGCGCTGGCCCGCGCTGCCGCCGCGATGCGGGCGACCCGCTCCGCCCGCAAGGACCCCGATGCGGTCGGGGTGCGACTGGGCTGGCGCGGCCAGCTCGACTGAGCCTGCTCCGCGGACCGAGCCCCCGGCCCAGCGCCCCGGCCGAGGCCCGGGCCGCCGCCGGGGAGCCGGCGGCGGAGCCCAACTAGACTGACCGCGACCCGCCCCCAGCACTCGAGGACACCCGTGTCGGTCAAGGAGATCCGCCTCTTCGGCGACCCGATCCTGCGCACCCCGGCCGACCCGGTGGTCGACTTCGACAAGGAGCTCCGGCAGCTCGTCCAGGACCTGGCCGACACGATGCTCGAGGCGCCCGGGGCCGGCCTGGCGGCCCCCCAGCTCGGAGTCGGGCTGCGGGTCTTCACCTATCACGTCGACGGCGTGCTCGGCCACCTGGTCAACCCGCGGCTCACCCTGTCCGAGGAGGTCGAGGAGGGGCCGGAGGGGTGCCTGTCCTTCCCGCGGCTGAAGTTCCCCACGCCCCGGGCGGTCCGCGTCGTGGCGACCGGGCAGGACCAGCACGGCGAGCCGGTGACCGTCGAGGGCAGTGAGCTGCTGGCCCGCTGCGTCCAGCACGAGACCGACCACCTCGACGGCATCCTGTTCATCGACCGGATGAACCCCGAGCAGCGCAAGCTGGCGATGCGCGCCATCCGCGAGGCCGACTGGGCCGGGGCGCCCCGCCCGACGGTCCGGGCCAGCCCGCACCCGACCTTCGGCCGGGGGAGCTGACGTGCGGCTCGTCTTCGCCGGCACCCCCGAGGTGGCGCTGCCCAGCCTCGAGGCGCTGGCCGCGTCCCGGCACGAGCTGGTCGGGGTGATCACCCGCCCGGACGCGCCGGCCGGGCGGGGCCGCACGCTGGTGCCCTCTCCGGTGCGGGTGCGCGCCGAGCAGCTCGGCGTGCCGGTGCTCACCCCCCGCACGCCGCGCGCACCGGAGTTCCAGCAGCAACTGCAGCAGCTCGCTCCCCACTGCTGCCCGGTCGTCGCCTACGGCGCGCTGGTGCCCCGGGCCGCCCTGGACATCCCGCGGCACGGGTGGGTCAACCTGCACTTCTCGTTGCTGCCGGCCTGGCGCGGCGCCGCCCCCGTGCAACACGCCGTCCTGGCCGGCGACGAGGTGACCGGGGCGACGACCTTCCGGCTCGAAGAGGGGCTGGACACCGGCCCGGTGTTCGGCGTCATGACCGAGACGATCCGGCCCACCGACACCAGCGGCGACCTGCTCGGTCGACTCGCCGACGCGGGCGCCGGCCTGCTCGTCGCGACCCTCGACGGCATCGAGGACGGCTCGTTGGAGCCCAGGCCCCAACCGACGGAAGGGGTTTCGTCGGCCCCCAAGATCTCGGTCGACGACGCCCGGGTCGACTGGACGCGTCCAGCGCTGGCCATCGACCGGCTGGTCCGGGCGTGCACCCCGGCGCCCGGAGCCTGGACGGTCTTCCGCGGCGACCGGGTCAAGCTCGGGCCGCTGGAGCCGGCGCCCGACGGCGAGGCGGTCGGCCTCGCGCCCGGCGAACTGCTGGTCACCAAGCGAGCGGTGTATGCCGGTGCGGCCGGTGCCGCGGTCCGGCTCGGCCGGGTGCGCGCCCACGGCAAGAAGGAGATGCCCGCGACCGACTGGGCCCGCGGGGTGCGGATCGAGGCGGGCGAGCGGCTCGACGATGGCTGAGACCGGGGGTCCGCAGACCGGTCGCTCTGGTCGTGGGCAAGGTCGTCCAATCCGGCAATCACCCTCTCGGACAAGCGGATCCGAGGGGCAAGGGCGGCCGAGGTCGGCCCAGCGGCCGGCGGAGCGGTCCCGGCGCGGCGATCCGGCCCGGCTGGCGGCATACACGGTGGTGCGGGCCGTCGCGGACGGCGCCTATGCCAACCTTGAGCTGCCCCGGGTGCTGCGGCAGCGGCGGGTGACCGGCCGGGACGCCGCCTTCGCGACCGAGCTCGCCTACGGCGCGGTGCGACTGCGTGGGCGCTACGACCCGATCATCGCGGTGGCCGCGGACCGCGAGTTGCGCCGCATCGACCCGCCGGTGCTCGACACCCTGCGCCTGGGGGCGCACCAGTTGCTCGGCATGCGGGTGCCGGCGCACGCCGCGGTCGCCGAGACGGTCGCGCTGGCCCGTCAGGTCAACGGCGCGGGTGCGGCCGGTTTCGTCAACGCCGTGCTGCGCCGGGTGGGGCAGCGCGACCTCGCCGCGTGGCTCGGCCAGGTCGCCCCGGACTCGCTGGATCCGTTGGCACGCTTGGCGATCCGCGAGTCACACCCGCTCTGGGTGGTCAAGGCGCTGCGCGCCGCCCTGCTCGACTCGGGCGTCGGGCGGGATGCCGTCGACCTCGAGCTGGAACAGTTGCTGGCCGGCGACAACGCGCCGGCGCGGGTCACCCTGGCCGCCCGGCCGGGGCTGGCCGACGTCGCCGAGCTGGTCGCCGCCGGGGCTGAGCCCGGACGCTGGGCGAGCACCGCGGCCACCCTGGCCGGCGGTGACCCGGGTGCGCTGCCGGGGCTGCCCGAGGGCCGGATCGCGGTGCAGGACGAGGGTTCTCAGCTCGTCGCCCTGGCGCTGGCGGCGGTGAGCCCAGCCGGGGTCGCGCCCGGGCGCGCAGACGGGGCGGCCGCCGCCGGTCCCGAGCGCGCTCCCCGGCGCCGTGGACCTCGGCGCGCTCGC
>CAZYHR010000149.1:2353-5558 GCA_964647395.1 uncultured Intrasporangiaceae bacterium | reverse complement strand
GGACCGAGCAGGGCGAGCACCCGCCCGGCAGGGACGGCGAGCTGCACGGTGACCTCGAAGCCGCCGCGGCGGACCGCGCCGTCGATGACCAGCTCGGTGTGCGCGTCGGCGGCCCGGGCCGGCCGGACCTGCTCGGCGGCCTGCTCGTGCGCCGAGGTGCGCCGCCCGGTCACCGGTCGCTCCGCGCGGTGGGCACCCACCGGCCGCGCAGCAGGACGAGCACGAGCAGGCAGGCCACGAGCAGCACCAGCGACAGCGCCGTCGCCGCCGGCGGATCGGTCTCCAGCGCGTGATAGACGGCCAGCGGCATGGTCTCGGTGCGTCCCGGGAAACTGCCCGCGAAGGTCATCGTCGCCCCGAACTCACCGAGCGCCCGAGCCCAGGCCAGCACCGCTCCGGCCAGGATCGACGGGCCGGCCAGCGGCAGGGTGACCGACCAGAACACCCGGCCGGGAGACGCCCCCAGGGTGGTCGCGGCCTCCTCGGGGCGACCGTCCAGTCCCCGGAACGCCCCCTCGACGCTGACCACGAGGAAGGGCATCGCGACGAACGTCTCGGCCAGCACGACGGCGGCCGGGGTGAACGGCAGCGACACCCCCCACCACTCGTTGAGCCACCGGCCGACCAGCCCGTTGCGGCCGAGCACGAGCAGCAGGGCGACGCCGCCGACGACCGGCGGCAGCACCAGCGGGAGCGTGACCAGGGCCCGCAGCAGCGGCACCAACCTCGAGCCGGACCGGGCCAGCAGCCAGGCCAGCGGCACCCCGAGCAGCAGCGAGAACCCGGTCGCCGCGGTCGCGCAGAACAGCGACAACCGCAGCGCCTCGCCGACGACCGGCGAGCCGAGCAACCTGGGCAGGTCGGCCCACGGGGTGCGCAGGACCAGGCCGGCGAGCGGCAGGACGAGGAAGACCGCCCCGACCAGCCCGGCCCCGGCCAGCAGCCCGGGCGCCCGGCCGCTGCGCTCGACCTCCCGCCGGGGAGCGGACCGCACCGACCGGCCGGCCGGCCGGTCGGCCGGCCGGTCGGTCGGCGTCACGGGCTGCGGAAGCCGTGGTCGGCCAACACCTGCTGCCCTGCGGCGGAGCGCACCAGGGCGACCAGTTCGGCGGCCAGTTGGGGCTCGCCCGACTGCCGCAGGACGGTGATCGGATAGTTCGTGGTGATCTCCGGCTGGGTGGGGATCGCCTGGACGTCGTCCTTGGCGGCGGCCGCGTCGGTGGTGTAGACGATGCCGGCGTCGACCTCGCCCAGGCGCACCTTGGTCAGCACCGCGCGCACGTCGCTGTCCCGGGTCACCGGGGTCACCGCCAGCCCGGCCGCCCGGAACAGCTCGTCGGCCACCACCCCGCAGGGCACGGTCGGCTGGCACACGGCGACCTTGACCCCGGGCTTGGTCAGGTCGGCGATCCCGGCGAGGCCGGCCGGGTTGTTCTTGGGCACGACGATCTGCCCGACGTTGCGGGCGAAGATCTCGGAGCCCTGCGCGGCACCACCCTTGACGACCTGGTCCATGGTGGCCTGGCTCGCGGACGCGAAGACGTCGGCGGGGGCGCCGTTGATCGCCTGCTGGGCCAGGCTCGAGCTGGCCCCGAAGCTCAGCACAACCTTGGTGCCCGGGTGAGCGGCCTCGAAGGTGCGGGCGATCGCGGTGAACGACTCGGTCAGCGACGCGGCGGCCAGCACCGTCAGGGTGCGCGAGCCGCTCGCCGGGGGGCTCGTCGCGCCGGTCGTCGCGCCGGGGGTCGTCGCGGCGCCGGACCCGCCGCTGGAGCAGGCGGCGGCGAGCAGGACCGCGAACAGGGTGACGACCAGGGTCGCGGACCGGCGGGCGCGAGCCGGCCGGGCGGCATACCGGGACATCTCAGGCTCCTCGCGAGGCCGGGACCTCGATGACGACGTTGGTGGACTTGACGGCGGCGATCGCGAGCACCCCGGGCTCCAGGCCCAGCTCGTCGGCGGCCTCCCGGGAGATCAGCGAGACGATCCGGTGCGGCCCGGCCTGCAGCTCCACCTGGGCCATGACCCCGTCGCGCAGCACCCGGGTGACCAGGCCGACGAAGCGGTTGCGGGCCGACTCCGAGACGACCGGCCGCGGCTCGGGCCGGTCGGCGGCCGCCGCGACGTCCTGGGCCAGGGTCGCCAGGGCGGCGCCCGGGATGACCTGGCGGCCCGCGTGATCGAGGGTGACCTCGAGCCGGCCCGCCTCGACCCAGCGACGCAGGGTGTCGTCGCTGACCCCGAGCAGCTGCGCCGACTCACTGATGCGATAACTAGACATGCCGTGACACTAGGTCCGCATGTGCGGTTTAGACAAGACCATCGCACCGAATCCGCGGGACAATGCGGCGACACTGGCCGCTGCTGGGAGGATCGGCCCATGGAGGTTGCGCTAGGCGTCGCCGTCGTCGTGCTGCTCACGGTGGCGACCGGCTACTTCGTCGCGCAGGAGTTCGCCTATGTCGCGGTCGACCGCAACCAGTTGCGTCGGCTCGCCGAGCAGGGCGACCCCGCCGCGGAGCGGGCCTTCCGGGTCACCGAGCGGCTCTCGTTCACCCTCTCGGGGGCGCAGTTCGGCATCACGGTCACCGCGCTGCTCGTCGGCTACGCCGGCGAGCCGCTCATCGGTCGCGGGCTGGCCGAGCTGCTCGGCGGCACCGGCTGGTCGTATGCCGTGCGGCTGTCGGTCTCGCTGCTGGCCGTGCTGCTGTTCTCCACCGCGCTGCAGATGGTCGTCGGCGAGCTCGCCCCGAAGAACTGGGCGATCGCCCGGTCGGTGGCGCTGGCCCGGGCGCTGTCCCGCTCGACGCTGCTCTACCTGACGATCGCCGGGCCGATCATCCGCCTCTTCGACGGCGCGAGCACCCGGCTGCTGCGGGCGGTCGGCATCGAGCCGGTCGAGGAGCTCAGCCACGGAGCGACCGCCGAGGACCTCGAGCGGATCATCGACGCCTCGCTCGAGGCGGGCGCGATCGACCACGACGTCTCCGCGCTGCTGGACCGCGGCCTGGCCTTCACCGACCTGTCGGCCGGGCAGGTCGTCACCCCCCGGGTCGAGGTGCACACGGTCCGACCGACGACGACCGTGCCCGAGCTGGTCGCGCTGGCCGAGCAGACCGGCCACACCCGCTTCCCGGTGCTCGGCGACGCTCCCGACGACATCGTCGGCATCGAGCAGTAGCAGGACCCACCGGCCCGCGCACCA
>CAZYHR010000149.1:0-2343 GCA_964647395.1 uncultured Intrasporangiaceae bacterium | reverse complement strand
CGACGTGCTCACCGTCCCGGCGGCCCGGCGGGCCACCAGCACGGTCGCGACGCTGCGCCGCGACGTGCTGCGGCTGCCCGAGACGGTGTCGCTGCCGCAGGCGCTCGACGCGCTGCGTGCCGAGCACACGCAGCTCGCCGTCGTCGTGGACGAGCACGGCGGCTTCTGCGGGGTGCTGGCCCTGGAGGACATCGCCGAGGAACTGGTCGGCGAGATCCTCGACGAGGACGACGAGCAGGCCGGCCTGCCGGGACTGGTCGGGCGCGGGCCCCAGCAGTGGTCGATCCCGGGACGCACCCGGCTGGACGAGGTCGAGGACGCGACCGGCGTCGCGATCCCGGGGGACGCGGCCTACGACACCCTGTCCGGGCTGGTCATGGCCGAGCTCGGCCGGATGCCGCACGTCGGCGACGTCGTCACGGTGCGGCTGCCGGGCGACCTGGCCGCGGACGAGCCGACCCCGGCCCGCCAGGTCACCCTCGTCGTCGAGCGGCTCGGCCGGCACGTCCCGGAGCAGGTGCGGCTCAGCGTCAGCGACCTGCCCGACGACGCGACGGCCGGGGGCGACCAGACCGGCGACCAGACCGAGGTGAGCGGACGATGAGCCTCGGGGTCGCCCTCAGCCTCTCGCTGCTGCTGCTCGTGCTCAACGCGTTCTTCGTCGCCGCGGAGTTCGCGGTCGTCGCGGCGCGCCGGCACCGGCTCGAGGACCGCGCGGCCCAGGGTGGCCGGGCCGCCCGGGTGGCGGTGCGCAACGCCCGCGAGCTCTCCCTCATGCTGGCCGGCGCCCAGCTCGGCATCACCCTGTGCACCCTGGGGCTCGGAGCGCTGGCCAAGCCCGCGGTCGCCGACATCTTCGCGACCCTGTTCGGGCTGGCCGGCCTGCCCGACGCGCTCGCCGGGGCGATCGGGGTGGCGTTCGGGGTCGCCATCGTCGTCTTCCTGCACATGGTCGTCGGCGAGATGGCCCCGAAGTCGTGGGCGATCTCCGACGCCGAGCGCTCCGCGGTCTGGCTGGGCATCCCGTTCCGGGCCTTCACGACCGTGGTGCGCCCGCTGCTCGCGCTGCTCAACTGGATCGCCAACCTGCTGCTGCGGCTGGTCAAGGTGGAGCCCCAGGACGAGCTGGCCAACGTGCACGGCCCGCAGGAGCTGCGGATGCTGCTCGACAGCTCACGCGCGGGCGGGCTGCTGCCCCAGACCGAGCACGAGCGGCTGGCCGGTGCCCTGGCCCTGGACGACACCCCGCTGTATGCCGCGACGCTGCCCCTGGTGGACGCGGTGACCATCGCGGACACCGCCCGGGCCGGCGACGTCGAGCGGGTCAGCCTCGCCTCGGGCCGGTCCCGCCTGGTGGTCGTCGACGAGGCCGAGCGGCCGGTCGGGCTGGTCCACGTGCGCGACGCGATCACCTCGGTCACGGTCGGCCGGGACGATCCGGTCGCCGTCCTGCGCTATCCGGCCCTCGTCCTCGACGAGCACACCCCGCTGCTCGACGCGGTCAGCCGGATGCGGGCCGAGCGGGCCCAGCTCGCGTTCGTCGGCCGTCAGACCGAGGTGGTCGGCATCGTCGCCCTCGAGGACCTGCTCGAGCGGGTGCTCGGCGAGTTCGACGACGAGACCGACCGGAACTGACCCGTAACGCCACGGCGTGCCCGACGAAGAACGAGCATGCACACCTTCGCAGCGACACCCGAGACGATCCCCCGGATCGCGACCGACCCGGACGCCTTCGAGCGCTTCTACCGCGAACACGTCGAGGCGGTGCAGCGCTTCGTCGCGCGCCGGGTCGGCGACCCGGAGCTCGCGGCCGACCTGACCGGTGACATCTTCGTCGCGGTCATCGACTCCGCGGCGCGCTATTCGCCCAGCCGTGGTGCTCCGGTCGCCTGGCTCTACGGCATCGCCCGCAACGTCGTCGCCGACGAGTTGCGCCGCCGAGCCCGCGAGCTGCGCGCCGTGGGGCGGCTGGCCGGCCGCCGGCCGCTGCAGCCCGACGCCCTGGCCCGGGTGCAGGAGCGGCTCGACGCCGAGCGGGACAGCCGGCGCCTGTATGCCGCCCTCGACCGCCTCCCCGCCGCCCAACGGGCGGTCTTCGAGCTCGTCGCCGTCGACGGGCTCTCCCTCACCGACGCCGCAGCGGCGCTGGGCGTGCAGCCGGTCACCGCGCGGGTCCGGCTGCACCGGGCCCGGCAGTCCATGCAGTCCCAGCTCCAGGCGCCCGGGCCCACCCCGGCGCCTGTCGTCCAGGAGGTCCACTCATGACGACCCACCAGTCCCCCACCCCCGAGCTCGACTCCTTCGAGGGTGAGCTGCTCACCCTGCTGCGGACCGAGGTCCAGC
>CAZYHR010000148.1:0-5662 GCA_964647395.1 uncultured Intrasporangiaceae bacterium | reverse complement strand
CGGTCTGTCCCGCCAGCTGGCCATCTCGACAGCCGAGGCCAAGGGCCTCATGGACGAGTACTTCGAGCGGTTCGGCGAGGTCCGCGACTACCTGCGCCGGCTGGTCGCCGACGCCCGCCGCACCGGCTACACGGCGACCATGCTGGGCCGGCGCCGATATCTGCCCGACCTGCTCTCGGACAACCGGCAGCGCCGCGAGATGGCCGAGCGGATGGCCCTCAACGCCCCGATCCAGGGCTCCGCCGCCGACATCATGAAGGTCGCCATGCTGCGGGTCGACGCCGCGCTGCGCGACCAGGGGCTGGGCTCGCGGATGCTGCTGCAGGTCCACGACGAGCTCGTCCTGGAGATCGCCCCGGGAGAGCGGGACCCGGTCGAGGCCCTGGTCCGCGCGGCGATGGGCTCGGCGGTCGCCATGGACGTGCCCCTGGACGTCTCGGTCGGGGTCGGTCGATCCTGGCACGAGGCGGCTCACTGAGGACGGCCGTGGACATCCTGGTCATCCGCCACGGGCAGTCGCACAACAACCACGTCTGGGCCACCACCGGCGGGTCGGTCGGGCGGCTGCCGGACCCACCGCTGACCGAGCTCGGACACCAGCAGGCGGCCCGCCTCGCCGACGCCTTCGCCTCGGGCAGGTATGCCGCGGCGCCGGCCGTGCTCTACAGCAGCCTGATGGCCCGAGCGGTGCAGACCGCGGCGCCGATCGCCGACGCCCTCGACATCGACCTGCACGGCCACCTGGAGGCCTTCGAGGTGGGCGGCCCGCTCGACTGGGACGGTCACCCGGACACCGCACGGCGCCACCACCGCGGGGCCGGCGCGAGCGAGCTCACCGCACTCAGCGCCCGCCTGCGCCTGCCCGAAGGGGTGTCCGACCAGGGGTGGTGGGCCGGTCCGGTCGAGCCGGCCGAGCTGGCCGCGGACCGGGCCCGCCGGCTGGTCGCCGGGCTGCGCGAGCGGCACGGCGGCAGCGACGACGTCGTCGGGGTGGTCTGTCACGAGTGGTTCGCGCAATACCTGTTCCGCGAGCTGCTCGGCATCGCGCAGATGGGCGGCTGGGTGACCGTCAGCAACACCGGGGTGTCCTGGTTCCGGGAGCCCGACGGCCCCGACGACGCGGTGGTGGCCACCTGGGTCAACCGGGTGGATCATCTGCGGCCCGACCAGTTGAGCGGCTGACGCCGGCCCGCGGGCGGCATACGCTGCCGTTGCACACACCGCAACTTTGCCCAGAGTGCACCTTTGCGGCTATGCTTGGGCGGTGAGTGACCCGGTCGGCCTGCGTGAGCGCAAGAAGGCGCAGACCCGCACCGACATCGCCGAGGCGGCGCTGCGGCTGGCCATCGAGCGGGGCTACGACGCCATCACCGTCGCCGACATCGCCGACGCCGCGGGGGTCTCCCGGCGCACCGTCTCCAACTACTTCCCGACCAAGGCCGACTGCCTCGGCGGGCTCGTCGAGGGACGCTTCGTCACGGCCATCTCGCGGGAGTTGCTCAACCCCGAGGGCGTGGGCAGTCGGGCCCGGCTGGCCCGCGCCTTCCGGCAGATCGACGACCGCACCTGGCAGGTCTACGCCGACCTGGCGCTGCTGAGCCAACGCCACCACGAGATCGCCGCCGTGCTGGCCCTGCGCGAGCGACAGCTGACCGCCGAGCTCGTCGAGCGCATCACCGGCGACGGCTCGGCCCCGATCGACCGGCTCCAGCTCACCTTGACGCTGGCGGCCCTGTCGGTGTGCTTCGGCGGCTGCCTGACCCACTGGCTCGCGACCGGTTCCCCAGGAGGCACCCGGGGCCTGGCCGCGCTGGTCGCCGACTCGCTGCAGATCCTCGACCTGTCCTGGCTCGACCCGCACCTGGACCTGGTCGGCGAGCGACTGCGCACCCCCGACTGACCTCCGACCGGTCGCCGCGGCGACCGATCGAACCCGCCCGTCCACCTCAACCGCTACACCCTCTCCCGCCCGGGGCACGCCGGGTCTGTCCCACTCGTGCCGGAAGGACCCGTCACCGTGGCGACCCTGCTCTACCGGATCGGTCATCTCGCCGTCCGCCACCACCGTGCCGTGATCGCCGGCTGGCTCGCCCTGCTGGTCGGCCTCGGCGTCGCCGCAGCGCTGCTCATGGGGGGCTTCACCGCGCAGTTCAGCATCCCCGGCCTGAAGTCCCAGGCCGCCCTCGAGCGCCTGTCCCAGGAACTGCCCGAGGCCGGCGGCACGACCGGCCGGGTCGTCTTCCAGGCCCCGCCCGGCAGCACGCTCACCGACCCGGTCATCCAGCAGTCGGTGCAGGCCATCGTCGAGCGCACCAAGACGCTGCCGGCCGTCGACTCGGTCCTGCCGCCGCTGCCCGGCGCGACGATCTCGCCGGACGGTCGCACCGGCTACCTCCAGATCCGCTTCGGCGGCGAGTCGACCGCGATCCCCACCGAGACCACCGACGCCATCGCGGCGCTGGCCCGGGAGCACGCCAAGGACGGCCTGCGGGTCGAGGTCGGCGGCGCGGCGGTCGCCCAGATGCCGGCCATCGGCTCCACCGAGGGCATCGGCGTCGTGGTCGCCGTCGTCGTGCTGCTCGTCACCTTCGGGTCGGTCGTGGCCGCCGGGTTGCCGCTGCTCAGCGCCCTCGTCGGGCTCGGTGTCGGCATGTCCGGGATCCTGCTCGTGTCCGGGTGGGTGCGGATGTCCGAGACCGCGCCGATCCTCGCGCTCATGCTGGGCCTGGCGGTCGGCATCGACTACGCGCTGTTCATCGTCTCCAAACACACCGACCAACTGCGCCGCGGCCTGGACCTCAAGGAGTCGATCGCCCGGGCCAACGGCACCGCCGGCACCGCCGTCGTCTTCGCCGGCCTGACCGTGGTCATCGCCCTGGTCGGCCTCACCGTGGTCGGCATCCCCTTCCTCGGGGTGATGGGCCTGGGCTCGGCGTTCACCGTCGCCGTCGCCGTCCTCATCGCGGTGACCCTGGTGCCCGCCCTGCTCGCGGCCGTCGGGCTGCGGGTGCTGCCGCGCCGGCTGCGGGACGACGTGGCCGCCCACCAGGGTGAGCCGGTGGCCCCCGAGCAGCACCACACCCCCAACCGCTGGATCACCTGGGTGACCGGGCACCCGGTGGTCGCCGTGCTGCTCGGGGTGGCCCTGCTCGGCGTCGTCGCGATCCCGGCCCAGCACCTGCGCCTCGGGCTGCCCACCGACGCGGTGGCGCCGCTGGACACCTCCAAGCGCGCGGCCTACGACCTGGTCGTCGAGGGCTTCGGGGCCGGCGCGAACAACCCGCTGGTCGTCGCCGTCGAGCCGGCGGCGCCGCTGCGGCTCGACCCGCAGGTCGCCGCCGCCCTGCAAGCTCAGGTCCAGCAGCAGCTCATGGCGCGCGCCCAGGCCGACCCGGACTCGGTGGCGGCAGCCGGCTCGTCCGGTGAGCAGTTGTTCGCGATGGCCGTGCGGCAGGCGACCGCACAGCAGCTGGTCGGCGAGTATGCCGCGCGGGTCGCCCAGGTGCCCAACGTCGCCAGGGCCACGGCGGTCGCGGGCAACGCGGCCGGCACCTTCTTCGTCATCGAGGTCGTGCCCGGCACCGGGGCGGCCGACGCGGCGACCACCCGGCTGGTCGACGACCTGCGGGCGCTGGGGGCCGACCTGGCCCGCGAGCGGGGCGGCAAGGTCGAGGTGACCGGCCTCAACGTCGTCGAGATGGACATCTCCGCCAAGCTCGCCGACGCCCTGCCGGTCTATCTCGCGATCGTCGTCGGGCTGGCCCTGCTGCTGTTGTTCCTCGTGTTCCGCTCCCTCGTCGTGCCGATCAAGGCGGTGCTGGGCTTCCTGCTGTCGATCGGCGCGTCCTTCGGGGCGGTCGTCGCGGTGTATCAGCTCGGCTGGCTCAAGGACCTGTTCGGCATCGACACCCCCGGCCCGATCGTCAGCTTCCTGCCGGTGCTGCTCATCGGCATCCTGTTCGGGCTGTCGATGGACTACGAGATGTTCATCGTCTCGGGCATGCGCGAGGCGCACGCCCACGACGTGCCGGCCCGCCGGGCCGTGGTGACCGGCTACCTGGCCGGCTCCCGGGTGGTCACCGCCGCGGCGATCATCATGGCCTCGGTGTTCGCCGGCTTCATCCTCGCCCCTGATCCGATCATCGCCTCGATGGGCTTCGCGCTGGCCATCGGCGTGCTGTTCGACGCGTTCGTCGTGCGGATGATGATCGTGCCCGCCGTCATGTGGCTGCTCGGCCGACGAGCCTGGTACCTGCCGCGCTGGATGGACCGGGCGATCCCGCACGCCGACGTCGAGGGCGCGCAACTGCTGGCCCGGCTCCGGGCCGCGGAACCGGCCGCGGAGACCGCTCACCGGTAGCCGCGCGGCGCGGGCCCCGGACCGGCTCAGCGCCGATCGGTGACGACGATCATCGTGCCGGGCAGCAGTTTGCCGCGCAGCCGGGACCAGCCGCCCCAGTCCTGCTCGTGGTCCGCGGGCCACTCGGGCTCGACGATGTCGACCACCTGCAGCCCGGCGGCGACCGCGGCCCGCACCCGGTCACCGACGGTGCGGTGGTGCTCGACGTAGACCGCCGTGCCGTCCGGGTGCTGCTCGACATAGGGCGTGCGGTCGAAGTACGAGAACCGCGCCACCAGCCCCGGCTCGTCCGGTTCGTCGGGGAAGACCCACCGGAAGGGGTGGGTCGTCGAGAAGACGAAGCGGCCCCCGGGCCGCAGCACCCGGCATACCTCGGCCATGACCCGGGTGGCGTCCCCGACGAACGGCAGCACCCCGTATGCCGTGAACACGGCATCGAACGACCCGTCCCGGAACGGCAGGTGGGCCCCGTCGCAGCGCACCAGGGGCAGCGGCGGGTCGCCGCGGCGGGTGTCGATGGCGCGCGCCTGGGCCAGCATGCCGGCCGAGACGTCCGAGGCGACGACCCGGGCGGCCTGCCCGCGCAGCCAGCGGGCGCACTGGGCCGCTCCGGCGCCGATCTCCAGCACCGCGCGGCCGGTCACGTCGCCGAGCAGTCGGGCGTCGGCCTCGCGCAGGCCCTCGGGCCCCCAGACGAAGTCGGCGTCCCCGAGGAACGCCCCGTGCTCGGCGTAGTAGTCGGGCGCCTGCGCGTCCCACCAGGCCCGGTTGGCGGCGAGCGTCTCCTCGACCCCGGCGAAGCGCCGCAGGGCGATGGTGTCGTCGGGCGGCGCGTCGTCCGGGGGCGGCGGGGTGGTCATGGGCCCATTGTCAGCCCCGGCGCCTTTTGACCGGGCTGTGGACACCGGCTAGGCTGAGCGGGTGCCCTTCGTGGCACGGTTCCGTGCTGCCCGTCGCCAGGCTGACAAGTTCGTCCGGTCGTCCGGCTCAGTTTTCGTCAGGCTCAGTGTCGTTCGGCCCGGGACCGCACACCCAGTCCACTCCCGTGCGTCACTCCCGGCGCACGGCATACCTGTCCTGTCCACCATCGGAGTTCCTACTACATGACAATCACCACGGTCAGCAAGACCGCCCCTCAGGTCGCCGTCAACGACATCGGCACCGAGGAGGACCTGCTCGCCGCGATCGACGCGACGATCAAGGATTTCAACGACGGCGACATCGTCGAGGGTCGCATCGTCAAGGTCGACCGGGACGAGGTCCTGCTCGACATCGGCTACAAGACCGAGGGCGTCATCCCCT
>CAZYHR010000147.1:0-5834 GCA_964647395.1 uncultured Intrasporangiaceae bacterium | reverse complement strand
TCACCGGCATCCGCGAGATGTCGACGCTGGCCACCCCGCCGGAGGAGCGGCACCCGGTGCTCACCTATGTCGGGGCCTACGACGAGCGGCAGATCACCGCCGCGGTCCGGCGCGAGCTGCTGCGCGACGGGCAGGTCTTCTACGTGCACAACAAGGTGCAGTCCATCGAGCGGGCCGCCGCCCGGCTGCGCGAGCTGGTGCCCGAGGCGCGCATCGCCACCGCCCACGGCAAGATGAGCGAGGGCCGGCTCGAGCAGGTCGTCCTGGACTTCTGGGAGAAGCGCTTCGACGTGCTGGTCTGCACGACGATCGTCGAGACCGGCCTGGACATCTCCAACGCCAACACGCTCGTCGTCGAGCGGGCCGACCTGCTCGGGCTGTCGCAGCTGCACCAGCTGCGGGGCCGGGTCGGGCGGGGCCGCGAGCGCGCCTACTCCTACTTCCTCTACCCGCCCGAGAGCCCGCTCACCGAGACCGCCCACGACCGGCTCCAGACGATCGCCAGTCACACCGATCTCGGGGCCGGCATGCAGGTCGCGATGAAGGACCTGGAGATCCGGGGCGCCGGCAACCTGCTCGGCGGCGAGCAGTCCGGGCATATCGAGGGGGTCGGGTTCGACCTGTACGTGCGGCTGGTCGGTGAGGCGGTCGCGGCATACAAGGGGGAGGCGAGCGCGCCACCGGCCGAGGTGCGGATCGAGCTGCCCGTCGACGCGCACCTGCCGCACGACTACGTGCCGGGCCGCGGCTACGCCAAGGACGTGGGGGAGCGGCTGCGGCTGGAGGCCTACCGCAAGCTCGCCGAGGTCGGTGACGAGGCGGCGCTGGCGGCCATCGAGGAGGAGCTGCGGGACCGCTACGGCCCGCCCCCCGAGCCGGTGCAGAACCTGCTGGAGGTCGCTGCGCTGCGCACCGTGGCGCGGCGGGCGGGATTGACCGACATCGCGGTGCAGGGGGCTTTCGTGCGGTTCGGTCCGGTCGGCGCGGACGCGCTGCCGGAGAGCCGACAGCTGCGGCTGCGCCGGCTCCATCCGGGCGCCGTCGTCAAGCACGAGGCCGGGCACATCCTGGTGCCCAAACCGATGACCGCACGGGTCGGTGGCCAGCCGTTGCGGGACACCGCCGTGCTGCGCTGGGCGGCCGAGGTCGTGCGGCAGGTGTTGCTCGCCTAGCCCCGGTCGTCCGGTGCAGCCGGATGCCGCTGCGCGCGGGCGCGGGTCGGGGAGGTGTCGTCAGCCCCGCACCAGGGGGTGGGGAACCGCCCGGCAGGCGACCCACGGGACCAACGAAATGTCCGGTTCGCCGTGAATATGTAGTTCAACGTTCAACGAATACCGCTCCGGATGACCGCCGCATCGTCCGTCCGGACGATGTGCTGACTAGTCATGACTAGTTACATTACTGATTGGTAAGGAACGCCTAACGGGAACGCGCTTCGGGGCGCGAGGTGTATCTGGCCTTTCGGGGACAAATCCACCCGCGCGATCTGAAGGAGCGCCCAGTGGCTTCGTCCACCCCCATCTCCATCCCCGCCCGCCGCATCCTCTCCGGGGTCGGCGTCGCGACCACCCTCCTCGTCGGTGCCGCAGGCATCGTCACCTCCCCGGCCAACGCGTCCGTCGACCTCTGCACCGTGATGGACGCCCCGGTCTACAACCGGGCCAACCCGGGCCTGACCACCAGCCTGCTGACCAGGTCGGTCACCGAGGCCCAGGCCGCCGCCGAGAAGTACGGCTTCACCACCGACCGCGGCATCACCGGCCGAGCCTCGGGCGCGGCCACCACCGGTCTGACCGCGGTCACCCGCCTCTACAACGCGAAGACCGGCGACTTCGTCTGGTCGCCCAGCGCCTCGGCCACCGCGGCGTTCACCGCCACCGGGTATGCCGCCCAGGGCGTCAACTTCTACGCCTCCCCGACGTCGCTCAACTGCACCACCCCGGTCTACAGCTTCACCAAGGGCGGCAAGCACCAGTACGTCGGCACCGGGCACGCCACCGAGCTCAAGAACGCCGGCTGGGTCAACGAGGGTGCCGTGTTCCACCTGGTCCAGAACGGCTGGGGCGCTGCGGCCGCCGGCGGGCGGGACGCGAAGGCCCCCAAGCCGCGCAACACGACCCCCAGCACGCCGACCACGACGACGCCGACCACGACGACGCCGACCACCACGACGCCGACCACGACGACGCCGACCACCATCACGCCCACCACGCCCGCGCCCGCGCCCGCGCCGACGACCAAGACCTACCCGGGCGTGCCGACCGGCCTGACCCTCAAGCCCTACGTCGGTGACCTGGTCATCACCACCCCGGGCACCGTCATCGACGGCCTGGACATCAAGGGCTTCGTCACCGTCAAGGCCACCGACGTGACGATCCGCAACTCGATCGTCCGCGGCGGCATCGCCACGAACAACCGGGGTCTGGTCACCAACTACGGCTTCGCCCGCCTGGTCGTCGAGGACACCACGATCAAGCGCGACGTGGCCCAGGTCTGGATCGACGGTGTCAAGGGCTCCGACTTCACCCTGCGTCGCGTCCACATCGTCGGCGGCGTGGACAACGTCAAGGTCCAGGGCGACAACGTGCGGATCGAGGACTCCCTGCTGGAGAACACCGACTACTTCGCCAACGACCCCAACCAGGGCGGCACCCCGACCCACAACGACAACATCCAGGTGCAGCGCGGCAACAACCTCGTCTTCCTGCGCAACACCATCCGCGGCGGCCAGAACTTCGCGATCCTGCTGGCCTCCTCGATCAACAACACCACCAACGTGACGATCGACGGCAACTACCTCAGCGACGGCCACTGCTCGATGAAGATCGAGGAGCGCAACGGCTGGAACCTCACCCAGACGACGATCAAGAACACCCGGTTCGGCACCGGCCAGGCCGTGCGCAACTGCGCGATCAACCAGGTCGTCGGCACCGAGGTGACCTTCGGCAACAACGTCTGGGCGGCCACCGGCGCGGCGGTCAACGTCGTCGTCACCAACAGCTGACCCAACCAGCTGACCCAACCTGGACCGCCCTGCGGTCGAACGGGCCGAGCCGGTCCTGGCAGAATCACTGCCAGGACCGGCTCGGCGCGTTTCCGCCGACCCGTCCGTGCACCATCGGACGCCTGTCCGTGCACCATGGACGCCCCGAAAGGACCCACCCCGATGACCACCCGTGCCCTCACCACCGTTGTCGCGCTGGCCGGCGCCGGCGTCCTGCTCACCGGGTGCAGCGGAGCCGGCCGCCCCGACACGGCAGCGGTCGTCAACGGGCACACCTTCTCGATCACCGACGTCACCGAGGCCACCCGGCAGATCAACGACGCGATGCGCCGCGCCGCGCAGGGGTCCGGGCAGCAGGCGCAGCCGGTGCCGGAGGCGCGCATCGTCAACTTGCTCGTGCTCAGCGAACTGGTGCTGCCCGAGGCCCGGGCGGCCGGCTGGCAGCCGGACAACCAGCTCAACAGCGCACTCGCGATGATCCCCAACCCGACCCCGTCGACGGTCGCGGTCTACCAGACCAACCAGGCGCTGGCGCAACTCGACGCCCTCGGCGATGGGGCGCGGCAGCGGATCGTCGCCGCCGCCAGTACCGCCGACGTCCAGGTCAACCCGCGCTACGGCGACTTCGACCGCGCCACCGGCGCGGTGCTGCAGGCCGAGCGCGAGTGGCTGGTCAAGCCGACCAGCAACGCGACCCCGACCGTGGTCCGCTGAGCACCCCACCCGCCCGGACCCGCGGGCTGGCGCTGCTCGAACTCGTCGCGGTCATGGATCGGCTCCGCTCGCCCGGCGGCTGCCCGTGGGACGCGCAGCAGACCCACGCCAGCCTGGTGCCCTATCTGCTCGAAGAGGCCTACGAGGCCGCCGAGGCCATCGAGTCCGGCGACCGGGAGCACATGACCGAGGAACTCGGCGATATGCTGCTGCAGGTCGTCTTCCATGCCCGGGTCGCCCAGGAGGACCCGCAACGACCCTTCGACATCGACGACGTCGCCCACGGCATCGCCGCCAAACTGCGCCGCCGGCACCCGCACGTCTTCGGCGACGTCGAGGCCCGCACGCCCGAGCAGGTCAGCGCCAACTGGGAGCAGATCAAGGCCGCCGAACGCGCCGCCAAGGCGGCCGCCCACGGTGGTGCCGTGGACGCCGACCCGCTGCGCGGCATACCCAGCGGTATGCCGCCGCTGGCGCGGGCCACCCAGGTGGTGCGCCGGCTGGACCGCGCGGGGATGGGCGCAGCGGTCGACGCCGGCTGTGCCGCCGACACCCCGGCGGCCCGCCTGCTGGAGTTGGTGCGCGACCTCGTGCGAGCCGGTCTGGACCCCGACGCCGAGTTGCGGGCCGCTGTGCGCGCGGTCACTGCGCACTGTCAGGGCCCGACCGGCACACACTAGGCTGACGATGCACCCCCCCACCGTCTGACCTCCGGAGGCACCCAAGTGGCCAGCATCGAAGCAATCGGCGCGCGCGAGATCCTCGACTCGCGCGGCAACCCGACAGTCGAGGTCGAGGTCGCCCTCGACGACGGCACCATCGCCCGCGCGGCGGTCCCGTCCGGCGCCTCCACCGGCGCCTTCGAGGCGAGCGAACGTCGCGACGGCGACAAGAGCCGCTATCTCGGCAAGGGCGTCGCGCAGGCCGTCGACGCCGTCATCGAAGAGATCAACCCCCGCATCGTCGGCTTCGAGGCCACCGAGCAGCGCCTCATCGACGCCGAGATGATGGCCCTCGACGGCAGCAAGAACAAGGAGAACCTCGGCGCCAACGCCATCCTCGGCGTCTCGCTGGCCGTCGCCCGCGCGGCCGCCGACTCGGCCGGCCTGCCGCTGTTCCGCTACGTCGGCGGACCCAACGCGCACATCCTGCCGGTGCCGATGATGAACATCCTCAACGGTGGCTCGCACGCGGACACCAACGTCGACATCCAGGAGTTCATGATCGCCCCGATCGGGGCGCCGTCGTTCAAGGAGGCGCTGCGCTGGGGCGCCGAGGTCTACCACTCCCTCAAGAAGGTCCTGCACGACCGCGGGCTGGCCACCGGTCTGGGTGACGAGGGCGGCTTCGCCCCCAACCTGGAGAGCAACCGGGCCGCGCTCGACGTCATCATGGAGGCCATCGAGAAGGCCGGCTACACCCCGGGCTCCGACATCGCGCTGGCCCTCGACGTCGCGGCCAGCGAGTTCTACAAGGACGGGGCCTATCAGTTCGAGGGCACCGCCAAGACCTCTGCCGAGATGACCGACTACTACGCCGGCCTGGTCGAGTCCTACCCGCTGGTCTCCATCGAGGACCCCATGAACGAGGAGGACTGGGAGGGCTGGAAGAGCATCACCGACCGGCTCGGCGACCAGGTCCAGCTGGTCGGCGACGACCTGTTCGTCACCAACCCCGAGCGGCTGCAGCGGGGCATCGACACGGCCACCGCCAACTCGCTGCTGGTCAAGGTCAACCAGATCGGCTCGCTGACCGAGACCCTCGACGCGGTCGAGCTGGCCCACCGCAACGGCTACAGCTGCATGATGAGCCACCGCTCCGGCGAGACCGAGGACACGACCATCGCCGACCTGGCCGTCGCCACCAACTGCGGCCAGATCAAGACCGGCGCCCCGGCCCGGTCCGAGCGGGTCGACGCGGCGGTGTATGCCGGCGCCGGCGCCTTCCCGCGTTTCGCTGCCCGGAAGGCGTAACCCCAGCAGGCAGACTGGTGGGGTGGGCGACTCCACCAGCAACTCCCGATCGCCGCAGCGCTCGACGCGCTCGACCGGCGGCGCGACGGGCCCCGCGGCCCGGCGCGCCGCCGTCGCGCGCCCGGCGCGCTCGGCGCGCTCGG
>CAZYHR010000146.1:6028-6144 GCA_964647395.1 uncultured Intrasporangiaceae bacterium | reverse complement strand
ACCAGATCCTCAAGAAAGCAAACCGGCAACAGACTTCAAACGCGGGGCACTAGGCATCCCAGGGCGCGCCGGGCAGCGAGGAACGAGCGACCCGGCCGGCGGCGCCCGGTTCGGGA
>CAZYHR010000146.1:0-5928 GCA_964647395.1 uncultured Intrasporangiaceae bacterium | reverse complement strand
TGCCGCCCGACCAGCACAGCATCCCAGGGCGCGCCGGGGAGCGAGGAACGAGCGACCCGGCCGGCGGCGCCCGGTTCGGGATGCCGCCCGACCAGCACAGCATCCCAGGGCGCGCCGGGGAGCGAGGAACGAGCGAGCGTCGGTCCCGGCGGTCGGGGCGGGGGGCGCGGCTGCGGGGGGTGGCGGTGCGCGCCCGCAGCTGGGCCGAGCAGGCCAGCTCCTATGAGCTGCTGCGCTGGCCGGCGGCCCCGCTGCTCGTGGTGAGCGGCGCCTACGCGGGGATCCAGACCTGGCAGGACTCCACGCCCCTGGATGGCGCGCTGGTCGCCGCCGCCTATGCGATCGGGGTGCTGGTCATGTGGCGTCCCCGGCTCGGCGCGGTCCTCAGCCAGTTCGTCCTCGCGGCCGCCGGCCTGTTCCCGGATCTGCGGATCGACGAGGTCCGGCTGCCGGCCCAGGTCCTGGTGGGCCTGGTCGTCATCGTCCTGCTACCGTGGCGCTGGGTGTTGGCCTGGTACGCGGCGCTGCTGGTCTGGCTGGTCGCGCCCGGGTTCTGGCCCGGCCACGACTGGGCGTATTCGACGACCTTGGCCGGCCTGGCCGTGCTGACGGTCGGCCTGGGCCTGACCGTGCGACGGCACTACCGGCGCCGCACCGCCGGGCAGCAGCGGCTGGTGGCCCTCGAGCGACAGCGTCCGCTGGTGCGGGACGCCGAACGGCTGCGCCTGGCGCACGACCTGCACGACGCGGTCGCGCACCAGCTGTCGATCGCCTCGCTGCAGGTCTTGGCGGTCGACGCGCAGACCCGGCCGGACGAGTTGCGGGCGGCGCTGGACCGCATCCACGAGGCCTGCCGGTCGGCGCTGGCCGAGCTGCGGGTGCTCGTCGACGTGCTGGGCCAGTCGCGGCCGCAGGCCCAGCAGTTGCTCGCCGAGCAGGCCGACCTGGCCGCCGCGGTGGCCGAGGCCGAGGTCACCCTGCGGGACCACGGCTTCGTCCCGCGGGTCGACCTGCAGGGCGACCCCTCCGCGGTCGAGGGCAGCGTCCGGCAGACCCTGGCCCGGCTGGTCCGGGAGGCGCAGACCAATGTCCTGCGGCACGCCCCGGTCGGCGCGGTGGTCACCCTCGGCGTGGTCATCGGACCCACCCTGGTGCGGCTGCGGTGCGCCAACCCGGCCCCGGTGTCCCCGCCCACCCGGCTGGAGCGGCACTCGCTGGGGATGGGTCTGGCCGCGGCCCGCGAGCGGGTGCTCGCGTTGGGCGGCTCGTGCTCCTACGGCCGGTCCGGCGACGACTGGGTGCTCGAGGCGACGCTGCCCAGCCGGCCGACGGTGCAGCCGGTGCCGGCGCCGACAACCCGGTCCGCGACCGGCCGCCGGCTGCCGCTCGGTCGGCTGCTCACCGCGGCCGGGCTCGGCGCGGCGGCCGGGTGGCACTGGTGGCCGGGGCTGGCGGCCGGGACGTTGCCGCCGGTCATCGCGGTGAGCTGGCCGCTGCTGGCCGCCGCGGTCGTCTGGGCGCGCGGCACCGGGATGCCCGCGGGGTGCTCACCGCGATCTGCGTGCTGCTGACGCTGCTGGCGACGACCTCGACGGTCGCCAACTCGCTGGCCCTGGCCTCGACCGGGGCGGCGGCGGCGATCCCCTCGTTGTCCCGGCGCGGGGCTGTGCTGGCTCAGGTGCTGGTGTTCGTGCTCGGCATCTCCGCCCTGCACCATTTCCTGCCGCTGACCTGGTGGCTCAGCGCGGCGATCGGCATCCTGCTCGTCGGTCCCTCGTGCCTGGGCTGGGCGGTGCGGCTCAGCTTCGCCCGGCACGACCGCGATCTGCGCCGCCTGGAGGATCTGGAGCGCCAGACCGCGGCGATTCGGGTCGACGAGCGCAGCCGCTTGGCCAGTGAGGTGCACGGCATCGTCGTGCACCACCTGTCGGTGCTGGCCGTGCAGCTCATGGCCTACCGCGACAGTGACGACCCGGCCGAGCTGGGCCGGGTCGTCCGGGTGGCCGGCGCAGGGGTGCGGGCCGCGCTCGGCGAGCTGCGCACCCTGGTGGGGGTGTTGCGCACCGCCGGCGAGCCCGAGCCGGCCGGCAGCACCGCCCGACCCGACCTGGTGCGCACCGTCGATGAGTTGCTCGACCTGCTCGCCGACCACGGGTATGCCGCCCGCGCGGCCCTGGCGCCCGAGGTCGCCACGGCGCCCGAGTCGGTTCGGCGCACCGCGGAGCGGGTGCTGCGTGAAGCCGTCTCCAACGTCGTGCATCACGGCGGCGGCAGCCGCTGCGACATCGCGGTCTCCCTCGAGCCGGCGGACCGGGAGCCGGCCGACCCGTTGGACCAGCTGCTGCGGGTGCGGGTGGCCAACGACGCGCCGGCCCGCCCGGGCGCCGGCGCCGGCCTGGGGCTCATGGCGCTGCAGGAGCGGGTGGCCCTGGTCGGGGGTCGGCTGACCACCGAGACCGGGCCGCCCTGGGTGATCACCGCCACACTCCCGTGGCGCGGCTGAGCCGGCCCGAGCGCCGGAAGGCGGTCAGTGTGACGCAGCGTGAGCCAGGCATCACGTTCCGTCACATCGAGTCGGCCCCCCGCCGACGACGCCAGCGGGCCGGTGGCCGGCCGCCCGGGGGTGGACCGGGACTGCGCGCGGCCCGGCGCGCGGCATACGGTGTCCCCCATGACGACCAGCCTTCACCCCAACCTCGTCCCGCAGTACGAGGAGGTGCTCGCCCGCAACCCCGCCGAGCCGGAGTTCCACCAGGCCGTCCTGGAGGTCCTGCTCAGCCTGACCCCGATCGCCGGGCAGCGCCCGGAGTACGCCACCTGGTCGATCCTCAAGCGGATGGTCGAGCCGGAGCGGCAGATCATCTTCCGGGTGCCCTGGGTCGACGACTCCGGGCAGGTGCGGGTGGCGCGCGGCTTCCGGGTCGAGTTCAACTCCGCGCTCGGGCCCTACAAGGGTGGGCTGCGCTTCCACCCGAGCGTCAACCTGTCGATCATCAAGTTCCTCGGCTTCGAGCAGGTCTACAAGAACGCGCTGACCGGCATGCCGCTCGGCGGCGCCAAGGGCGGCTCCGACTTCGACCCCAAGGGCCGCAGCGCGGGCGAGATCATGCGCTTCTGCCAGTCGTTCATGACCGAGCTCTATCGCCACCTGGGCGAGCAGACCGACGTGCCGGCCGGCGACATCGGGGTCGGCACCCGCGAGCTGGGCTGGCTGTTCGGGCAGTACAAGCGGATCACCAACCGCTACGAGTCCGGGGTGCTGACCGGCAAGGGCCGCACCTGGGGTGGCTCGTTGGTGCGGCCCGAGGCGACCGGCTACGGCACGGTGTGGTTCACCGAGCAGATGCTCAACACCCGCGGCGAGTCCTTCGACGGTAAGTCGGTGACGATCTCCGGCTCCGGCAACGTCGCCATCTACGCCGTGGAGAAGGCGCTGGAGCTGGGCGGGCGGGTCATCGCCGTGTCCGACTCGACCGGCTATGTGCACGACCCGGCGGGCATCGACCTGGAGTTGCTCAAGGAGCTCAAGGAGGTGCGCCGCGAGCGGATCACCGAGTATGCCGTGCAGCGCAGCTCGGCGACGTTCACGCCGGCCGACACCGGGTCGATCTGGGACCTGCCGTGCGACATCGCCCTGCCCTGCGCGACCCAGAACGAGCTCGACGAGCAGCACGCCAAGGCGCTGCTGCAGGGCGGGGTGCAGCTGGTCGCCGAGGGCGCCAACATGCCGACCACCCCCAAGGCCATCGAGCTGCTGCGCGAGAACGGCGTCCTCTTCGCCCCCGGCAAGGCCTCCAACGCCGGTGGTGTCGCGACCAGTGCGCTGGAGATGCAGCAGAACGCCAGCCGCGACTCGTGGGACTTCGAGACCGCCGCCGCCCGGCTGCACCAGATCATGATCGACATCCACGACCGGTGCCTGGCCACCGCCGACGAGTACGGCCTGCCGGGTGACTATGTCGCCGGCGCGAACCTGGCCGGCTACATCAAGGTCGCCGACGCGATGGTGGCGCTCGGGGTCATCTGACCGGCCGGGTCACGGCTCGGGAGCTCAGGCGGCGCGGCCGGCGGGGGGCGGCACCGCGGCGAGGATCTCCTGGACGACGCCGCTGACCTCGGTGCCGGCGAACTGGGCCTCGGCTTCGAGCAGCACCCGGTGCCCGATGACCGGCTCGGCGAGCAGTTTGACGTCGTCGGGGGTGACGTAGGTGCGGCCCTGCGAGGCGGCCCAGGTCTTGGCGCACCGGACGTAGGCGAGGGCGCCGCGCATGGACAGCCCGAGCCGCAGCGAGGGGTGGGCGCGGGTGGCCTCGGCGAGCTTGATGACGTAGCCGAGCAGGCTCTCGTCGACGTGGATCCGGTCGGCGAGTTCGGCCATGCCGCTGACGACCTGGGCGGTGACGACCGGGGTGATGTCCTTGGACCGGTCCCGCTTGGCGGCCTCGGCGATGACCTGCACGGCGGCCTCGAAGTCGGGGTAGCCGAGCTTGGTCTTCATGAGGAAGCGGTCGAGTTGGGCCTCGGGCAGCCGATAGGTGCCGGCCTGCTCGACGGGGTTCTGCGTGGCGATGACCATGAACGGCGACCCGACCGGGTGGGCCACCCCGTCCACGGTGACCCGGCCCTCCTCCATGACCTCGAGCAGCGCCGACTGGGTCTTGGGCGAGGCCCGGTTGATCTCGTCGGCCAGCACGATGGTCGCGAAGATCGGCCCCGGGTGGAACTCGAACTTGCGGGTCCCCGGGTCGAAGATCGTCACCCCGGTGACGTCCGAGGGCAGCAGATCGGGGGTGAACTGGATCCGGTTGTGGGTGCCCTGCACCGATCCGGACAGGGCTCGGGCGAGTTGGGTCTTGCCGGTGCCGGGGAAGTCTTCGAGCAGCAGGTGCCCCTCGGACAGCAGGCAGGTCAGGGCGAGCCGCACGACGTGCTCCTTGCCGAGGATCGCCTTCTCGATGTTGGCGACGAGGGAGTCGAAGGCTTGGGCGAACCAGTCGACCTGCTCCTGGGTGACGCTCATCGGTCTCTTTCTGCTCGCTGGGTGGTCGTGCCTAGGTCGCGGTGGCGCACTTGACGACGGAGGCGGGGCTGATCTGGCCGGAGCGCACGACGCTGACGACCGCGCAGACCTGGGTGCCGGCGGGGGCGGTGACGTCGTGGGTGCGGGTGGTGACGGTGACCGGGGGGGCCTGCAGGGCCTGTTGGTGGGTGGGTCCGACATTGACCCGGTAGCTGTCCCGGGGGGAGGGTCCGTCGTAGGTCCAGCTGAACCGCACCAGCCCCGGCTGGCTCTCGGCGGTGACGAACGGCGCGACGAAGACCCCGTCGCCGATCGCGCTCGAGTCGCTCGTCGGGGCGAGGGTGGCCGGCGGGCGGGTCGGTTCGGTGACCGGTCGGCCGTCGAGGCCGCGCAGCAGCAGCCAGCCGACGCCGACGAGCAGCAGCAGACCGACGACGACCGCGGCCGGCAGCCAGCGACTCCCCGGAGCCGGCCGGGGGCCGGTGGCCTCGGGTGCTGCGGCCGGGTCCCAGGCCGGGCGCAGCGGGGTCTCGGCCGCGGCTTCGGGGAGCGGCTGCGGGTTGGTCGTGCGGTTCGGGCTCGGCTGCTGCGGGCTCACCGGCCGAGGGCGCGGCTGGGGCGGACTGGCCTGCGGGTGGCCCGAAGGCCGGGGGTCCGGCTGCTGCGGCGGCATCGCCGGTGCGCGGCCCGGCTGCGGGGTCGGCGGCGGCGGCACCCGGGGGCGGGTGACGGTCCCGGCCGGTGCGCCGGCCGCCGATCCGTCGGCGGTCGGGGCAGCACCTGGCACCCCCACCGGTGCCGCGACCGCGGCGGCGGCATTGGCGGCGGCGGCAGCGACGGCGGCAGGGGCAGCGGCATTCGACCGCCCCGGCGACGTCGCGGCGTGGGCGGCCGGTGAGCCAGCGGCC
>CAZYHR010000145.1:0-6357 GCA_964647395.1 uncultured Intrasporangiaceae bacterium | reverse complement strand
GCACTTCACCGATCTTGTGGTTCACACCGGTGTAGAAGAGGATGCGCTCGGTCGTCGTCGTCTTGCCGGCGTCGATGTGCGCCATGATGCCGATGTTGCGGACCTTCGTGAGGTCGGTGAGGACGTCGAGTGCCACGGTCGTTTCTCGTCTCAGCTAGTCGGAAGTCGTGGGGTGGTGCCAACCGCACCGGTATGCCGCCCGCGCGCCTCGCGCCCGCGGCATACCGTCCCGGCTGGTCACCAGCGGTAGTGGGCGAACGCGCGGTTGGACTCGGCCATCTTGTGGGTGTCCTCGCGGCGCTTGACCGCCGCACCCAGGCCGTTGGAGGCGTCCAGCAACTCGTTCATCAGCCGCTCGGTCATCGTCTTCTCGCGGCGCTGCCGGGCGTAACCGACCAGCCAGCGCAGCGCGAGGGTCGTCGAACGGTTGGGCTTGACCTCGACCGGCACCTGGTAGGTCGCGCCGCCGACCCGGCGGGACTTGACCTCGACGGCCGGCTTGATGTTGTCCAGCGCGCGCTTGAGGGTGACGACCGGGTCGGTGCCGGTCTTGGCCCGGCAGCCCTCGAGGGCGCCGTAGACGATGGTCTCGGCGATCGACTTCTTGCCGTCGAGCAGGATCTTGTTGACCAGCTGGGTCACCAGCGGGCTGTTGTAGACCGGGTCGACGACCAGCGGCCGCTTCGGAGCGGGTCCCTTGCGAGGCATCAGCCCTTCACCTTCTTCGCGCCGTAGCGGGAGCGCGCCTGCTTGCGGTTCTTGACGCCCTGGGTGTCGAGGGTGCCGCGGATGATCTTGTAGCGGACCCCGGGCAGGTCCTTGACCCGGCCGCCACGCACGAGCACGATCGAGTGCTCCTGCAGGTTGTGGCCGACCCCGGGGATGTAGGCGGTGACCTCGATCTGCGAGGTCAGCTTGACCCGCGCGACCTTGCGCAGCGCCGAGTTGGGCTTCTTGGGGGTGGTCGTGTAGACGCGGGTGCACACCCCGCGGCGCTGGGGCGAGCCCTTGAGCGCCGGCGTCTTGGTCTTGCCGACCTTGTCCTGGCGGCCCTTGCGGACCAGCTGGTTGATCGTAGGCAACGTCTCTCCGTCACGTCGTCGTCAGGCCCGGCGGGTGTTCCCGTCGGGCTCCTTGGCCGTCCCGCCCGGGGCCGGCCGCACCCGAGGTCGGGCGTGTCGGACTCGTGCGGCTGCCCTCCCCTGCACTTCCCGAGGCACACCGCCCCCCTGGTGTCGTCATACGGTGACGTCGGTGGGGGTGGTCGCCCGGACTGCCCGGCGAGAGCGATGGCTGGGCCTGCGCCCAGACACGGAGGTCTAATCTACCGGTCCATGCTCGGGGCGGCCAAATCAGCGGGGTGGGACCCGCCCGCGCGGTGCTCGACCGGGCCCTGACCCCGGTCCGGCGGCCGGACGGCCCTCGGACGGCGGAATGCCGCCCGCGCCGGTGGCGCGGGCGGCATACCGGTCGTGGGTTGCTCAGGCGGTGTGGGCGGGACCCGAGGACTGCATCACTGCGGCGCGACCGGCCTCGAGCCGGGCCACCGGCACCCGGAACGGCGAGCAGGACACGTAGTCGAGCCCGGCGTCGTGGAAGAAGTGCACCGACTCGGGGTCACCGCCGTGCTCGCCGCAGACGCCGGTCTTGAGCTTGTCCTTGACCTCGCGACCGCTGCCGACGGCCATCCGGACCAGCTGGCCGACGCCGTCGACGTCGATCGACTCGAACGGGCTGACCTGGAAGATGCCCTTGTCCATGTAGGCGGAGAAGAACGATCCCTCGACGTCGTCGCGGCTGAAGCCCCACGTCGTCTGGGTCAGGTCGTTGGTGCCGAACGAGAAGAAGTCGGCGGACTCGGCGATCTGGCCGGCGGTCAGGCAGGCCCGCGGCAGCTCCATCATCGTGCCGATGAGCACGTTGTGGCCGGGGCCGACGTCCTCGCCCTTCTCGTGGGCGATGAGCTCGGCCTCGTGCCGCACCAGGGCGAGCTCCTGGTGGGTGTCGACGAGCGGCACCATGATCTCGGCCGTGCCGTGGGTGCCGGTCTTGCGCACCGCCTGGAAGGCCGACAGGATCGCCCGGACCTGCATCTCGAACAGGCCCTTGATGACCAGGCCGAGGCGCACGCCGCGCAGCCCGAACATCGGGTTGGACTCGTGCAGCCGCTGGACCGCGCGCAGCATGACCCGGTCGGCGTTGGTGGCGCCGCCGCGCTCCTCGGCCAGAGCCACCCGGGTGGACAGCTCGACCAGGTCGGGCAGGAACTCGTGCAGCGGCGGGTCGATGAGCCGGATGGTGACCGGCCGGTCACCCATCGCGGTGAAGATCTCCTCGAAGTCCTTCTGCTGCAGCGGGCCGAGGGCCTCCAGCGCGGCGTCGCGCTGGTCGTCGGTCTCGGCCAGGATGAGCCGCTCGACCAGCGTCCGCCGGTCACCGAGGAACATGTGCTCGGTGCGGCACAGCCCGATGCCCTCGGCCCCGAAGCGCACCGACCGCGCGGCGTCCTCGGGGGTGTCGGCGTTGGCGCGCACCCGCAGGCGGCGCACGTTGTCGGCGATCGTCATGATCCGGTGGACCGCCTTGACGGTCGCGTTGGTGTCGGGTGCCTCGGGGTCGATCTTGCCCTCGAAGTAGTCGACGACCGCGCTGGCCACGACCGGCACGGCACCGGCGAAGACCTGGCCGGTGGCGCCGTCGATGGAGATCTCGTCACCCTCCTTGAGGGTGACCCCGGCCTCGCCGCGCAGCGTGATCGACTTGTTCTTGGGGTCGATGAGCAGTTGGTCGGCGCCGCAGACACAGGTCTTGCCCATGCCGCGGGCCACCACGGCCGCGTGCGAGGTCTTGCCGCCGCGGCTGGTGAGGATGCCCTCGCTGGCGATCATGCCGACCAGGTCGTCGGGGTTGGTCTCGGTGCGCACCAGGATGACCCGCTCGCCGCGCTCGGCCCACTCCTTGGCCTCCGGGGACGAGAAGACGATGCGGCCCACGGCGGCGCCCGGGCTGGCCGGCACGCCGGTGGTCAGCACCTTGGTGGTCGCCTTCGCGTCGAAGCGGGGGAACATCAGCTGGGACAGTTGCTGGCCGCTGACCCGGGTCAGCGCGGTGTGCTCGTCGATGAGCCCCTCGTCGATGAGCTGGCCGGCGATGCGGAACGCGGCCTCCGCGGTGCGCTGCCCGACGCGGGTCTGCAGCATCCACAGCTTGCCGCGCTCGATGGTGAACTCGATGTCGCACAGGTCGAGGTAGTGCGCCTCGAGCTGGTTCATGTTGTCCAGCAACTGCCGGTATGCCGCGGCGTCCTCCTGCTCGAGCTCGTGCAGCGGGTGCGCGTTGCGGATGCCGGCGACGACGTCCTCGCCCTGGGCGTTCATGAGGAAGTCGCCGTAGACGCCCTTGTCACCGGTCGCCGGGTCACGGGTGAAGCACACCCCGGTGCCGGAGTCGTCGGACATGTTGCCGAACACCATGGTCTGCACGTTGACCGCGGTGCCCAGGTCGTTGGGGATCCGCTCCTGGCGGCGGTAGAGCACCGCGCGCTCGCCGCTCCAGGACCGGAAGACCGCCTCGATGGCGGCGTCGAGCTGGGCCCGCGGCTCCTGCGGGAACGGCTTGCCGGTGGCGTTCTGGATCGCGCTCTTGAACTTCCCGCACAGCTCCTTGAGGTCCTCGGCGGTCAGTTCGGTGTCCTGGTGCACGCCGCGGGCGGCCTTCATCTCCTCCAGGCGGGACTCGAAGACCTCGCCGTCGATGTCGAGCACGGTCTTGCCGAACATCTGCAGCAGCCGGCGGTAGGAGTCGTAGGCGAACCGCGGATTGGCGATCGCCGAGAGGCCCTCGACGGACTGGTCGTTGAGGCCGATGTTGAGGACCGTCTCCATCATGCCGGGCATGGAGAACTTCGCGCCGGAGCGCACCGACAGCAGCAGCGGGTCGCTCGGGTCGCCCAGGGTGCGGCCCATCTCCTGCTCGATGTTGGCGATGTGCTGGGTGACCTCGTCGGGCAGTTCGGCGGGGGCGGCGCCGGTGTTGAGGTAGACCCGACAGGCATCGGTGGTGATCGTGAAGCCGGGCGGCACCGGCAGCCCGATCTTGACCATCTCGGCGAGGTTGGCCCCCTTGCCGCCGAACAGGTCCTTCTGGTCCTTGTCGCCTTCGGAGAAGTCGTAGACGTAGCGGGTCGTCATCGTTTCTGGTCCTTCCGGGTCTGGCGGGTGCGACGGGCACAGTCTGGCCGACTCCCCGGACTGTGCGGGGACCCGGGTCCAGGACCGACCCTATCGATCAGCGGCGGGCTTGGGGAGCCCGCTGCCAAGGGGTGAGCCACGGCCGCGGCGGCGGGGCGGCGAGGTGGGTGGTGAAGCGCGCCGGGCCCATGTCCGCAGCGGTGGCGCGCTGCTGCAGCGACTGGGCCGACGTGGCCGGCCAGCGGCCGGTGGCCAGCCGCTGGTCGAGCGTGGTCAGCGCGGCCACCTCCTCGGCCGGGGTGAACGCGCAGTGACCCGGTCCGGCGACCCACGCCTGCCGCACCAGCGCGGCGTGCCCGGAGCGGTTGGCCCGGTCCTGGTAGGTCCGCATCAGGCTCGGGAAGACGATGTCGTCGCCGGTGGCCTGCAGGGCGAGCACCGGCACGCCGGGGGTGCCGTGCTGGGCGTAGCGGTTCATCGTCGCGATGGCCGGGGCGTAGGGGGCCACCCGGGGGCCGGCGGCCAGGGCGGCCAGGTCCGCGCGCAGGTCGAGGCCGGCTGCGGCATACATGGCGGTGACCCGGTGCCGGGCCTGCGGGTCGAGTGACCGGTAGAGCGCGCCGTAGTCGACGCCGGTGTTCCACGAGAACGGGCCGCCGACCCGGGCCTCCATGTCGGCCCGGATCACCGAGCTGAACATCGCGAACGGGCCGGCCAGCGAGGCTGCCTGCTGGGCCTGCTGGGCGGCGAAGTCGCGGGCCGCCGGCTCGGGGGTGTCGGTCTGGGTCCAACCGGGCAGGGTGGCGAAGGCCGCGGCGAGGGTCAGCCGGGCCCGGCCCTGCGGGGTCTGCTGCGCCACGGTCGCCAGGGTCGTCCAGTAGCCCAGCGTCGGCAGCGGCGCGACGACCCCGACCAGCGGCACGGTGCCGGCGGGGTCGAGCAGGGTGCGCATCGTGTAGGCCCCGTCGAGGTAGGCGTTGAACCAGACCACCTCGCCGGCCACCTGCGGGCACATCGGCACGGCCCCGTCGATCGTGTCGGGCCGCTGCTCGGCCAGCAGCGCGGTGATCTCGCCGCCCATCGAGTGCCCCCAGGCGATGACCCGGCTCGGCTGCCCGACCCGGGTGCGGAAGGCCCCCAGCACGGCCAGCTGGTGGGCCACCGCCACCGGGGTCTGCCACCCGAGGCCCGGATAGGAGCCGCCGGCCAGGGCGTAGCCGCGCTCCAGCAGGGCCGCGCGGGTCTGCGGGTTGCCGGCGTTCTTGGCCGGGTTGGCCGGGTCCAGCGAGTAGCCGTGCGCGTAGAGCAGCAGGGTGCCGTTCCAGTCGGCCGGCACCTCGATGAGATAGCTGCCCCCGTCGGCGACGATGCCGGTCAGCGTCCTGGGTCCGGCCTGCGCGCTGACCGTCGGCGGCGCGAGCAGCCCGACCAGGGCCAGCAGCAGGGCGACGACGACGGTGCTGAGCAGGGACCGTGGGCGGGGGCGCATGGCGGCTCCTTGGTCGGCCGGGTGCCGTCGGGAGAGCTGACGGCAGCGTCAGGCTAGCGCCGCCCGCCCCGGATCTGGGCGATCCGGGCCACTCGACCGGGGACGACGGATGCCGCCCGCGCGAGTCGCGCGGGCGGCATCCCGGTCGTGCGGTGGTGGGCTACAACCGGCCGTAGTCGTCGAGGTTGAGGTCGTCGAGCCGGACCGCCTCGCCGGACCCGGTGCCGAAGTGGCTGTAGTCGTAGGCGTCGTAGTTGGGCATGGAGTACATCGCGGCCTTGGCCTCCTCGGTCGGCTCCACGGTGATGTTCCGGTAGCGGGACAGGCCCGTGCCGGCCGGGATGAGCTTGCCGAGGATGACGTTCTCCTTGAGCCCGCGCAGCGGGTCACTCTTGGCCTCCATCGCCGCCTGGGTGAGCACCCGGGTGGTCTCCTGGAAGGAGGCCGCCGAAAGCCACGACTCGGTCGCCAGCGAGGCCTTGGTGATGCCCATGAGCTCGGGACGGCCGGAGGCCGGCCGGCCGCCGTCGGTGACCACCCGGCGGTTCTCGGTCTCGAAGGCGCCCCGCTCGACCAGGTCACCCGGGATGAGGTCGGACTGGCCGGCCTCGATGACGGTGACCCGGCGCAGCATCTGCCGGACGATGACCTCGATGTGCTTGTCGTGGATCGACACAC
>CAZYHR010000144.1:0-6551 GCA_964647395.1 uncultured Intrasporangiaceae bacterium | reverse complement strand
GCGCTCCATGACCGCCTCGAGCCCGGCGCACAGGGCCAGGGCCGACTTGCCGGTGCCGGCCCGTCCGCCGAGGCTGACGATGCCGACATCGGGGTCGAGCAGCAGGTCCAGGGCGATGCGCTGCTCGGCCGAGCGCCCGTGCAGGCCGAAGGCGTCGCGGTCGCCGCGGACCAGCCGGATCGCCTTGTCGGCCCCCACCCGGCCCAGGCCGCCGCCGCGCGGCGAGTGCAGCACCAGCCCGGTGTGGCAGGGCAGCTCGGCGGCCTCGAGGTGCTCGAGCCGGCCGTGGTCGTAGAGCTCGTCGAGCTCGTCGGCGGTCACCGCCAGGTCGGTCAGGCCGGTCCAGCCGGAGTCGACGGCGAGCTCGGCGCGGTATTCCTGGGCGTCCAGCCCCACCGCGCTGGCCTTGACCCGCATCGGCAGGTCCTTGCTGACGACGACGACCGCGCGGCCCTCGGCGGCGAGGTTCTTGGCGACGGCCAGGATGCGGGTGTCGTTGTCGCCGAGCCGGAAACCGGCCGGCAGGATCGTCGGGTCGGTGTGGTTGAGCTCGACCCGCAGGGTGCCGCCCCGGTCGCCGACCGGCACCGGGTGGTCGAGCCGGCCCTCGGCGACCCGCAGGTCGTCCAGCAGCCGCAGCGCCTGCCGGGCGAAGTAGCCCAGCTCCGGGTGGTGCCGTTTGGCCTCGAGCTCGGTGACGACGACGAGCGGCAGGACCACCTCGTGCTCGGCGAAGCGCGTCATCGCGCGCGGGTCGGACAGCAGCACCGAGGTGTCGATGACGTAGGTCAGGCGGTCGACCATGTGCCCTCCGGGGTGTGGGTCGTCCCGCCGCCCCTACGGCGGGCGCTGTGCCACGACGGTATGCCGCCGGCCCGGTCCGGCTGGGGATTGGCGCCCTGGCGCGCCGGTGAACGGTCGATGATGATTCAGTGGTCGGGCCCGGGGCCCACCAGGCCCGGGACCGGCGCAGCCACCGGCGGCTACCTGCCGAACCGGCGCTCCCGGCTGGCATAGGAGCGCAGCGCCCGCAGGAAGTCGACGTGCCGGAAGTCGGGCCAATAGGCCTCGCAGAAGTAGAACTCGCTCTTGGCGCTCTGCCACAGCAGGAATCCGCCGAGGCGCTGCTCACCCGAGGTGCGGATGACCAGGTCGGGGTCGGGCTGGCCGCGGGTGTAGAGATGGCTGGCGATCTCCTGGACCGAGACGTCCTTGGCGATGACCTCGATCGGGGTGCCCCGGGCGGCGTGGTCGATGAGCATCCGGCGCACCGCGTCGGCGATCTCCTGGCGCCCGCCGTAGCCCACCGCGACGTTGACGGTCAGGCCGCTGATGTCGGCGGTCCCCAGCTCGGCCCGGCGCAGCGCGTCGGCCGTCTGCTCCGGCAGTAGCTCCAGCGCGCCGATCGGGTGCAGCCGCCACCGCCCCGAGTTGGCCAGATCGGCCACCGCCCGCTCGATGATCCGCAGCAGCGGCTCCAACTCGCTGGAGTCCCGGCCGAGGTTGTCGGTGGACAGCAGCCACAGCGTGACGACCTCGACCCCGGCCTGCTCGCACCACAGCAGCAGGTCCTGGATCTTGTCGGCGCCGGCCTGGTGCCCGTCAGCGGCGCCGAACCCGTTGGCCCTGGCCCAGCGGCGGTTGCCGTCGAGCATGACGCCGACGTGCCGCGGCACGTTGCGACGGTCGAGGCTGCGCGCCAGTCGGCGCTCGTAGGCACCGTAGAGCACGTCGCTGAAACCCACGCGGTTCCTTCTTCCTGGCACGGCTCGGACCGGACCGGACCACGCTACCGCCGGTGGCGCGGGTCGCCGCGCTCAGCCGCGCCCGGCGGCCCGCCGCCGGCCGCCCGGGCCACCGGGACGCGGGTCACAACCTACGCACTCGTAGGTTACGGCACCGTAGGTTAAACTGGTCGGCATGACCATCGCTGACCCGCGCCCGACCCAGCCCGCCGGCTCGGTCGAGGAGCTCGTCGCCGCCGTCCGGCCGCGCCTGCGCGGCTGGCTGCATGCGGGGACCTTCCCCGTCGCCGTCGCCGCCGGGATCGTCCTGGTGGTCCTGGCCCCGGCGGGCCGGGCTCGCGCCGGCGCGGTCGTCTTCACGATCTGCGCGGCCCTGCTGTTCGGCACGTCCGCGGTCTTCCACCTGCGTCGCTGGGGCCGGCGGATGCACGACCTGCTCAAGCGCCTCGACCACTCCAACATCTTCCTCATCATCGCCGGCTCCTACACGCCGTTCGCGCTGCTGCTGCTGCCGACCGATCAGGCCCGCACGCTGCTGCTCACCGTCTGGGGCGGCGCGCTGGCCGGTGTCGCGTTCAAGCTGGTCTGGCCCTATGCGCCGCGCTGGCTGTCGACCCCGATCTACGTCGCGCTCGGCTGGGTGGCGGTCTTCTACTTCGGCCCGCTGCTGCAGGGCGCCGGCCCGGCCGTCATGACCCTCATCGTCGTCGGCGGCGTGCTCTACACCCTCGGGGCCGTGTGCTACGGCACCAAGCGGCCCAACCCCTGGCCGCGGTGGTTCGGCTTCCACGAGGTCTTCCACGCCTTCACCGTCGCCGCGTTCGTCGTGCACTACATCGCGGTCTCGATGACCGCCTACGGCGCGGTGCCCGCCGCGCACGGCTGACGGTCGGCCGGGCATGGCCGAGCCGGGCCGGCAGTCAGTTGCGCGGGCTCCCCGGCGCCGGGCCGCCGCCCGAGTCCGGTCCGCCCGAGTCCGGTCCGCCCGAGTCCGGCGGCTCCGTCTGCGCGGCCGGCGGCGCCGGGTGGTCCACCGGGCGCCCCTCGGCCGACTTCCCGGACTGCGGTGTCCCGGACTGCGGTGTCCCGGACTGCGGTGCGCCGGGCTGCTCATCGGACTGCTGCTTCGCGGCCTGATCGGCCTCCAGCGCGGCGACCCGCTCCCGCTCCCGATAGGCCATCCGGCGCATCCGGGCGTTCATGTTGCGCATGAGGAAGTACAGCGCGACCGCCATCGCGAAGAAGACCAGGAAGGCCCCCAGCCCCGGGCCGATCGTCGAATCCGTCGTCGGTCCCATGTCAGTGCTCCACCCGCCCGTCGTACACCACGCAGAGTCCCCCCTTGGTCGCCAACACATCCGCCTCGCCCGGCGAGCCGAGCCCGGCGAACAGATCGCTCTCGTCCGCCCCGACCGGCACGTAGGACAGCGCCGCCTCGAAGTCCTCGGTCGGCCAGACCCGCCGCTCCAGGTCGCGCGGCATCCGGAACCACGAGCCGTCCGGGTCGACCTGGGTCGCGTGCGCGAGCAGGGCCCGGTCGCGCACCTCGAAGAAGTCGGCGCAGTCGACCCGCGTCGTGATGTGCCGCTGGCGGCGCCGCTCGATCGCCTCCACCCACTCGGTGTAGGGGCTCTCCAGCCCCTGCTCCAGCAGCGCGTCGTGGAAGGCCCGGATCCGACCACCCGAATGGGACTGGTTGTAGTAGAGCTTGAGCGGCTGCCACGGCTCACCGGCATGCGGGTATGCCGCCGGGTCACCCGCGGCCTGGAAGGCGGCCATCGACACGACGTGGTTCATGATGTGGTCCGGATGCGGATAGCCACCCTGCTCGTCGTAGGTCGTCATGACGTGCGGCCGGAACTCGCGGACCACCCGCACCAGCGCCTCGGCGGTGACGTCGATCGGCTCGAGCGCGAAGCAGCCCTCCGGCAGCGGTGGCAGCGGATCGCCCTCGGGCAGTCCGGAGTCGACGAAGCCCAGCCAGACGTGCTCGCAGCCCAGCACCGCCTGCGCCGCGGCCATCTCGTCGCGGCGCACCTGGGCGATGTCGCGCAGGATGTGCGGGTCGTCCTTGAGCCGCTCGTTGAGCACGTCGCCCCGCTCGCCCCCGGTGCACGACACGACACAGACCCGGGCCCCCGACGCGACGTACTTGGCGGTGGCCGCCGCCCCCTTGCTCGACTCGTCGTCCGGGTGCGCGTGGACGGCGAGCAGCCGGAACCCCTCGTGCGTGCGGTCGCTGGTGGGCGGCATACCTGGGTCGGTCCTTCGATCGGGGCGGTGCCCGGGCGAGCGGGCGAGAGCGTTACCGTGGACCATCATTCCACTCGCCGGGGGTAGTCCCCGCCACCGCAGGAGCGCAGCACCGTGACCGAGGCCGCACCCACCCGAAGGCCCGGCGCGGCCGGCAACGGGCGCTGGTGGGTCATCGGCATCCTGGCCACCCTGGTGTTCCTCGTCGTGGTGACCTGGCGGGTCCTGTCGACGGCCGACCAGCAGATCACCGTGACCACGACCGGCTTCCAGGTCGACGACGACCGGCAGACGACGATCGCCTTCACCGTGCACAAGCACCCCGACCAGCGGGTCGTGTGCACGGTGCAGGCCCAGGACCTCAAGAAGAACGTCGTCGGCTCCGCCCAGGTGACCGCCCCGCCGGGCCCGGATCGCGACGTCGCGCTGACCGTGCCGATCCGCACGACGACCAAGGCCTATGCCGCGATCGTCTACTCCTGCGTGCGCTCCTGACCCGCCCGCGCCGCCGTGCGGCCCGCCGGCGGCTGGCTAGGCTCGAAGTCATGACCCACCAGGCCAGCACCGACCCGCACGACCCGGCAACCCACGGCTTCGCGACCCGCGCCATCCACGCCGGGCAGCAGGCCGACGAGTTGACCGGCGCCGTCGTGCCGCCGATCTACCAGGTGTCGACCTACAAACAGGACGGCGTCGGCGGTCTGCGCAGCGGCTACGAGTACTCCCGGTCGGCCAACCCGACCCGCACCGCGCTCGAGGAGTGCCTCGCCTCGCTCGAGGGCGGCGGGCGCGGCTTCGCCTTCGCTTCGGGCCTGGCCGGACAGGACTGCGTGCTGCGCTCGCTCACCGTCCCGGGCGACCACGTCGTCGTGCCGACCGACGCCTACGGCGGCACCTACCGGTACGTCAACCGGGTCGCCGGGCCCGGCGGCATCGGCCACACCGTCGCGCCGATGGGCGACGTCGACGCGGTCCGCGCGGCGATCCAGCCCGGCCGCACCCGGCTGGTCTGGGTCGAGACCCCGTCCAACCCGCTGCTCGGCATCGCCGACATCGCCGCGCTGGCCGACGTCGCGCACACCGCCGGGGCGCTGCTGGTCGTCGACAACACCTTTGCGACCTCCTATCTGCAGCAACCGCTCGCCCTCGGCGCCGACCTGGTCACCCACAGCACGACGAAGTACGCCGGTGGGCACAGTGACGTCGTCGGCGGCGGCGTGGTCGTCGGCCGGGGGCTGCAGGTCGCCGCTCGGGACGACCTCGGCGAGGACGTCGCCGACCGGATCGCCTTCCACCAGAACGCGATCGGCGCCATAGCGGGCCCCTTCGACGCGTGGCTGGTGCTGCGCGGGCTCAAGACCCTGGCGGTGCGCATGGAGCGGCACTGCGACAACGCCGAGCGGGTCGTCGACTTCCTCGTCGGGCACCAGGCGGTCTCGGCGGTGCACTATCCGGGCTTGGACTCGCACCCGGGCCATGCCGTCGCGGCCCGGCAGATGCGCCGCTTCGGCGGGATGATCTCCTTCCGGCTGCGCCGCGGCGAGGACGCGGCGACCAAGGCCGTCGCCGCGACCCGGTTGTGGACCCTCGGCGAGTCGCTCGGCGGGGTCGAGTCGCTCATCGAGCACCCCGGTCTGATGACCCACGCCTCGGTCGTCGGCACCGAACTCGAGGTGCCCGCCGACCTGGTGCGCCTGTCGGTCGGGATCGAGGATGCCGACGACCTCATCGCCGACCTGGGCGAGGCGCTGGCCGTGCACGGCTGACATGCGGGCGCTGGTCGTCGACGTCGGATCGACGTGCACCAAGGCTTCGCTGGTCGACCTCACCGCCGGGGTGATCCTCGGCCGCGCCGAGGGACCCACCACCTCGAGCAGCGATGTGATGTCCGGGATCCGCTCTGTCGCAACGCGACTCGACGCCGCTGAGGTCCCCCTCATCGCCTGCTCGAGCGCCGGGGGCGGCCTGCGGCTGGCCGTCGTCGGCTACGAGCGTCAGGTCACCGCCGAGGCCGGCCACCGGGTCGGCCTGTCCGCGGGTGCCAAGGTCGTCCACGTCGCCACCGGACGGCTCGACCCGGCGGCCGTCACGGCGCTGCGCGACGACCGCCCCGACCTCGTGCTGCTCGTCGGCGGCACCGATGGCGGCAACTCGGATGTGCTGCGGCACAACGCATCCCGACTCGCCCGCGGCCGCCTGCCGGGTCGCGTCCCGGTCGTCGTGGCTGGCAACGCCGACGCTCGCGCGGCGGTCGTGGCCGAGCTCGCCGCGGCGGGGCGGCAGGTCATCGGCGCCGACAACGTGCTGCCCCGGATCGGGGTGATCGCCCCGGCGGCGGCTCGGGTCGCGATCCGCGAGGCCTTCCTGCGCCACGTCATCGGCGGCAAGGGCCTGTCCGGCGATCCCGGCTTCGCCGCCGCGGTGCGGGCCGCCACCCCCGATGCCGTCCTGCGCGGGGTCGAGGTGCTCGCCGACGTGCTCGGCCAGGACGTGCTCGTCGTCGACGTCGGCGGGGCGACCACCGACGTCTACTCGGTCGTCGTCGCCCGCGGC
>CAZYHR010000143.1:0-6578 GCA_964647395.1 uncultured Intrasporangiaceae bacterium | reverse complement strand
CCGCGCCAGCACGTCGAGAAGTTCACCCCGCGCCAGATCACCGGCATCCTCGACGGGGTCAAGCCCAAGCTCTACGGCGCCGGCCGCAACGTGCGCGACTGGATCCACGTCGACGACCACAACGACGCCGTCGTCGCGATCATCGAGCAGGGCCGGATGGGCGAGACCTATCTCATCGGCGCGGACGGCGAGCAGAACAACCGGGACATCATCGCGCTGCTGCTCGAGCTCATGGACCGGCCGGCCGACTGGTTCGAGCACGTCAACGACCGGCCCGGCCACGACCTGCGCTACGCCATCGACTCGCGCAAGCTGCGCGCTGAGACCGACTGGCGCCCGCGCTACCAGGACATCCGGGCCGGCCTGCGCCAGACCATCGACTGGTATGCCGCCAACCGCCCCTGGTGGGAGGCGGCGCGCAGGCAGAGCGAGCAGGTCTACGCGCGGCTCGGGCGATGAGCAGGCGCCGCGGAGCGCCGCGGAGCGCCGCGGAGCGCCGCGGCGGTGATCAGCCGGCCAGTCCGGTGAGCGGGGGACGGCTTGGACGGCGTCCTCGTGGCCCAGGCCGGACAGTTCGAGCAGGTCGACGACCAGGGAGCGCAACTGGGCGACGAGCACGGTGGTGTGGTACTCGCCGCCGGTGGACAGCTGCGCGGACTCGCGGGCCACGGCGAGCAGGGCCGGGCGGGCGAACTCGGGGGACTTGTTCTCGGCCCAGGCCCGGTCGATGAGGTCGACGGCGTCGGCGAGGCGGCCGAGGATGGCCACGTAGTCGTCCGGCACGACGATGCCGTTGTGGGCGGCGATGCTGACCCGGCGCACCAGGACGCGGGTGCTGCGGATCGCCCGGTCGAGCGGCTCGACCACCGACGCGATGCTGCGGACGCTGCCGGCCTCGCGCCGCGACCAGGGCGACGAGGCGATGACCGACAGGCCCTCGTCGGCGGCGGCCTGCAGTTCCCGGATCAGCCCGTCGGTGGCGCGGGCCTGGGCCAGCACGGACACCGCTCGGCTCACGTCGCCGTCGCGGGCGCTGTGCGCAGCGTCGCGCAGCAGCGCCGCGAGCCGGTGGGCCACCTTGGCCGCCTGGACCCGGGGCCGGCGCAGCGCGGCCCGGGGCACGACGGCCGCGAAGACCAGCGCCGTGACCCCGCCGATGATGGCGTCCAGCCACCGCAGGAACGCCTGCCCCTGACTGGGCACGAGCACGGTGACGACGATCGACTGGACCGCGGACTGCATGACCAGCAGGTTGCCGGCGTCGAGCAGCAGCGCGACGGTCATCGAGACGAGCACGACCACCGCGACCTGCCACGCGCCGCTGCCGGCGACCGACACGAACAGTTCGGCGACGAACACCCCGATGGCCACCCCGACGGTGACCTCGGCGACCCGGCGCAGCCGCTGCCCGTAGGTCATGCCCAGGCAGATCACCGCGACGATCGGCGCGAAGAAGGGCATCTGGTGGCCGAGCAGGTCGGCGGCGACCCACCAGGCGACGCCGGCGGCCACCGAGCACTGCAGCAGGTGCCACGACTTCTCGCCGACCCGCTCGATCCGGGTGCGGACCGACAGTCGGCTGCGGTGCCAGGCCCGATCGGCCAGGGCTTCGACGCGCGGGTCGGCGAACGGGTTGAGCACCGTCAGCGCGACCGGTCAGCCGAGCTCAGGGAACCACAGGGCGATCTCGCGGGCCGCCGACTCGGGCGAGTCCGACCCGTGCACGACGTTCTCGGTCGGCCCCTGACCCCAGTCGCGGCCGAGGTCGCCGCGGATCGAGCCCGGCGCGGCCTTGGTGGGGTCGGTGACCCCGGCGAGGGACCGGAAGCCGGGGATGCACTGCTGCCCCTCGATGACGATGGCCGTCACCTGCCCGGAGGACATGAAGTCGACCAGCTCGCCGAAGAACGGCTTCTCCGCGTGCTCCGCGTAGTGCTGGGCCAGCAGTTCGGTGGAGGGGGTGAGGATGCGCAGCGCGACCAGGGAGTATCCCTTGGCCTCGATGCGACGCAGCACCTCACCGGTGAGCCGGCGGCGGAAGCCGTCAGGTTTGACCAGGACCAGGGAACGTTGCAGTTCTGCCGTCATGCGTTCAGCCTAGCCAGCGACCGGGTGGGACAACCGGGACCCCGGTCAGGGGTGCTTGCGCCGCAGCGACCACAGCTGGGCCGACTTCTCCAGCTCGACGGCGACCGGCCACGGCAGCCCGCCCGCGGCCGTCTCACGCCGGAAGTTCAGCACCATCTGCCGGGCCAGCTCGGGGTCGGCGGCCACCCGACGGGCCCGCGCCAGGGCCTCGTCGACGACCTGCTCGTCGTCGACCGCCACCCAGGCCAGGCCCAGGGCCACCGCGCGCTCGCCGTCGATCTCGTCCCCGAACAGCCCCATCGCGGCGGCGGCCTCGCGGCCCGCCGACCGGTGCAGCAGGGTGAAGTGCCCGCCGCCCGGGTGGATGCCGATCTGGGCGAATCCCGGCAGCAGCCGCGCCGTGCGCGAGACGATCCGCAGGTCGCAGGCCAGGGCGAGGTTGAGCCCGGCGCCGACGGCGGCGCCGCGGACGGCGGCGACGGTGGGCACACCGATCTCCCCGACCGTCGAGAAGGACCGATAGACCGTCTCGATGCTCCGGTAGGCCGCCTCGCGCATCGGGTCGCGCCCCGCGTCGGACAGCACCTGCCGGACCGCCCCGGCGCAGAAGTGCCGGCCCCCGGTGACCAGGACGGCGCCGACCGCGGGGTCGGCCTCGGCGGTGAGCGCCGCGTCGATGAGTTGCTCGGACATCCGCACGGACAGCGCGTTGCGCCGCTCGGTAGCTGCCAGGGTGATGGTGGCCACGCCGTCGGCCACGGCATACGAGACCTCGGACGAGGACGCGGGCTCGGTCACGGGCTCCTCCTGCTTCCGTCCGGCAGCGCGCGGTGGCCCGCGATGGACCCGGTCAGGATATCGACGGGGGATCTGCTTGCTCGCGCGCGGCCTGGCTGCGGTCGACGCGGCGGCCCTGGACGATGCAGGTGACCCACAGGGCGGTGAAGATCAACCCGACCAGCAGCATCGCGGGCACGACGAGCGCCGCCGCGAAGGTGGCGGCCTGGATGAGCCACCCCAGCGGCAACCCCAGGGTGGTGCGCATCAGGCCGGCGGCGACGACGCACAGCAGCGCGAGCCCGGAGCCGACCGCCAGATAGGCGGTGGCGGCGGCGTTGTCACCAGCCAGCGCCAGCCCCCGGGCCACCAGCGCTCCGAAGAAGACGCACACCGACTGGGCGACGAGGGTCACCGCGCACATGCGCCAGGTGAACTTCCCTGTGCTGCCGAAGAACTGCAGGTCCCTGAGCCAGGATCGAGCGGTCATCCGTCGCGCACCCCCAGCAGCGCGCGGACGTCCGCGGCGGTGACGACGGAGCCGGTCGCGATGACCCCGCCGCCCAGCCCGTCCTGCTCGGCCAGGGTCACCGCGGCCTCGATGGCGGTGGGCAGGTCGCGGGCCACGGTCACCCGGTGCTCGCCGTAGAGGTCGGCCGCGATGCGGCCCAGCTCGGCGGGACTCAGGGCCCGGGGCGAGGAGTTGCGGGTGACCACGACGTGGTCCAGCACCGGCTCGAGGGCCTCGAGCATCGCGGCGGCGTCCTTGTCGGCGAAGACCGCGAGCAGCCCGACCAGCCGGGTGAAGCTGAACGAGTCGGCCAGGGCCGCGGCCAGGGCGGCCGCCCCGTGCGGGTTGTGTGCCGCGTCGACGACGACGGTGGGGCTGCGCCGGACCACCTCGAGCCGGCCCGGGGACCGCACCGCGGCCAGCCCGGCCCGCAGGACGTCCGGGTCCAGGCGCCGCTCGCCGCCGCCGAGCAGGGCCTCGGCCGCCGCGATCGCCAGGGCCGCGTTGTCGGCCTGGTGCGCGCCGTGCAACGGCAGGAACAGGTCCGGGTAGTCGCCGGCGAGGCCGCGCACCGAGATCAGCTGGCCGCCCACCGCCACCTCCCGGGACTGCACCCCGAAGTCCACCCCGGCGGCATACCGGATGGCCCCGACCTGCTCGACCCGCTCGGCGAGGATCTCGTCGACCTCGGCGGTCTGCTCGGCGGTGACGACGATGGCGCCGGGTTTGACGATGCCGGCCTTCTCGGTGGCGATCTGCTCGACGGTCGAGCCGAGCAGCCGCGTGTGGTCCAGGTCGACCGGCCCGATGACGGCGACCCGGCCGTCGGCGACGTTGGTCGCGTCCCAGGAACCGCCCAGGCCGACCTCGACGACGGCCACGTGCACGGGGGCGTCCGCGAACGCGGCATACGCCATGGCCACCAGGGTCTGGAAGAAGTTCATCGGCACCCCGTCGCGGCGCTCGACCAGCTCGATGACCGGGACGACCTCCTGGTATGCCGCGACGAACGCCTCGGGGGTGATCGGCTCCCCGCCGATGGTGATGCGCTCCCGCAGGTCGTGCAGGTGCGGTGAGGTGAATCGGCCACTCACCAGGCCGTGTTCGCGGCAGATGGCGTCGATGATGCGAGCGGTCGAGGTCTTGCCGTTGGTGCCGGTGACGTGCACGACCGGGAAGCTGCGCTGCGGGTCGCCGAGCAGGTGCAGGACCGCGGTGATCTGCGCCAGGGACGGCTCGATGACGTGCTCGGGGGCGCGCGCCAGGATGGCCCGCTCGACCTCGACCAGCCGCTGCTCGACCGACTCGTGCGGTCCGGGGTCAGCCACGGCTGCCCTGCCACAGGTCGCGGATCATCCACACCGAGTCCGGCACGCCGGCGCCGGTCGGCTCGCGGTGGTCCTCGACGAAGCCGTGCCGCTCGTAGAAGCGGCGAGCCCCGTCGTTGCCCTCGAGATAGGACAGCCGGATGGTCTGGTGCCCGGACTGGCGGGCGTCCTCGAGGATCTGCTCGAGCAGCGTGGCGCCCAGGCCCTGACCCTGGTGGTCCGGCATGACGTAGAGCCGGAACAGCACCAGGTCCCCGTCCATCGGCCCGACCAGGCCGACGGCGACGATGCGGCCGTCGACCTCGGCGACGGTGCACCGGCCGGCGAGGATGCCCGGCAGGCTGCCGTCGACGGTCCACCACCGCTCCAGACCCATCCGGACGTAGTCGTCCCCGGCGATCGGACCGTAGGTGACCGGCCAGGTGGCGTGCCCGACCGCGACGACGGCCTCGGCGTCGTCGTAGACGGCCTTGCGCAGCGTGACCGTCATGGGACTCGGACGACCTTGATCCGCACCGGCACCCCGTCCAGCGCGGCCTCGGACACGCCGTCGTCGGCCGGCAGGTCGTCCAGGTGGTTGAGCACGCTGAGCTGAACGGCCAGCGTCTCGGCCATGATCCGGTCCCGGTGCTCCAGCGCCGCGCGCTGCATGGGCTCGGCGCCGCTGACCGACAACGAGATCCGGTCGCTGATCTGCAGCCGGGCGTCCCGGCGGGCCTGCTGCACCGCGCGGACCAGGTCGTTGGCGAGCCCTTCGGCGGCCAGTTGCTCGGAGACGGTGGTGTCGAGCACGACGAAGCCGCCGGAGGGCAGCACCGCGACCGCGCGTGCGTCGCCGGGGCCGGCCGGGTCGGCCGGGTCGGCCGGGTCGGCCGGGTCGGCCACCGACACGACGGTGTCCACGACGAACTCGCCCTGCTGCAGCGGGATGCCGGCGCACACGACGCTGCCGTCGGGTTCGACCGACCAGTCCCCCGCCTTCGCGCCCCGGATCGCGGTCTGCACCTCGCGGCCCAGCCGTGGGCCGGCGGCGCGGGCGTTGACGGTGAGCCGTTGGGTGACGCCGAAGTCGGACTCGTGGGCGGTGGCCAGGTCGTGCCAGGCGACTCGCTTGACGTTGACCTCGTCGGTGACGATCTCGGAAAACGCCTGCAGCGCAGCGGCATCGGGCACCACGGCGATCAGCTCGCCGAGCGGCAGCCGGGCCCGCAGCCCCGCGGCCTTGCGCAGCGACGAGGCGACCGAGCAGATCTCCCGGGCCCGGTCCATCACGGCGACCAACTCGTGGTCGGCCGGCAGGGTGCCGGCGTCCGGCCAGTCGGTCAGGTGCACCGACCGGCCTCCGGTCAGGCCCCGCCACACCTGCTCGGTGGTCAGCGGCAGCAGCGGCGCGACCGTGCGGGTGACCACCTCGAGCGCGGTGTAGAGGGTGTCGAAGGCATCCCGGGTGGACTGTCCGAGCTGGTCCGCGCTGTCCCAGAAGCGGTCCCGCGACCGGCGGATGTACCAGTTGGTCAGCACCTCGAGGAAGGCCCGCATCGTGTCGCTAGCGCGCGCCACCTCGTAGCCGTCCAGGGCCTGGGTCATCGCCTCGACGAACTCGCGCAGCTTGGCCAGCAGGTAGCGGTCGAGCAGGGCCGGCGAGTCGGTGCGCCACTGCGCGGCATACCCCTGGCCGCCGTCGGCGGCGTTGGCGTACAGCGCGAAGAAGTACCAGGCGTTCCACAGCGGGATGATGACCTGACGGACGCCGTCGCGGATGCCCTGCTCGGTGACGATGAGGTTGCCCCCGCGCAGGATCGGGCTGGACATGAGGAACCAGCGCATCGCGTCGGCCCCGTCGCGGTCGAAGACCTCGCGCACGTCGGGGTAGT
>CAZYHR010000142.1:0-6579 GCA_964647395.1 uncultured Intrasporangiaceae bacterium | reverse complement strand
CGTCCTTGGCGACCAACTGCACCCGGGGGCCGGCCGAGCGGGCGATCTTGGCCCCGCCGCCCGGGCGCAGTTCGATGGCGTGCACGACGGTGCCGGTGGGGATGTTGCGCAGCGGCAGGCTGTTGCCCGGCTTGATGTCGGCCGCGGGGCCGTTCTCGATGACGTCGCCCTGCTTGAGCCGGTTGGGGGCGAGGATGTAGCGCTTCTCGCCGTCGGCGTAGTGCAGCAGGGCGATGCGCGCGGTGCGGTTGGGGTCGTATTCGATGTGCGCGACGGTTGCCGGGACGCCGTCCTTGTCGTGACGCCGGAAGTCGATGACCCGGTAGGCGCGCTTGTGGCCGCCACCGATGTGCCGGGTGGTGATCCGGCCGGAGTTGTTGCGGCCACCGCTCTTGGACAGCGGGCGGACCAGCGATTTCTCCGGGACCGCGCGGGTGACCTCGACGAAGTCGGAGACCGACGAGCCGCGACGACCCGGGGTGGTCGGCTTGAACTTACGGATACCCATGTGTGTTCCTTCGATCCCTACCCGGCTCAGCCGACGCTGCCGAAGATGTCGATCGAGCCCTCCCGCAGGCTGACGATCGCGCGCTTGGTGTCCTTGCGCTTGCCCACGCCGAAGCGGGTGCGGCGCGCCTTGCCCTGGCGGTTGATGGTGTGCACCTTGTCGACCTTGACGCCGAAGACCCGCTCGACCGCGATCTTGATCTCGGTCTTGTTGGCTCGCGGGTCCACCAGGAAGGTGTACTTGCCCTCGTCGAGCAGCCCGTAGGACTTCTCGGACACGACCGGCGCGATGAGGATGTCGCGCGGGTCCTTGGCGTGGATGCTCACTTGGCCTGCTCCTCGTCCTGCTCGGTGGCGTCGTCGGCCGGGTCGTCCTGGGCCGGCTCGTCGTCGGCCCCGACCGGGGCGTCCTGGACCGGCGCGTCCTGCACCGAGCGACCGGTCAGCGTCTCCAGCGCGGCGCGGGTGAAGACGATGTCGTCCGCGCACAGCACGTCGTAGGTGTTGAGTTGGTCGACAGCCAGCACGTGGACCGAGTCCAGGTTGCGCACCGAGAGCAGCCCGACCTGATCGCCCCGCTCGAGCACGACGAGGAACTTGGTGCGGTCGGTCAGCCCGGTCAACACCGTGGCGGCGGCCGAGGTCGACGGGGTGTCGCCGCTGACGATGGTGTCGAGCACGTGCACCCGCCCGTGCCGGGCCCGGTCGGACAGGGCCCCGCGCAGCGCGGCCGCCTTCATCTTCTTGGGGGTCCGCTGGCTGTAGTCCCGCGGCTGCGGACCGTGGACGATGCCGCCGCCGGTGAACTGCGGCGCGCGGACCGAGCCCTGTCGGGCCCGGCCGGTGCCCTTCTGGCGATAGGGCTTGCGGCCACCGCCGGCGACCTGGCCGCGGGTCTTGGTGGCGTGGGTGCCCTGACGGGCCGCCGCGAGTTGGGCGGCGACGACCTGGTGGATGAGCGGGATGTTGACCTGGACGTCGAAGATCTCGGCGGGCAGGTCGACCGCGGTCTTGCCGGACGGCATACGGATCAGGCCTCCTTGGACGTCGAGCGGACGAGCACGACGCCACCCCTGGGGCCGGGGACGGCACCCTTGATGAGCAGCAGGCCGCGCTCGGCGTCGACCGCGTGGACGGTGAGGTTCTGGGTGGTATGGCGCACGCCGCCCATGCGGCCGGCCATCCGGACACCCTTGAAGACACGGCCCGGGGTGGCGCAGGCGCCGATCGAGCCGGGCTTGCGGTGGTTGCGGTGGGCTCCGTGGCTGGCCGAGACACCCGCGAAGCCGTGCCGCTTCATGACGCCGGCGAAGCCCTTGCCCTTGGTCGTGCCGGTCGCGTCGACCCGCTGGCCGGCCGCGAAGACCTCCGCGGTGACCTCCTGGCCGATCGAGTAGTCGGCCGCGTCGGCGGTGCGCAGCTCGACGAGGTGGCGGCGCGGGGTCACGCCGGCCTTCTCGAAGTGCCCCTTCATCGGCTTGTTGACCTTGCGCGGGTCGATCTCGCCGTAGGCGAGCTGCACCGCGGCATACCCCTGCTGGTCACCGCAGACCTGGGTGACGACGCACGGGCCGGCCTGGATGACGGTCACCGGGACCAGCCGGTTGTCGGCGTCCCAGACCTGGGTCATGCCGAGCTTGGTGCCCAGCACGCCCTTGACGCTGCGATTGATAGTCATGGCGACGGTCTCCGCTTACAGCTTGATCTCGATGTTGACGTCGGCCGGCAGGTCGAGGCGCATGAGCGAGTCCACGGCCTTCGGCGTCGGGTCGATGATGTCGATGAGGCGCTTGTGGGTGCGCATCTCGAAGTGCTCGCGGCTGTCCTTGTACTTGTGCGGCGACCGGATCACGACGAAGACGTTCTTCTCCGTCGGCAGCGGCACCGGCCCCACGACCGTCGCACCCGCACGGGTCACGGTGTCGACGATCTTGCGCGCTGAACTGTCGATGACCTCGTGGTCATACGACTTCAAGCGGATGCGGATCTTCTGTCCCGCCATCTGTCCCGTTCTCTCTTCCTCGCCAACACACATTGCCTGGGTCCGACCGGCTGTCCCTCCGACCCACGCGGTCGGGCGTGTCGCGCCCGCTCCGCGGCCCGAACCTGGCACCGTGGTGCCCACTCGTCGGGTGATCGGCGGTCCGGCCGTGAGGCCGGGCTTGCGCTTCCCTCGGGCCACGAGTTGTGTCCGAGCCGGAGGGCGCCCGGGCCGTGGACCCAGATCCCGCCCCCGGTCGAGGGGCGGCGCCGGCGGCCACGGTTCCACCCGGGGCACGTCAGCGCGCGTCAAGCAACCTGAGGATTCTTCCACAGCCGGTCCCGGGCGGCAAAATCGAGCCGGTATGCCGTCCGCCACTGCTGCCGTGGCCGGTGACCGGTGGGCCGGCCGTTTCGCCTCGCGACGTGACCCGGCGGCGGTTCGAGCGCACGCCGTCGCTGGCCTGTCCCGGGACTGGCCGACGCCCCGACGCCCCGACGCCCCGCGAACGTTCCAGGCAACCGTTTTCACCGGGGTAGGGGCCCCGGCGAACGTTCCAGGCAACCGTTTTCACCGGCGAAGGGGGCCCGGCGAACGTTCCAGGCAACCGTTTTCACCGGGGTAGGGGCGCGGGGGTGGGTGGGGTGTCCGTGGTGGGGGTGGATCTGCGGGCGGGGCGGGGCACCAGGGTGACGGCGACGCCGGCGACGAGCAGGACCCCGCCGGCCAGGGCCAGCAGGGCCGGCCGCTCGCCCTGGACCAGATAGGCCGCGGACATCCCGAAGACCGGCACGAGCAGCGAGAACGGCGCGACCTCGGCGGCCCGGTGCCGGGAGAGCAGCGAATTCCACACCCCGTAGCCGAACAGCGACGCGAGCACCGCGGTGTAGAGGGTGGCCAGCCAGGCCGACGCGGGCAGATGGGTCAGCGCGTGCCCGACCGTGGCCGGGCCGTCGACGACGAGGGAGAGCACGACGAGCGGCACCGGCACGACCAGCCCGGACCACACCGTCAGCGACAGACCCGGCACCCCCTGCAGGCGCCGCGCCGCGACGTTGCCGGCCGCCCAGCAGGCGGCCGCGCCGATGGTCAGCGCCAGCGCGCCGAGCGGCACCGACCCGCCGCGCCCCAGCCCGATGACGCCGAGCCCGACCAGCCCGAGCAGCACCCCGAGCACCTGCTGCGGCCGCGGGTGCTCGCGCAGCACGAGGACGGCGAAGACGACGGTCAACGCGGACTGCGCCTGCAGCACGAGCGAGGCGAGGCCGGGCGGCATACCGGAGGCGAGCGCGGTGTACATCAGCCCGAACTGCCCGACGCTCATGAGCAGCCCGACCAGCGCGACGTCGGTCCACCGCGCTCGCGGCCGCGGCACGACGAGCACCGCCAGCGACACGACACAGAAGCGCAGCGCGACGAACAGCAGCGGCGGCACGCCCTGCAGCCCCCAGTCGATGACGACGAAGTTGACCCCCCAGAAGAACACGACGCTCAGCGCGAGGACGCGATCACGGCTGGACACGCAGTCCACTGTGGCCGAAAAGACGATGAAGCACCAGCGGATTGTTTCTCCGGACAATCGGTAGCATTGCTTCATGATCGACCTGGCCGCCATCCAGACCCTGTATGCCGTGCGCGAGCGCGGCTCGATCGTCGCCGCCGCGGGGGTGCTGGGCTACACCCCGTCGGCGGTGTCCCAGCAGGTCAAACGGCTCGAGCGGCAGACCGGGGTGCAGCTGCTCGAGCGGGTGGGGCGCGGGGTGGCCCTGACCGAGCTGGGCCGGCAGCTGGCCGACGAGGGCAGCCGGCTGCTCGACGGCCTGGAGTCGCTGCAGTCCCGGCTGGCCGCCGCGGCGGCCGGGCGGGCCGGGCAGGTCACCGGGCGGGTCGAGCTCGCGGCGTTCTCGACCGGGCTGCGCGGCCTGGTCGCGCCGGCCCTGGCGGCGCTGCGGGTCTCGGCACCCGAGCTGGACGTGCGGGTCGTCGAGCACGACCCGCACGAGGCCATCGAGCTGGTCGCCTCGGGGCAGGTGGACACCGCGATCGTGCACAACTGGGGCGACCTGCCGCTGCCGATCCCCGACCACGTCGAGCAGACCCAGCTCGGCATCGACACCGCCGACGTCCTGGTGCCCGCCGGCCACCCGCTGCACGAGCGCGGGGTCGTGGTGGCCGCCGAAGACCTGGCCGGCCGGGTGTGGACCTGCGCCCCACCGGGCAGCGTCTGCCACGGCTGGCTGGTGCACCTGCACGACGCGCACGGGCTGCGCCCGGACATCCGCTACTGGGCCATGGAGTTCTCCTCGCAGATCGGCCTGGTCGAGCACGGCCTGGCCGTCGCCCTCGTCCCGCGGCTGGGTCGCGAACAGTTGCCGCCCGGGGTGGTCCCGGTGCCGGTCGAGCGCCCGGTGACCCGCCGGATCCTGCAGCTGTGGCGGCACACCATGGCCCCCAACCCGGCGATCCGCGCCGTGCACGCCGCGCTGGCCGCCGCGGTCCCCCGCTGAGGCCGGCTCAGCTCACGCGGGGGCCAGGAAGGCCGTCAGCGCCGCGGCATACATCGGCTGGTCGTGCGCCCCGGCGAGCTCGCGGATGCTGTGCATCGACACCAGCGGCGCACCGAGGTCGACGGTCGTCACCCCGACCTGCCCTGCGGTCAGCGGCCCGATCGTCGAGCCGCACGGGATGTCGCTGCGGGTGACGAACACCTGCAGCGGCACGTCGGCCTGCTCGCAGGCCAGCCGCAGCACGGCGGCGCCGACGGCGTCGGTGGCATAGCGCAGTTCGGTCTGCACCTTGAGCACCGGACCGCCGTTGACCGCGACCGGGTGGCCGGGCTCGTGCAGCTCGGCGTAGTTGGGGTGCACGCCGTGCGCCATGTCCGCCGACGCGACGACGCTGCCGGCCAGCGCCCGCCAGTAGTCGTCGCGCCCGCCCCCCGACGCGACGACGATCCGCTCGAGCACGGTGGCCAGCACCGGCGACTGCGCGCCCCGCTCGCTCATGCTGCCGATCTCCTCGTGGTCGAACAGCGCCACGACCGGCCGGTATGCCGCGGCCGCGCCGGCCGGGTCCCCGGTGTCTGCCGGCGCGGCGGCGATCAGGGCCAGGGTCGCGGCGTAGCAGCTGGCCAGGTTGTCCAGCCGGGGGGCTGCGACCAGTTCGCGGGCCCGGCCCAGCCGCGCCGCCGGCTGGGTGTCGTGCAGCATGACGTCCCAGGCGAGCACGTCGCCCGGGGCCGCGCCGACCCGCTCGGCGAGGTGGTCGACGAACGATGCCGGCCGGTCGCCGAGCCCCCACATCGGCACCAGGTGCTGCTGCGGGTTGAGCTGCAGGCCCCGGTCGTTGACGCCCCGGTCGAGATGGATGGCGAGCTGGGCGACCCGCAGCGCGGGCTCGCGGTCGTGGAAGAGCACGGTGCGCGGCCCGTCCGGCCCGCGCAGCGCCACCCGGCCGGCCAGGGCCAGGTCACGGTCCAGCCAGGAGTTGCGCAGCAACCCGCCGTAGGGCTCGACGGCCAGCAGCTGCCACCCGGCCCGGACCCGGTCCGGGCGCGGCTTGACCCGCAGGTTGGGTGAGTCGGTGTGCGCCCCGATGACCCGGAACGGCGTCTGCGGCGCCGCGCCGGCCGGCTCGACCCAGGCCAGCAGCGCTCCCCCGCGCTCGACGTAGTGCCGGCCCGGCCCGGGCCAGGGCCCGCGCTCGTCGACCGGGGCGAAGCCCGCCTGCCGCAGCCGGGCGCCCACGCCGGCCACCGCGTGGAACGGCGTCGGGGCGGCGTCGACGAAACTCAACAGGCCGTCGGTGATCTGGTCGGCGGGGGGCAGCTGCGCGGGGCTCACCCGCCCGAGGCTAGTGCGCCGGGCGGCCCACGCGCCCACCTCGCCGAGCCGCGGCATCCCCCTGACCCGGGCGGCGGGCCGCTCGGGTGGGCGCGCGGCATACCGCAGCAGGATGACGAGGGGCCCGAGCCGACCGGCTCGGGCCCCGCGTGCGGTGCGACTACTTGTTGATCTTGGTGACCTGGCCGGCGCCGACGGTGCGGCCGCCCTCGCGGATCGCGAACCGCAGGCCCTCCTCCATGGCGATCG
>CAZYHR010000141.1:0-6651 GCA_964647395.1 uncultured Intrasporangiaceae bacterium | reverse complement strand
GCTTCCGGATCCTCGTGCGCGACTCGCCACCGGGACAGTCGACGGGGTCCTTCGCCAGCCTGCTCGGCGATATCGCAACCCAGGTCGAGGACCTGCTGGCCGCCGAGTTCAAGCGGCGCAAGCTCGACCCGAAGTCAGCGCCGGTCTATGCGCAGATGCTCGTCGGCATGGTTGCGCTGACCGGGCTGTGGTGGCTGGAGCACCGCCGCTTCAAGAAGGTCGAGGTCGCGGCCCACCTGGTCAATCTGGCCTGGAACGGGCTCACCGGGCTCGAAGCCAAGCCGGTCCTCGGGGCGACCAAGCCGGCCGCCACCACGTGAGACCCCGCGCGCCGGCGGCGACCGTCAGGGGGCGCTGGTGCGGGTGGGGCTGGCCGTCGTCGAGTGCGGACGGACCGGCTTGAGGTGGACCACCTGGTTGGTGCGCGTGCCGTTGGGCTCGGTCACCGAGATGACGATGTTGGCGGCCGGGGTCGCGCCGGGCTTGAGCTCGGGCACGACGACCACCGTCAGCACGGCATCGCCCACGCCGACGCAGGTCAGCGCCTGGCTGCCGCCACCGGTGCACAGCCAACTGCCGTCGCGCACGACACCCGCCACCTGGGCGTTGCCCACGTCGATGGTCAGTCGGGAGACGCCGACCGACGGGGCGTCGATGACGATGTCGAACGCCTCGTTGTAGTTCGCATCCACCGGCGCCGTGATGACCCGGGGACGGGTCGGCGTGGTCGAGGTGCTCGTGCTCGTGCTCGTCGGCCCGGAGGTCGTCGTCGTCGGGCCGGACGTGGTGGTGATCGTCGGGCCGGAGGTCGTCGCCGTCGGATCAGCCGTGGCCGTCGGGTCAGCCGTGGCCGTCGGGTCGGACGTCGCCGTCGGATCAGCCGTGGCCGTCGGATCAGCCGTGGCCGTCGGAGCGGACGGCGCCGTCGGGGCGGACGTCGCCGTCGGGTCGGCCGTGGCCGTCGGGTCGGACGTGGCCGTCGGGGCGGACGTGGCCGTCGGGTCGCTCGTCGCCGTCGGGTCAGCCGTGGCCGTCGGGTCACCGGGCCCCTGCGTCGGCAGCGTCGGGATGTCGGTGGCCGTCGGCATGCTGGTCGGCACCGTCGGAACACCGGTGGTCGCCGTCGGGTTGTTCGGGTTGTTCGGGTTGTTCGGGTTGGTCGCCCCGGGCGTCGTCGGGTGGGGACGCGTGGTGGCCGGCTGCGTCGGCTGACCCGGCTGGCCGGGCTGACCCGGCAGCGTCGGCTGACCCGGCAGCGTCGGCTGACCCGGCAGCGTCGGCTGACCCGGCAGCGTCGGCTGACCCGGTTGACCCGGCTGCGACGGCTGACCCGGCTGGCCGGGCTGCGACGGCTGACCCGGCTGGCCGGGCTGACCCGGCTGACCCGGCTGGCCCGGCTGCGACGGCTGACCCGGCTGCGACGTCGTCGTGCGCACCGGCGGAGTCGTCGAGAGCGGACCGGGGGTGACGCCGGAGTTGCCCGGCGAGCCGGCCGCGGTCGAGACCGGGCCGGCGACCGGGTTCGTGGCGTTCGTGCCCAGCACGAGGCCACTGTCGCTCGCGCCCGGCGACGCGGTGCTGCCGTTGGTGCTGGCGACCCCACCGGCGAGCTGCGACCCCGGTGGCATCGGCGAGCCGCCGAGCCCGCCGAAACCGGAACCGCCCGTGGCATACCCGACCCCGAGCACGAGACCGGCGGCCACCGCGGCGACCTTGGTGCCGACGTTGGTGGCCGTCGTCACGGCCGAGACCTTCGGGTCCTCGCCCTGGCGGCTCGAGCCGGCCGCGCCGGCGCCGACCGCGGCGGTCCAGGTGGTCGCGACGGTCGTGCCGGCCAGGAAGATCAACGGCACCATGAGGGCCGGCAGGGCGCGGTTGACCTCGGCCATCTCGTAGGCCAGGCCCTGGGCGTGCCGGCAGTTGCGCAGGTGCTCCTCGACCCGGGCGCGCTGGCGCACCGGGAGCTTGCCACGGATGTAGCGCCCCATCTGCTGCAGCACCCAGCGGCACTCCTCGTCCTCAGCGCGGGAGATGGCTCGGTCGGCGTGGGCGTCGAGGTACTTCGCGCGCAGGCTGTCGCGGGCGCGCATGGCGATGACGCTGACGTTGTTGGCGCTCATGCCCATGGACGTCGCGACGGCGGCAGGGGTGGTGCCCTCGACGGCGGTGTGCCAGAGCACCCGCTGGTCGCGCTCGGGCAGCCGGCCGAAGGCGGCGCGCACCAACTCGTGGTCCACCGAGGCGGTGACGTCGTGCGCGGCGACCGCCGGGGCGGCGGCCTCCAGGCTGAGGTCCTCGGTGGGCACCACGCGCAGGTCGTGGCGGGCGTGGTCGACGGCGACCGTCTTGACCGTGGACAGGAAGTAGGAGCGGAAGTTGGTGGTCGGGCCCTTACCGGCGAGGATCAGGCTGTAGACGCGGGTGCTGGCCTCGGCGACGACGTCCTCGGCGGAGGTGCGCCCCCGGTGCCGGTGGGCGACGGCGTAGGCCGCGGGCAGGTGGCGGCGCCACAGTTCGGCGTAGGCATCGGCGTCGCCGGCGCGGACCTGCGCCAGCAGCGTCGCGTCATCGAGATCGGACCACGCCTGGCCCCAGATCCCCGCCGTTGCGGACATCCCTTCGTCACCTCCCCCGTGTCAGTGCACTCCTTATTGTGCAGTGTTCCTATCCTGCCTATGTAACCAGAACGAGAAATAGGACCGTTCGGACGATGTCGCCTCCCCCTGCCGCAGCGGATCCGGGCCCCGGGCCGGACCGGCCGGTTCCCGGCGCGCCGACCCCGGCGGACGACGTCGACCGCATCGTCGCGGCCTGGCGCCGGGAACTGCCCGGCCTGGACGTCGAACCGCTGCACGTGCTGTCCCGGATCACCCGCCTGGCCCGACGGCTCGACCAGGCCCGCGGTGCGGCGTTCGCGCAGCACGGTCTGGAGGGCTGGGAGTTCGACGTGCTGTCGGCGCTGCGCCGGGCCGGCGCCCCCTACGAACTGTCCCCGGGCCGCCTGGTCGCCGACACCCTGGTCACCTCGGGGACGATGACCAACCGGGTGACCCGGCTCGAGGCTCGTGACCTGGTCACCCGCGGGCCCGACCCGGACGACCGCCGCGGCGTGCTCGTGCGGCTCACCGACCTCGGGCGCGCCACCGTCGATGCCGCCATCACCGACCTGGTCGGCCGGGAGCACGACCTGCTCGCCGACCTGCTGCCGGCCGAGCGCGACCTGCTCGCCGACCTGCTGCGCCGGCTGGCCGCACCGCTCGAGCCCTAGTCGGAGCTCTCCGCCACGCGGCCGACCCTGCGCCCCGGTCCTCGGTCAGCCCTGGATGAACTCGAGCCGGTTGCCGACCGGGTCGTCCGTGTGGAACCGCCGCACACCAGGGACCTCGTCGCTCCACCGGATCTCGTGGCCCGCGGCCGCGAGGGTGGCCGCCAACCGGTCGAGGTCGTCGACCACCAGCGCCGGATGGGCCTTGCGGGCGGGCCGGAAGTCCGGCTCGGCGCCCACGTGCAGGCTCGCCTCGCCGCCGCGGAACCACGCGCCGCCCCGCACCGCCAGCGCCGGCGGCTTGGTCTGCTCGGTCATCCCGAGCAGTCCGGCGTAGAAGGCTCGCATCTCGTCCTCGGCACCTGGCGGACAGGACACCTGCACATGGTCGAGTCGCATCCCCATGCCCCCACCGTATGCCGCCCGGCCGCACCAGGGGCCGCCCCAGCGGACCTGCGCGGATCCCGGGCCTCCGGGCCTGCGGCGCACTGGCGGCCCGGCGCAGCGCGCCTACTCGACGAGTTCGGCGGCTTCGAGCCAGGCGAGCTCGAGCTCCTCGCGTTCGTCGACGATCTCGCGCAGCCGGTCGTTGAGGGCCAGCACGGCGGCGTGGTCGGTGGCCCGGGCGGCCATCTCGGCGTGCACGCGCTCCTCGCGCTCGGCGAGCCGGGCCAGCGCCCGCTCGACCCGGGCCAGCTCCTTGCGGGCTTCGCGCAGCTGCGCGGCCGAGGCGGCCGGCCGCCCGAGCGCCGGGCGGGCGGCAGCCGGTTCGGCGGACCGGCGCAGCAGCTCGAGGTACTGCTCGACCCCGCCGGGCAGGTCGCGGATCCGGCCGTCGCCCAGCAGGGCGACCTGCCGGTCGCAGACCCGCTCGAGCAGATAGCGGTCGTGCGAGACGACGACCAGAGTGCCGGCCCAGCCGTCCAGGACGTCCTCGAGCGAGGTCAGCGTCTCGATGTCCAGGTCGTTGGTCGGCTCGTCCAACAGCAGGACGTTGGGCTCGGCCATGAGCAGCCGCAGGATCTGCAGCCGGCGCCGCTCGCCGCCGGACAGGTCGCCGACCCGGGTCTGCTGGCGCTGCCCGGTGAAGCCCAGCCGGGTCGCCAGCTGCCCCGCGGTGACCTCCCGGCCACCGAGCAGGACCACCCGACGGACCTGCTCGACGGCGTCGATGACCCGGTGCCCGGCCAGCGCCTCCAGCTCGCGGACCTCCTGGGTCAGGTGCGCGAGAACGACCGTCTTGCCGACCTTGCGCCTCCCGCCGGTGAGCGGGACCTCGCCCGAGACCGCCTGCAGCAGAGTCGATTTGCCAGCGCCGTTGACCCCGACGATGCCGACCCGCTCGCCGGGGGCGAGCCGCCAGGTGGCCCGGTCGAGCAGCACCCGGTCGCCGAGCCGGACGGTGGCGTCGAGCAGGTCGACGACGTCCTTGCCGAGCCGGGTCGTGGCGAACCGGGTGAGCGCCACCGCGTCGCGCGGCGGCGGCTCGTCGGCGATGAGCGCGTTGGCGGCGTCAATCCGGAAGCGCGGCTTGCTGGTGCGCGCCGGCGGCCCGCGGCGCAACCAGGCCAGTTCCTTGCGCAGCAGGTTGTCCCGGCGCTCGGCGGTCACCGCGGCGACCCGGGCCCGCTCGGCCTTGGCCAGCACGTATGCCGCGTAGCCGCCCTCGAACCCGTGGACCGCTCCCGAGTCGACCTCCCAGGTCAACGTGGCCATGGCGTCGAGGAACCACCGGTCGTGGGTCACCGCGACCAGCGCCGAGTCGGCCCGGGTGCGCCGGGTCGCGAGGTGCTCGGCGAGCCACGCCACGCCTTCGACGTCCAGGTGGTTGGTCGGCTCGTCGAGCAGCAGCAGGTCGGGGTCGGCCACCAGCAGCCGGGCCAGGGCCAGGCGGCGGCGTTCGCCGCCAGACAGCGGCCCGACCCGGGCCGCGAGCCCGCCCAGCCCGGCGGCGTCCAGGCCGCCCAGCAGCCCGGCGAGCACGTCGCGCACCCGCGCGTCGCCGGCCCACTCGTGCTCCGGCCGGTCACCGACCAGGGCGTGCCGCACGGTGGCGTCCGGGTCGAGTTCGTCGTCCTGGGCCAGCAGCCCGACGGTCAGCCCGCCGGTCCGGGTGACCCGTCCGGAGTCGAGTTCCTGCCGGCCGGCCAGCACCCTCAGCAGGGTCGACTTGCCGCCGCCGTTACGGCCGACGACCCCGATCCGCTGCCCCCCGAGCACCCCGGTGGAGACCGCATCGAGGATGTGCGCGACCCCGTGCACGACGGTGGCACGCTCCAGCGAGACCAGGACGGGTGGCGGCATACCGACAGGTCAGAACGAGGGTCCGGCCAGGATCTGGGCGCCGTGCACCGGGCCCTTGGCCCGCTTGACCTCGCCGGCCACGCCCGAGGCGGTCAGCGCGATCGACAGGTCCAGGGCGTGCTCGTGGTCGCTGGCCAGCAGGGCGATGGTGGGACCGGAGCCGCTGACCAGGGCACCGAGCGCGCCGTATTCGGCGCCGGCGTCCAGCACGGCCTGCAGGTCGGGGCGCAGCGACACGGCGGCCTCCTGCAGGTCGTTGCCGAGCGACTCGGCCAGCGCGACCGGGTCGCCGGAGCGCAGCGCCGCCATGAGCTGTGGCGACGGCTGCGGGTGCGGCACCGGCCGGCCGGAGCGCAGCCGGTCGCACTCGGCGAACACCGCCGGCGTCGACAGCCCCTGCTCGCTCACCGCGAAGACCCAGTGGAAGGTGCCGCGCGCCAGCACCGGGGCCAGTTGCTCGCCGCGGCCCGAGCCCATGGCGATGCCGCCGGACAGCAGGAACGGCACGTCGCTGCCCAGCTCGGCGGCCAACTCGACCAGCTCGTCACGCTCCATCGACAACCGCCACAGGTGGTCGCAGGCCAGCAGGGTGGCGGCGGCGTCGGCGGACCCGCCGGCCATGCCCCCGGCCACCGGGATGTCCTTGGCGATCCTGATCTCGACCTCGCGCTCGCTCACTCCGCCCCGCGCGGCGATGAGCCGGGCGGCTCGGACGGCGAGGTTGGCGTCGCCGTCCGGCACGGCCGCGGCGTAGGGCCCGGTGGTGTGCACGCTGGTGCGCCCGGCGCGGGTGACGGTCACCTCGTCGTAGACGCCGACGGCCATGAACACGGTCGACAGGTCGTGGTAGCCGTCGCTGCGCAGCGACCCGACGCGCAGCTCGACGTTGACCTTGGCCGGCACCCGCACGGTGACCGACCGAGGCGCGCCGTTGCGGGTCATGTCTCCACCCTATGGGGTGCCGGGTCGGGGCCGCCCGGCAGCCGCGCGGCGACCCGGGCGAAGTCCTCGACGCGCAGTTGCTCCCCCCGGGTCAGCGGGTCGACGCCGGCCGCGCGCAGCGCCGTCTCGGCCGCGGCCGG
>CAZYHR010000140.1:0-7115 GCA_964647395.1 uncultured Intrasporangiaceae bacterium | reverse complement strand
GAAGTCGTCGAGCCGGCTCACGGCACCAGCACCGTCAGCTCTGCGGGTCGGACCTGCAGGTCGGCCGGCAGCGGTCCGACCTCCTCGCCGTCGGCCTCGACGACGAGGCCGGGTGCCTCGACGCGCACCCGGGAGCCGCGCACGATCTCGACGGCCGGATGACGCACGTGGCTGCCGTTGAAGACCCGGGGGAACACCGTGAGGAACTCGCCCCGTCCGATGCGGCGCAGCACGAGCACGTCGAGCACGCCCTCGGTGACGCTGGCGTCCGGGCAGACCCGCATGCCCCCGCCGAAGGTGCCGCCGTTGCCGACGGCGACGAGCATCGCCTCCAGCTCGCGGCGGTCCCCGTCGACGGTCACGAGGTAAGGGATACCCCGAAACCGGGGCAGCTCCACCGCGACCGCGGCGAGATAGCGCGGGGTGCCGTGCAGCCGGGTCAGGGTGCGGCTGCGCGCGTTGACGATGGTGTCGAAGCCCGCGCCGAGCACGCCCAGCCACCAACGGGATCCGTGCGCGGTGCTGCAGTGGCCCAGGTCGATGCGGCGGGTGCGTCCGGCGGTGACGGCCGCGGCATACGCCCGCAGGTCGTCGGGTCGGCGCACCGGGGGCATCCCCAGGGTGCGTGCGTTGTCGTTGCCGGAGCCGGCGGGCACGACGCCGAGGGCGACGTCGGTGCCGGCGACCGCGTTGACGGCCCAGTGGGCGGTGCCGTCGCCGCCGACGGCCAGCAGGGCAGCCAGGCCGCCGCCGGCGATCTGCTCCCGGGTGCGGGCCACGGCGAGCTCGGGTTCCGGGGCCGACAGGTCGAGCACCTCGTGCCCGGCCGCGCGCAGTTGCCGGGTCAGGTGCGCGGCGATGTCGGCGGCCCGGTGCCGGCCGGAGCGGGGGTTGGCCAGCACCGCCACCCGGCGGGCCGCGGCAGCAGGGGTCACACGCGGGAGGCTACAGGGGTGAGGGCTGGTCGTCGGGCAGGTCACCCCAGCCGCCGGCCGGGGCGCGGGCGGCGCGTCGCGCGCGGCGCCGGTCGAGCAGCGCGGAGATGCCGACCGCGAGGAAGAACAGCGCGACCAGCGGCAGCGCCATGAGGATCATCGTGTAGGCGTCGGGGGTGGGGGTCATCATCGCCGCGAAGAGGAAGATCAGGAAGACGGCCACCCGCCACCCCTTGAGCATGACCCGAGCCGGCAGCAGGCGGGCCGCGTTGAGGGCCACCAGGAAGACCGGCAGCAGGAAGCCGAACCCGAAGGCCAGCATGAACTTCAGCACGAAACTGAGGTAGTCGGCGGCGGGCATGATGTTGGAGCCGGTCGGCGGGGTGAAGCTCAGCAGCGCGTGCACGGCCCGCGGCAGGGTGAGCAGTCCGAGCGCGCACCCGGCGACGAACAGCGGCCCGGAGGCGCCGCCGAAGATCAGCGCGATGCGCTTCTCGCGCCTGGTCAGGCCGGGCACGACGAAAGCCCAGATCTGGTAGATCCAGATCGGGGAGGCGAGCAGGAATCCGACGAACAGGCCGGTCGTCACGAGGATCGAGAACGAGTCGGTGATCGTCTGGAAGTTGACCGACGCGGTGGCCAGGCCCTTCTCCTGGGCGACCTCCGTGAACGGCGTCGTCAGCCGGGTGAAGATCTCCTCGTACTTCCACCAGCCGACGATGCTGGCCAGCAGGATGGCCACGATCGAGACGACCAGCCGGTTGCGCAGTTCGCGCAGGTGGTCGGCGAGCGGCATCCGGCCCTCTGGGTTGCGGCGGCGTCGACTGAACCGCAGGGCCATGGGGACGGCGTCTCCTGGAAGGGGGTCGGTGGGCGCGGGGCCGCGGTCAGCTCGTGCCGTCGCGAGGCGCGGTCTCCGGCTGCGGCTGCGCACCGGCGGGAGGCGCCGTGGTCGGGGGCGCCGTGGTCGGGGGCGCCGTGGGGGTCGCGGTCGGCGCGGCGGTGGGGGTGCTGCGCGGCGCCATGACGTCGCCGGTCACGGTGTCGGAAGCGGCCGGACTGGGCCGCGGCGTGCTGCCGTCGTTCTTCATCTCGCTGACCTCGGACTTGAAGATCCGCATCGAGCGCCCGAGGCTGCGCGCCATGTCCGGCAGCCGCTTCCACCCGAACAGCACGGCGAGCAGCAGCGCCAGGATGAGCAGGTGGCTCGGCTGGAATAGGTCTCTCCACATGGGGCGGCCTTTCGACTCGGGTGCCCTCAGTCTACGTGCCGCGCCCACCCGGGCCGACGTGCGGCGCGGGAGAGCTGTCGCTCGAGCCGGTGCCGCTCGCGCAGGTCGGCCCGCTCGATCGCGACGTCGAGGGGATGGCGGAAGATCGCCGGTTCGGCCGGCGGCGGGGCGTCGCGCAGCCGTTGCTCGGCTGCCGCTCGCGCCCGGGCGGCGACCTCGGCGGCCTGCTGCTCGGCCTCGGCGACCTGGTCGGACAGGGCGGCGGCGCGGCCCCACAGCCAACGCACCCGCTGATAGAGCCACCACGCCGAGCCGCCGATCAGCGCCAGCCACACGAGCACCCAGCCGACGACCCGCACTAGCCGCGCTCCCCCGGCTGCCGCGTCCCGGCCTCGTCCGCCGCACCCGCCTCCGGGTATGCCGCGAGCGCGGCCGCCGCGCCGGCCCGCACCTGGGCCGCGAGGCCGGCCGGCTCCTGTACGGTGAGCAGCCCGCCGAGCCGCCAGGCCAGCCGGCGCACCCAGCCCGGGTCGGCGGCGGCGAGCACGCAGCGCAGCCGGCCGTCGGGCAGCGTCTCGACGCTCTCGGCCAGGTAGTAGTCGGGCACCCAGGCGGCCGCCGGGTCGACGACGACGGTGACCCGGGTGTCGGTCGGGGCCGCCTGGTAGAGCGCGCCGTCGAGGTCGCGGGGGCGGGCCTGGACCGGCGGGATGCCGGGCTCGTCGAGCAGGTGCAGAGCCTGCACCCGGTCGAGCCGGAACAGCCGGGTGTCCTCGGCCCGGTGGCACCAGCCCTCGAGATACCAGCGGCCCTCGAGGTTGACGACCCGCATCGGGTCGACGGCCCGCTCGGTGACCTCGTCGCGGCCGAACGGTTGATAGCTCAGGTGCACCCGACGCTGCTCGCGGGCCGCCCGGGTGGCGTCGGCGAGCACGGCGTCGCCGGAGGTGTCGGCCAGGGCCACGGTCATCCGGGACGCGGCCCCGGCCGTCTCGCCGGTGGCCTGCTCGAGCTTGGCCAGCGCCGAGAGGACGGCGTCGCGCTCGGCGACCCCGGCGGTGGCGGCCAGGGCGCGCAGCCCGACCATGAGGGTGAGCGCCTCGTCGACGTTGAGCCGCAACGGCCGGCTGATGGTGTCGGCGTTGCCGACGTAGACCCGCCCGTCCTCCCACTCGGCCTCGATGAGGTCGTCGGGCAGATGCCCGGGCGTCCCGCAGACGAACAGCAGCATGAGGTCGGCCTCGAGTTGCGCCCGGGTGAGCCCGAACTGCTCGGCCGCCGCGTCGATGTCGACCCCCTGGTGGGCCAGCAGCCACGGGACCATGGTGAGCAGCCGGGAGAGCCGCTCGGTCGCGGACTCCTGGGCGCGGCGCGCCGGTGGGCTCACGGCACACCTGCCGGCGTGGCCGGGTGCGCGTCGCGTGCGGCGCGCAGCAGCCCGATGACGGCGTGGCGCAGCCGCGGCGGGGCCTCGACGACGACGTCCGGGCCGAAGCCGGCGACCTCCTGGGCCAGCGCCGCCGTGTCGGTGTAGTCGACGTCGAGCAGCGACCACTGGTCGTCCACCTCGCCGACGGTGCGGGCCCGGCGGCGCAGGCTGTTGCCCGCCCCGGCGCGCACCCGCAGCACCGCGGGCGGCTGCTCGACCGGGGTGCTCTCGGCGGCCTGGACGACCATCCGTGGCTCGTGCCCCTCGGGGATCTCGTAGGCCGCGGCCCGCCCCACCGCGCGCACCGTGCCGACGACCCGGCTGAGCCGGAACAGCCGCTCGGCCTGCCGCTCGGTGTCGAAGCCGGTGAGGTACCACCGGCTGCGCCACATGGTCAGGCCCCACGGCTGGACGACCCGCTCGGCGGTGGCGCCGTCGGCGCGCCGGTAGGTGAAGCGGACGGCCTGCCGACGCTGCAGCGCCCCGCGGATCGGCTCGAAGGCGGGCTCGCTGGTGCGCACCTGCGGCTCGACCCCGACCAGCGATGCGTCGTCGAGCTCGACCCCGGCGGCGGCCAACTTGCTCAGCGCCGCCGAGGCCGCGCCGGCCAGGCTGGCCCGGGTCCAGGCCCGGCCGGCCAGCGCCAACGCGACGACCTCGTCGGGGGTGAAGGTGATCTCCGGCAGGGCGTATTCGCGCCGGTCGATGCGGTAGCCGAGTTGGTCGTCGTGGTTCGCGTCGAGCTGCTGGGTGACCAGCGGGATGCCGAGCTCGCGCAGTTCGTCCTTGTCGCGCTCGAACATCCGCTGGAACGCCTCGTCGGACGCGGTCTGCTGGTAGCTCGGCACGGCCACCCGAATCTGCTGCCGGGTCAGCGGCCGCCGGGTCGACAGCAGCGCGATGACGAGGTTGAGCAGCCGCTCGGTCTTGGCGGCGACTCCCGGCTGCGCACTCACGGCCCCGACGCTACCCTGCGCGATCGGTCGCCGCCCGCCCCCGGTGGAAACGGTTGCCTGGAACGTTTCCCGGCGGGTCACCCCCGGTGAAAACGGTTGCCTGGAACGTTTCCCGGCGGGCCGGCCGGCCCGGCTAGCGCAGGTCGAGCAGGTCCACGACGAAGATCAGCGACTCGCCGGGCGCGATGACCCCGCCCGCGCCGCGGTCCCCGTAGGCCAGGTGCGCCGGGATGACCAGCTTGCGGCGTCCGCCGACCTGCATGCCGAGCAACCCCTGATCCCAGCCCTGGATCACCTGGCCGACGCCGACCTTGAACGACAGCGGCTGGCCGCGATTCCACGAGGCGTCGAACTCCTCGCCGGTCGAGAAGGCCCACCCCACGTAGTGCGTCGTGACGGTCTGCCCCGCCCGGGCCGGCTCACCGGAGCCGACCTCGAGGTCTTCGACGATCAACTCGGCGGGCGGCTGGTCGCCCGGGTAGTCCAGCTCGGGCTTGCTCCGGTCGGTCCCGGACGGCTGCTGGCGGAACATCGTTCTCCTCGGTGGGTCGGATCGGTATGCCGCGGGGCGGCCGGTCAGCGGGTCGGGTCGGCTCGGTAGGTGGTCGGCTCGGTGGGTGGTCGGATCGGTGGGTGGTCGGATCGGTGGGTGGTCGCCTTAGGTGGCGGACAGGATGTCGACGACGAAGACCAGGGTGTCGGTGCCCGAGATCTTCGGGGGGCTGCCGGCGGCGCCGTAGCCCTCGGCGGGCGGGATGACCAGCAGCACCCTCGAGCCGACCTTCTTGCCGACCAGGCCCTTGTCCCAGCCGGGGATGACGCTGCCGGTGCCGATGACGACCGGCAGCGGCTGCTGCCGCGGCCAGGACGAGTCGAAGACCGACCCGTCCCGCCACAGCACCCCGGTGTAGTGCATGAGCGTGGACTGTCCGGCCTTGACCTCCGGCCCGGTCCCCTCGACGAGCAGCTGGCTGACCAGCTCGGTGGGCGGGGCCTGCCCGGTCGGCACCGTGATCGTCGGCCCGGTGCCCGAGGTGAAGGTCACCGTCGGCAGCCCGGCGGGCGGGGTGACCGGGGTCCCCTCGGCCTCGGCCAGCGGGGTGACCACCGAGACGACGTCGGCCACGAGCACGAGGTGCTCGGTGTCGGCCAGCCCGAGCTGGGCGCGCCCGGCCGCCGGGATGCCCTCGGCCGGCGGGATGATCGCCAGCAGCCGCTCACCGGGCTGCACCCCGATGAGCGCGGACCGGAAGCCGGGCACCAGGTCGGCACCGCCGACCGCCAGGGTCTGCGGCTGGGCGGCCTCGTAGGTCGAGTCCAGCAGCGACCCGTCAGAGCCCTTGAAGACCGCCATGTGCACGGTGACCTGGCTGCCGGTCGTGCTCAGCTGGCCGTTGCCGGGCTGCAGCACCCGGCGGGTCGTCGTCGACACCCCCACCGGCTTGACCGCGAGGGTCACCGTCGGAGCCTTCTTGAGGTCCTCACCACCGGCCACCGAGATGGATTCCAGGACCTGTCGGTCCGCGGCCGTGCCGGTCGGCTCGGGCACGCTGACCGGCGCGACCGAGGTCGTCGTCGGCGCGCCGGTGGACGCCGTCGGGCCGGTGGTGGTCCCGGGGCCCGAGGCGGTCGAGCCGCAGGCGGCGGTCAGGGTCAGCGCGGCTGCCGCACCGACCGCGGCGAGGTGGCGACGCCAGGGGCGGTGGGCGGCATACCGGATGGGCACGGGACGTCCTCGGGTGGGGTTCGGGGGCCTGCCACTGTAACCCGCGCGCCTGTGCTGGCTCACATCGCGGCGATGAGCCGCTCGACCCGCTCGTCGACGGACTGGAAGGGATCCTTGATGAGCACGGTGCGCTGGGCTTGATCGTTGAGCTTGAGGTGCACCCAGTCGACGCTGAAGTCGCGCCGGCGCTCCTGGGCCGCCTTGACGAACTCGCCGCGCAGCCGCGCCCGGGTGGTCTGCGGCGGCTGCACCTTGGCGGTGAAGACCTGCAGGTCGGTGCACTCCCGGGTGGCCAGCCCGCGCCGCTGCAGCAGGTGGAACAGGCCCCGGCGACGGTTGATGTCGTGATAGGCCAGATCGAGCTGCATGAGCCGCGGGTCGTCCAGCTCGAGGCCGTGCTTGGCGGCATACCGGTCGAGCATGCGCCACTTGATGACCCAGTCGATCTCGCGGTCGACCAGGCCGAGGTTGCCGGTCTCGACGGCGGCGAGGGTGCGTTCCCAGATGTCGACGACCCGCCCGTGGGGGCCGTCGAGCAGCCCCTCCGCATCGGCGAACTCCTTCGCGCGAGTGAGGTATTCGGTCTGCATCTGCAGCGAGGACAGCTGTCGGCCGTCGGCCAGCCGCACGGTGCGGCGGCCGGTCATGTCGTGGCTCATCTCGCGGATCGCGCGGATCGGGTTCTCCAGGGCCAGGTCGCGCATGACCAGGCCCGCCTCGGCCATCCGCAGCACCAGGTCGGCCGAGCCGACCTTGAGCAGGGTCGTGGTCTCGCTCATGTTGGAGTCACCGACGATGACGTGCAGCCGGCGGTAGCGCTCGGCGTCGGCGTGGGGC
>CAZYHR010000139.1:0-7132 GCA_964647395.1 uncultured Intrasporangiaceae bacterium | reverse complement strand
GGCCGTCCGCTGCACTGCCGGAATGCGGTTCGCTCCTAGACTGTGCTGGCCGGTCCGGGCACGAGCGGGTCCGGTTCGACACGGGAAAGAGGATCAGCGACGTGAGCGACGCCAGGGAGCCAGGCCGGCGCAGCGGCCGGCCGCGGGACAACGCCGGGCGCCCGCCCGCCGGCACCCCGCGCGGGCCACGCGGTGGCGATGGTCCTCGGGGGCCGCGTACTGGCGATGGTCCGCGCGGGGCGCGGGCTGGCGATGGTCCGCGGGGGGCGCGGGCTGGCGATGGTCCGCGCGGGGCGCGGGCTGGCGATGGTCCGCGGGGGGCGCGTAGTGGGGACGGTCCTCGGGGGGCGCGGGCTGGCGATGGTGCTCGGGGGCCTCGCGGGGCAGCGCCCAGGGGGGCCTCGACCGAGGGGGAGGCCAGGCGCGGAGGGCCGCGCCTCGCGCCGCGAACCGGTCGCAAGCCTGACCCGGCCATCGCTGCGGACGTCACCGGACGCGAGTTGGACCGGCCCATCCGGGAGCAATTGCGCACCCTGAGCCAGGAGAACGCCGTGGGCGTGGCCCAGCACCTGGTCATGGTGGCCCGGCTCATCGACGTGGACCTGGCGGCCGCCGAAGCGCACGCCGAGACGGCCGCCCGGCGGGCCGGCCGGGTGCCGGCGGCCCGCGAGGCGCTGGGTCTGGTCGCCTATCGACAAGGGGAGTGGGCCCGCGCGCTGGCCGAGTTCCGCACGGTGCGCCGATTGTCCGGCTCATCGCACCTGCTGCCGTTCATGGTCGACTGCGAGCGGGCCATGGGGCGGGTCGGCGCTGCCCTGGACCTGGCGGCGACGCCGGAGGCGGCCCGGCTCGGGACCGACGAACGGGTCGAACTGGCGATCGTCGTCTCCGGCATCCGCCGCGACCTCGGGCAGCCAGCGGCCGCGGCGGCTGCGCTGGAGATCCCCGAACTCGGCAGCGGTCGCCGCGCCGCCTGGGCCGCGCGGCTGCGCTATGCCTATGCCGAGGCCAAACTCGCCCTCGACGACATCGACGCCGCCCGCACCTGGTTCGCCCGGGCGGTCGACGCCGACGACGAGCTGCAGACCGACGCCGCCGAGCGACTCGAGCAACTCGACGGGGTGGTCTACACCGACCTGCTGCCGGACGAGGCTCAGACCGACGAGGACCATGCCGACGAGGACCATGCCGACGAGGACCATGCCGACGAGGATCGGGCGGCGCCGGACAGCCCGGGCGGCGCCGCCGACCCGGACCGCCACGTCTGAGCGGCAGCCCGGCAGCGAGAAGGAGGGAGCAGCCATGGCGCCGACACCCGAAGGCGCGCGAGTGCCCGAAGGGGTGCGCGCGGCATACCAGGGGTTGGTGTGCGACCTGGACGGGGTGGTCTATCGGGGGCGGGGCGCCATCCCGCACGCCGTGGAGGCGCTGCGCGGGGCGGGGCCCGTCGTCTTCGCCACGAACAACTCCTCGCGGATCGCGGCCGAGGTGGCCGCCCATCTCGCCGGGCTGGGACTGCCCGACGCGCAGGTCGTGACCAGTGCAACCGCCGGTGCGGGGCTGCTCGCGGCCGACCTCGAGCCCGGGGCGGAGGTACTCACCGTCGGTGGCCCCGGCGTGCCGCACGCGCTGGAGGCCGCCGGGCTGAGCCCGGTGCCGCGCCGCAGCGACCGGACCCTGGCCGTGTTGCAGGGCTGGGCCATGACCGTCACCCTCGCCGATCTGGCCGAGGCCAGCCTGGCGATCGAGGCCGGGGCCCGCTGGATCGCCACCAACACCGACCGCACGCTGCCCACCGCCGAGGGACTGGTCCCCGGCAACGGCACCCTGGTGGCCGCGGTCGCCGCCGCCACCGGCGCGACTCCCGAGGTGGCCGGCAAACCGGAGGCCCCGCTCTATCGGGCCGCCGCCGGTCAGCTCGGTGCGGACGCCGCGGAACTGCTCGCGGTGGGGGACCGGCTGGACACCGACATCCTCGGCGCGGCGGCGGCCGGGCAGGACAGTCTGTGGGTGCTCACCGGCGTGGACGGCTTCGCCACGCTGGCCGGCAGCACCGCACGCCCCACGTATGCCGCCGCCGATCTGCGCGCGCTGGGCCGCCCCTATCCGACGGCGGGCGGCCTCGACGACCCGGATCCGGCCGTGGTTGCAGCGGCCGGGCTTCGCCTGGTGCTCCGTGCGCGCGATGCCGACGGAGTGGCGAGCGCCGGTGCCGTGCAGGCCGGCCGGGAGGCTGACCGGCGGCTCGCGACCGTTCGGGCCGGTGCCGGGCAGTAGCGTGGGGAGCGACCAAGGAGGGCAGGACATGTCGATGGACGAGGTGCGAGGCTATCTCGCGATGGTGACCGGGATGGCCGAGATGTCCCGGGCCAGAGCCACCGAGCTGGCGCAGGGCTTCGTGACGTTCGCGTCGCGCGCCACGCCGGCGGAACTGGCGACTTTCGGGACCGCCCTGGCCGAGGACCTGTTGGAGTCGGCCAAGGTCAGCAGCGAGATGATCGCCCGGATGGTGCGCACCGAGGTGGCCGAGGCCATCGAGAACTCCTCGGCGCTGGCCCGGGTCGGCGACCTCGAGGCGGTGCGGATGCTCGTCGGGCAACTGCAGGCCCAGCTCGAGTCGGTGACCGGGCGAACCGCGCAGGACCTGCTGCCCGCACCGGCCGTGGCGGGTCTGGCCGCAGCTGACCTCACCGCCCGCACCCGGCCGCACACGTCGGCCACCGTGCGCCCCTCCCGACGCCGCAGCGAATCGGCCGCTGCCGGGCCGGCCACCCTGGACGGGCCGGGCCCATCGGCCGGTGAGACGGGCGAGGGATCCGACCTGGCTGAGCTCTACGACGACAGCGGCCCCGGGCAGGGGTCGGCGACGCCGCAGGAGTTCGCGGCGCTCGACGACCTGGCCGGCCCGCAGCCGGCCCCGAGCCAGCGGACCGCCGAGCGGACCCCTGCGGGCCGGAACGCGGCGCAGCGGGCGCCGGCGTCGAAGCGCCCGGCCGAGAAGACGACGGCGAAGCAGGCGGCCACGAAGACGACCGCGGCGAACACGGGGGCGAAGAAGGCGGCCACGAAGAAGGCGGCCGCGAAGCAGACGACTGCGAAGAAGACGACGGCGAAGAAGTCGGCCGCGAAGACGACGTCCACGAAGAAGGCGGCCGCGAAGCGGACGACGGCGAAGCAGACGGCCACGAAGACGACGTCCACGAAGAAGGCGGCCGCGAAGCGGACGGCCACGAAGTCCCCGGGCAGCCCGACCGGACCGGCCCGGTGACCGAGCCGGCGGACGACGGCACGCTGCCGGGCCTGGCCGCCCCGCAGACCGGCGATCCGACCGTCGACGCGGCGGTCCGGGACTTCGCGGGCGCGGGCGACGACCTGGACGCCCAGGTGGCGGCGGCCGACCGGCTCGACCGCACCCTGCGTGAGCGGCTGTCCGACCTCGACCCGAACTGATCCCGTGCGGCTGGACGCCGAGTTGGTGCGCCGCGGGCTGGCCCGCTCGCGCGGCCACGCCCACGAGTTGCTCGCGGGTGGCGCGGTCCAGGTCCGCGGGTCGCTCGTCACCAAGGCGTCCACGCCGGTCGCGGCCGGCGACCCGATCGAGCTCGCCACCGGTGCACCGCGCTGGGTGGGGCGGGCGGCATACAAGCTGGCCGCCGCGCTGGACGCGTTCGCCGGACTGGACGTCCGGGGCCGTCGCTGCCTCGACGTGGGCGCCAGCACGGGGGGCTTCACCCAGGTGCTGCTGGAGCGCGGCGCCCGCCAGGTCGTGGCGCTCGACGTCGGCCACGGCCAGCTGGCCGCCGAGCTGTCCGCCGACCCGAGAGTCGTCGACCGGCCGGGCACGAACGTCCGGCACGAGACCGCCGAGTCGCTCGGGGCACCGTTCGATGTGGTCGTCGTCGACCTCAGCTTCATCTCGGTGCGGCTCGTGCTGCCGCTGCTGGCCCGGACCGTCGGGGCCGGCGGCGATCTCGTCGTGCTCGTCAAGCCGCAGTTCGAGGTCGGCCGGGGGCGGCTCGGCAAGGGCGGGGTGGTGACCTCGGCGCAGCACCGGCGCGGGGCGGTGCGGGAGGTCCTGAGCGCTGCGGCGGCGGCGGGGCTGGCGGTGCGCGGCGTGCTGCCGAGTCCGCTCCGGGGCACCACCGGCAACCAGGAGTATCTAGTCTGGTGCTCGCCGGGCCGCCCGCCCGGCCGGGACGACATCGAGAGGCTGGTCGAGCGCATGGAGCCCACGCGGTGAGCCGCCAGGTGCTGCTGCTGACCCATCCCCGCCGCCCGGACATCGCCGAGGTGACCCGCGGGGTCACGGTCCGCTTCGCGGCCGCCGGGGTCGAGGCGCTCATCCCGCACGCCGACGCAGACGAACTGGCCGGCCAGGATCTCGGGCCGGTGCGGCGGGTGGATCCCCGCGAGGTCGTCGCGGAGTGCGAGCTGGTGACCGTGCTCGGCGGGGACGGCACCATCCTGCGCGGAGCCGAGGTGACCCGCGGCACCCCGACCCCGCTGCTCGGGGTCAACCTCGGCAAGGTGGGGTTCCTCGCCGAGGTGGAGATCGACGACCTGGACACGACCGTCGAGCGGATCGTCGCGCGCGACTACGACGTCGAGGAGCGGATGACCCTGGAGGTCACCGTGAGCCACGGCGGGCAGGTCGGCGCGCGGGGCTGGGCGCTCAACGAGGTCAGCATCGAAAAGGCCGCCCGCGAGCGGATGCTCGAGATGACCGTCGAGGTCAACGGGCGACCGCTGTCCACCTGGGGCTGCGACGGGGTCATCGTCGCGACCCCGACCGGCTCGACGGCCTATGCCTTCTCGGCGGGAGGACCGGTGGTCTGGCCGGATGTCGACGCGATGCTGCTGGTGCCCAACTCGGCGCACGCGCTGTTCGCCCGGCCCATCGTCGTCGGGCCCCGGTCGCGGCTGGCCGTCGAGATCATCAAGGACGCCGAGGGAGCGGGCGTGGTCTCGTGCGACGGGCGGCGCCAGGTCGACCTGGCCCCAGGGGCGCGCATCGACGTGCGCCGGTCCCCGGTCACCATGCACCTGGCCCGACTGAGCCACCTGCCGTTCACCGACCGGCTGGTCAGCAAGTTCGACCTGTCGGTGCACGGCTGGCGAGGCAACAGCCGGCCGCGAGGCTGAGGCGCCCCGATCCTGCGGCTGCCGTCGGGATCGCGGGCCGCGCCGACGGGTCGAGGACCGGTCCCACCGCAGTCATAGGCTGACCACATGCTCACGGAGCTGCGCATCCGCGATCTCGGCGTCATCGACGACGCCCTGCTGCGGCTGCATCCCGGGCTGACCGTGCTCACCGGCGAGACCGGAGCCGGCAAGACGATGGTCGTCCAGGGGCTGGGCCTGCTGCTCGGCGCCCGGGCCGACGCCGCGCTGGTGCGTCAGGGCCGGCCCGCGGCCTCGGTCGAGGGCATCGTCACGCTGCCCGCGCCGCACCCGGCCCGCGAGCGGGCGCTCGAGGCCGGCGGCGAACTCGACGGCGACGAACTGGTCATCGCCCGCACGGTGACCGCCGAGGGCCGTTCGCGGGCGCACGTCGGGGGCCGGTCCGCGCCGATCGGGGTGCTCGGCGAGCTCGGCGAGTGCCTCGTCGCGGTGCACGGCCAGGCCGATCAGTGGCGGCTGCGCCGGCCCGATCAGCACCGGGACGTGCTCGACGCCTATGGCGGCGAGGGGCTGGCAGCCGCCCGGGCGGCATACCAGCAGCGCTTCGCCGCGCTCACCGCCGCGCTCGCTCAGGCCGAGCGGCTGCGCGGGCTGGACCGCGACCGCACCCGCGAGCTCGACGTGCTGACCGCCGGGCTGGAGCACATCGAGCGGGTCGACCCGCAGCCGGGCGAGGATGCGGCGCTGCGCGCGGAGGACGAGCGGCTCGCCCACGGCGAGGGGTTGCGCGCGGCCGCCCAGGCGGCGCACCGGCTGCTCACCGCCGACCCGTATGCCGCGGACGGCCCGGGTGCCGCCGCCGGCGCCGCCGAGCTGCTGGCCCAGGCGCGCTCCACGCTGGGCGGGGCGTCGCAGCACGACCCGCGGCTGGCCGGCCTGCAGTCCCGGCTCGCCGAGCTGGGTTACCTGGCCGGTGACCTGGCCACCGACCTGGCCGGCTATCTCGACGACCTGGACGTCGACCCGGCCCGGTTGGCGTGGGTGCAGCAGCGCCGGGCCGAGCTGGCGGCGCTGACCCGCCGCTATGGCGCGACCGTCGACGAGGTCCTGGCCTGGTCGCGCGAGGCGTCCGTGCGGGCCGACGAGATCGTCACCGCCGACGAGCGGCTGGCCGGGCTCGACGCCGAGATCGCCGGGCTGCGCGCCGAGGTCGCCCGGGCCGCCGAGCTGCTCAGCGAGGCCCGCCGCGCGGCCGCCGGGCGGTTCGCTGCGGCGGTGACCGGCGAGCTGGCGCACCTGTCGATGGGGTCGGCGCGGGTCGACGTCGCGGTCACGGCGCGCGAGCCGGGGCCGCACGGCGCCGACGAGGTCGAGATCCGCATCGCCGCCAACTCCGGAGCCGCCCCCCGGTCGGTGAGCCGGGCGGCCAGCGGCGGGGAGCTGTCCCGGCTGATGCTCGCCATCGAGGTGGTCACCGCCGGCGGCTCGCAGGACGGGCCGGTGCCGACCTTCGTGTTCGACGAGGTCGACGCCGGGGTCGGCGGGCGGGCCGCCCTCGACGTCGGGGCCCGGCTGGCCGCCCTGGCCCGGCACGCCCAGGTCGTCGTCGTCACCCACCTGGCCCAGGTCGCCGCCCACGCCGACCGGCACCTGGTCGTGCGCAAGGCCGACGACGGCTCGGTCACCGCGAGCTCGGTCGTCGAGGTCGAGGGCCAGGACCGTCTGCACGAGCTGGCCCGGATGATGGGCGGCGGCGCGACCGAGGCCGGCCTGGCGCACGCCCAGGAGTTGCTCGCGCGGGCCGCGGCGGGCGCGCCGCGGGTCGCCGGCCGGGACCAGTAGACTGGCCCTCCGTGGCGCAGCAGACGAAGCACATCTTTGTGACCGGGGGCGTCGCCTCCTCGCTCGGCAAGGGCCTGACGGCCAGCAGCCTGGGTCACCTGCTGCGGTCGCGGGGGCTGCGGGTGACCATGCAGAAGCTCGACCCCTACCTCAACGTCGACCCCGGCAC
>CAZYHR010000138.1:0-7398 GCA_964647395.1 uncultured Intrasporangiaceae bacterium | reverse complement strand
GCGTGGTCGGTCTTGAGCAGATAGGCGACGCCGCCCTTGCCGGACTGCGAATTCACGCGGATGACGGCCTCGTAGGTGCGGCCGACGTCCTTCGGGTCGATGGGCAGGTACGGGACCTCCCAGCGGTAGTCGTCGACCTCGACGCCGTCGGCGAGCGCGTCGCGCTCCATGGCGGCCAGGCCCTTGTTGATCGCGTCCTGGTGCGAGCCGGAGAAGGCCGTGTAGACCAGGTCGCCGCCGTAGGGGTGGCGCTCGGCGACCGGGATCTGGTTGCAGTACTCGACGGTGCGGCGGATCTCGTCGATGTCGCGGATGTCGAGCTCGGGGTCGACGCCCTGGCTGAACAGGTTCATGCCCAGCGTGATCAGGCAGACGTTGCCGGTGCGCTCGCCGTTGCCGAACAGGCAGCCCTCGATGCGGTCGGCTCCGGCCAGGTAGCCCAGCTCGGCGGCCGCGACGCCGGTGCCCCGGTCGTTGTGCGGGTGCAGCGACACGACCACCGAATCGCGTCGCTGCAGGTGGCGGATCATCCACTCGATCGAGTCGGCGTAGACGTTGGGCGTGATCATCTCGACGGTGGCCGGCAGGTTGATGATCATCTTGTGGTCGGGGGTCGGGTCGATGACGTCGATGACCTCGTTGCAGATCCGCACCGCGAACTCCAACTCGGTGCCGGTGTAGGACTCCGGGGAGTACTCGTAGTAGACGTCGGTGTCCGGCACGGTCTCCTCGAGCTTGCGGCACAGCCGGGCGCCCTGCAGCGCGATGTCGACGATGCCGTCCTGATCCAGGCCGAAGACGACCCGGCGCTGCAGGATCGAGGTCGAGTTGTAGAAGTGGACGATCGCCTGCTTGCTGCCCCGGATCGCGTCGAAGGTGCGCTCGATGAGGTGGTCGCGGCACTGGGTCAGCACCTGGATCGTCACGTCGTCGGGGATGTGGCCGCCCTCGATGAGCTCGCGGCAGAAGTTGTAGTCGGTCTCGCTCGCGCTGGGGAAGCCGACCTCGATCTCCTTGTAGCCCATGCGCACGAGCAGGTCGAACATCCGCTTCTTGCGCTCGGAGTTCATCGGGTCGATGAGCGCCTGGTTGCCGTCGCGCAGGTCGACCGCGCACCAGCGCGGGGCCCGCTCGAGCCGCTTGGTCGGCCAGGTGCGGTCCGGCAGGTCGACGGCGATCTGCTCGTGGAACGGCAGGTACTTGCCGAACGGCATGGGGGTGGGCTGCTGGGGGTGACGCATCAGGGGGCCTCTTCTGTCCTCGTCCGACTGGGGTGCGGCCACTGCGTCGTCTGCACGACGGACCCCGCGACGAGGAGGGCCGTCAGATCAGGCCTCGCCGCGGCTGGGAAGGAGGAGCACCAGCGCCACCGGCTCAGGGTATGCCGCCGGCCCGCCGGCCGTCCAACCGCCCCGCCGCGTGTCGGCCGGATGATGAGACCAACATCTCAGGGCCGGCCTGCCGGGGGTATCTCCGGCAGGCCGGTCATCTCCTGGGGTCAACCAGCACCGCGCCTGCCGCGTCCTGGCTGCAGCGGCCCGACCGGGCGCTGCTCTCCCCAGACCAGGAGGTCATCATGAGACGGGTCCCCTTCACCCGCCGCGTCGTCATCGCGGCAGCCATCGGCCTGGCCGCTCCGGTCGCGGCGGTCGCCGCGCCGGCCGAGGCGGCACCCTACTGCGGCATCACCTGGGGCTCGCTGGCCAAGGCTCAGGCCGGGGTCACCCAGGGCAACATCGTCGGGGTCCGGGCCGGGCAGCACAGTTGCTACGACCGGATCGTCATCGACGTGCGCGGCGACCTGCGCGGCTGGTCGGTCCGCTACGTCGACCAGGTCGTCGGCCCGGGCTCGGGTCTGCCGGTGCCGCTGGCCGGGGGCGCCCGGCTCGAGGTGCTCGTCGAGTCGCCGACCTATGACCACCTGGGCCGGCCGACGCTGGTCGTGCGCAACCCCGCCCGGGTCGTCGACGTCACCGGCTATCCGACCCTGCGCCAGGTCGCGCTGGCCGGCTCCTTCGAGGGGCAGACGACCTTCGGGGTCGGCGTGCGGGCCCGGCTGCCGTTCCGGGCGTTCACCCTGCCGGGCACCGCGACCACCCCGGAGCGGCTGGTCATCGACGTCGCCCACCGGTGGTGAGCGACGGCGCCGCCGCGCCGCCGCGCGGCTGTCGGTGGCGGAGGGCACGATAGGCGGTATGCCGCTGCCGCCCGTCTGCACCATCGTCCCGCCCTACCTGCTGCACCGCCTGGCCTCCGACGACGACCCGATGGTCGCCGAGGTGGCGCGGCATACCCTGCAGCACGACTCGACGGTGCGGGGGCGGCGCAGCGTCACGGTCGAGCGGCCGCCCCGGCGGCCCCGGGCCGTCGTGCCGCCCGAACTGGCCCAGCGGGCCCGGCCCCTGGACACGGGGCGGCGGGCGCAGGTCACCGCGACCCTGCCCGCCGCCCCCGAGCGGCAGATCCACGACGCCGAGAACGGCACCCGGCTGCCCGGCCGGCTGATCCGGGCCGAGGGCGCCGACCCGGTCGACGACGTCGCGGCCAACGAGGCCTACGACGGACTGGGAGCCACCTGGGACCTGTTCTGGGAGGCCTATCAACGCGACTCGCTCGACAACAAGGGGCTGGCCCTGGTCGCCTCCGTCCACTTCGACGTGCGCTACGACAACGCCTTCTGGGACGGCGCCCAGATGGTCTTCGGCGACGGGGACGGCGTCTACTTCGACGGGTTCACCTCGAGCATCGACGTCATCGGTCACGAACTCACCCACGGACTGACCCAGTTCACCGCGGGGCTGACCTATGTCGGGCAGTCCGGCGCGCTCAACGAGTCGGTCTCCGACGTGTTCGGCAGCCTGGTCAAGCAGCGGCTGCGCCGGCAGACCGCCGAGCAGGCCGACTGGCTGATCGGCGAGGGCATCTTCACCGACCGGGTCTCCGGCGTGGCGCTGCGCTCGCTCAAGGAGCCCGGGACGGCCTACGACGACCCAGCGCTGGGCAAGGACCCGCAGCCCGCGCACATGCGGGACTTCCTCGACCTGCCGCACGACGGCGAGCACGACAACGGCGGGGTGCACAGCAACTCCGGCATCCCCAACCGGGCCTTCTATCTGGCCGCCGCCGAGATCGGCGGCTTCGCCTGGGAGGGCGCCGGGCAGGTGTGGTTCGATGCGGTCACCGGACGGGGCGTGCCCAAGGACGTCGACTTCAGCGGGTTCGCCGCGCTGACCGTGCAGGCGGCGACCAAGCGGCACGGGGCCGCGTCGGCGGTGACCCGGGCCGTCGCCGCCGGCTGGCGCGGGGTGGGGGTCGTCCCCGACTAGCTGGAGCCGGCGTGCCGAGGTCGCCGTCGCCGGTGCTGGTGTGGCTGCGGCGCGCCGGAGAGCCGGGCACGCGGGCGAACGCGCGCGCCTGGGTCCCGCAGCGCCGAACGACGCCTAGGCTTGCCGCTCATGAGCGAGGCACCGGGGGCCGGCAGCACCGAGGGGCGGGACTACGCCGAGCGGCTGCGCGCCAAGCAGGACGTCTGGTGGAAGAAGGCGCTGGACGTGCAGCGGCCCTATCGGCACAACCTGCGCCGCCAGCAGCTCGGCCGCACCATCGATGTCGGCTGCGGCATCGGCCGCCAGCTGGGCTGGCTGGACCCCGGCTCGATCGGAGTCGACCACAACCCGCACTCGGTGGCCGTGGCCCGGCAGGCCGGGCACGCGGCATACACGGTGGAGGAGTTCCTCGCCTCCGACGCCGCGCGGGTCCACGCCTTCGACTCGATGCTGCTGGCGCACGTCGTCGAGCACATGGGCCGCGAGGACGCGTTGCGGGTCGTGCGGATGTACCTGCCCTACGTGCGTCCCGGAGGCCGGGTCATGTTCATCTGCCCGCAGGAGGTCGGCTATCGCTCCGACCACACCCACGTGCGCTTCGTCGACGACCAGGACCTGGTGCAGCTGGCCCGCGAGCTCGGCCTCGAGCCGGGCCGGCCGTGGTCGTTCCCCTTCCCCCGGCCGTTCGGGAAGGTGTTCATCTACAACGAGTTCAACCTCGTCGCCCGGCTGCCCGGCTGACCGGCCCGGGACGAGGGGCCCGGCGCGATCCCGGCCCCGGGAAACGTTCCAGGCAACCGCTTTCACCGGGGGTCGGCGGGTTTCACTGCGACAACGGGTGAGCCCGGCATCACGCTGCGTCACATCTCGCTGCGTCACATCTCGCTGCGTCACATCTCGCTGCGTCACCCTCGCGGCGTCACCTCCCGGTGGCACCGGACGAGCCCCAGCGGACTAGAAACCGAGGCGGTGCAGGGCCTTGGGGTCGCGCTGCCAGTCCTTGGCGACCTTGACGTGCAGGTCGAGGTGGACCCGTTGGCCGAGCAGGTCCTCGATCGCGGTGCGCGCCTGGGAGCCGACGTCGCGCAGCCGGGAGCCGCCGCGGCCGATGACGATCGCCTTCTGCGAGTCGCGCTCGACATAGACCGACACCCGCACGTCGAGCAGCGGGGCGCTCTCGGGGCGGCCCTCGCGGGGCACGATCTCCTCGACGACGACGGCCAGCGAGTGCGGCAACTCGTCGCGCACGCCCTCCAGCGCGGCCTCGCGGACCAGCTCGGCGATCATGACGTGCTGCGGCTCGTCGGTGCGGGCCTGCTCGGGGTAGAGCGGCGGCGACGGCGGCAGCAGGCCGGCCAGCACCGCCCGCACGTCGTCGACCTGGTCGCCGCGGGTGGCCGAGCAGGGCACCACGGCGACCCAGTCGCCGAGCTGGTCGACGGCGACGAGGTGCTGGACCAGCCGCTCGCGGCCGACCAGGTCGATCTTGGTGACGACGGCCACCACCGGCGTGCGCCGGGCCCGCTGCAGCTCGGCGAGCTCGGCGGCGATGAACTGGTCGCCCGGGCCGACCCGCTGGTCGGCCGGCAGGCAGAAACCCACCACGTCGACGTCGAGCAGGGTCTGGCGGACCAGGTCGTTGAGCCGCTCGCCGAGCAGCGTCCGGGGGCGGTGCAACCCAGGGGTGTCGACCAGCACGAGCTGGCTGTCGGCGGTCGTCGAGATGCCCCGGATCGCGTGCCGGGTCGTCTGCGGCTTGCTCGAGGTGATGGCGACCTTCTGACCGACCAGCGCGTTGGTCAGCGTCGACTTGCCGGCGTTGGGCCGCCCCACCAGGCAGGCGAACCCGGCCCGGAACGGCCGCTCCTGCGCTCCCCCGGCGGGATCGGCGCCGGCACCGCGGCGGGTGCCGGCAGGCTCCTGGTCGCCCCGCGGCAAACCGGTCATCGGTCCTCCTCGAGCAGGCGCCGGGCGAAGGGCTCGGCCTCGGTCTCGGGCAGCGGCTCGAGCCGGCGCGCGATGACCGTGGCGATGCGGTGCCGGTGGGCCATCCGCTCGACGGTCAGCGACAGGCCGGCCACGCCGGTGTGTGCGCCCGGGAACGGCAGCTGGCCCAGCGCCTTGGTCAGCAACCCGCCGACCGTGTCGACCTCGTCCTCGTCGATGTCCAGGTCGAACAGCTCGGCCAGATCGTCGATGTCCATCGACGCCGGCACCCGCAGCCCACCGTCCTCGACCGGCTCGACGCCCGGCTCCTCCCGGTCGTACTCGTCCGCGATCTCACCGACGATCTCCTCGAGGATGTCCTCGATGGTCACCAGCCCTGCGGTGCCGCCGTATTCGTCGACGACGACCGCGACATGGTTCTGGTCGCGCTGCATCTCGCGCAGCAGGTCGTCGACCGGCTTGGACTCGGGAACGAAGGCCATCGGCCGCATGAGCGACTCCGCGCTCGCTTTCGCCGACTCGGGGTCGGCGGTGGTGCGGGCCACGACGTCCTTGAAGTAGAGCGCCCCGAGGATGTCGTCGCTGTCCTCCCCGATGACCGGCACGCGGGAGAAACCCGTCCGCAGGAACAGCGCCATGGCCTTGCGCAGCGGCGCGTCCCGCTCGATCGTCACCATGTCCGGCCGGGGCACCATGACCTCGCGGGCGACGGTGTCGGCGAGCTCGAAGACCGACTCGAGCATCTGACGCTCGTCGCTCTCGATGACGTCCTTGGCCGATGCCTGGTCGAGCAGGTCGCGCAACTCGGTCTCGCTGTGGAACGGCCCGTCCCGATAGCCGCGGCCCGGGGTGACCGCGTTGCCGAGCGCGACCAGCCCCCGGGCCAACGGGCCGAGGGCGCGACGCAGCCCGACGGCCAGCGGCGCCGCCGCCAGCGCCACGCCCTCGTAGTGCTGCCGCCCGAGGGTGCGGGGCGACACGCCGACGACGACGAACGAGACCAGCGCCATGACGGCGATCGACACGAGCACGGCCTGACCCGTCTCGGCGACCGACGAGTAGACGGCCACCGTGATGAGCACGGCGGTCGTCGCCTCGGCCACCACCCGCAGGAAGGACAGCACCGACAGGAAGGGCGCGGGCTCGGCAGCCACCCGGTGCAGCGACCGTGCACCGACCCGTCCGTCGGCCAGCAGTTCCTCGGCGCGCACCCGGGACATCCGGAAGATCGCCGCCTCGGACGCCGACAGCAGGAACGCGGCGGCGGTGGCGAGCACGGCGACGACGACCGGCACGAGCATGACGGCCTCAGGCTCGGCCGCGGGTGGCCAGGAAGGTCAGCAGCAGTTGCCGCTGCAGCTCGAACATCTCGCGCTCCCCGTCGGGCTCGGCGTGGTCGAAGCCCAGCAGGTGCAGGATGCCGTGCGTCGTCAGCAGCAGCAACTCCTCGACCGGCGCGTGCCCGGCATCGGCGGCCTGGCGCTCGGCGACCGTCGGGCACAGCACGACGTCGCCGAGCACCCCCGGGTCGGGGTCGACGCCGTCGCGGCCGGGCCGCAGCTCGTCCATCGGGAAGCTCATGACGTCGGTGGGCCCGGGCAGGTCCATCCACTGCACGTGCAGCTGCTCCATCGCCGGCTCGTCGACGAGGGTGATGACCAGGTCGGCCTCCGGGTGCACCCGCATCCGCTCAAGGACGAAGCGGGCGCACGCGACGAGCTCGAGCTCGTCGACCGGGTAACCGCACTCGTTGAGGACGTCGATGCTCACCGCTGCGGGCGCTCCCCCGCCGGATCGCCCGACCCGGTATGCCGCGGCGGCGCCACCCGGCGCGGGCGCCGGTCGTGCGTCGTGCCCGCGCGCTCGTCGGAGCGCGCATACGCGTCGACGATGGCGCTGACCAGCCGGTGCCGGACGACGTCCTGGCTGGTCAGCTCGCAGAAGTGGATGTCCTCGATGTCGGTGAGGATGTCGCGCACCTGCCGCAGCCCGGACTGCTGGCCGCCGGGCAGGTCGACCTGGGTGACATCGCCGGTGACGACCATCTTGGAGCCGAAGCCCAGCCGGGTCAGGAACATCTTCATCTGCTCGGCGGTGGTGTTCTGCGCCTCGTCGAGGATGATGA
>CAZYHR010000137.1:0-7523 GCA_964647395.1 uncultured Intrasporangiaceae bacterium | reverse complement strand
GCGCATGTCGGCGTTCTGTTGGACGGTCACCTTGGCCAGGTGGGCGCTGAGGATTTCCGACAGCAGTCGGTCATAGGACTCCACGTGGTCGTTGGTCCGGGCCAGGTGGTCCTCGATGTCGCGGAAGAAGGGCAGCACCTTCTTCTCACCCTTGCCCACGTAGTTGAGGAACGGGAACCGGCGCAACGCTTCAGCCAGCGGGAACGCCGCCCGCCGGAACTCCAGCACCTCACGCTTGAGCCGGTAGATGTCGGTGGCGGCGTCGACCCGGTTGTCACCGCACACGACCTGCCCGATCTGGTCGATGTCCTCGGCGATGTAGCGGTCGATGACCGTGTAGGTGTCGACGACACTGTCCATGATCGCGTGCAGCACCGCGAGCGGCCCGATGCGCAACTGCTGTGGGTCGGCCTCGAGCTGGCGGCGCACGTGGTCCAGCGGGTTGGCCTCGCCGCGGCGGACCGTGACGACGAACCGGTCACCGACGAAGACCATGACCTCGCCGGTCTCGATGTCGGAGGTGCGCTCGATGTAGCGCAGCGTCTTGAGCACCGCGAGCAGGCTGCCCTCATAGGCGTCGATCTTGGCCCGTTGGTTGCCCTTGACGGCGTCCTCGACCGCGAGCGGGTGCAGGCCGAGTTCCTCGTTGACGGAGGCGAACTCGGCGTCGGTCGGGTCCTTGAGCCCGATCCACAGGAAGCCGTCTCCCGACGCGCGCACCGCGGCGAGGTCGGTCGAGAGGTCGCCCAACGGAGCCCGGACGCCGGCGATGTAGCAGGCCTGGTCGACGATCACGCAGAGAAATGTATGCCGCACCTCACCCCCGGCGGTATGCCGCGGGCCCACCGGCCGCGTCCGGCGCGGGCACCGGCCCGGGTGGCGTAGCGTCGGTCCGTGGCCACCGTCCTGCTCATCCGTCACGGCCGCACGACGGCCAACGCGTCCGGCACGCTGGCCGGCTGGACCCCCGGGGTCGGGCTGGACGAGGTGGGCCGCGAGCAGGCGGCCGCCGTCGGCCGGCGGCTGGCCGAGGCGGGGGTGCCGATCGTGCGGGTGGTCAGCTCGCCGTTGCAGCGCTGCCTGGAGACCGCGTTCGCGGTGGCGCAGGCGGCCGGGGGCGGCATACCGGAGCCGTCGGTCGACGACCGGCTGGGGGAGTGCCGCTACGGCGCGTGGACCGGCCGGCTGCTCAGCGAGCTCGCCCAGGAGCCGCTCTGGCGGGTCGTGCAGGACCACCCGTCGGCGGCGGTCTTCCCGGACGGCGAGCTGCCCGGGGAGTCCCTCGCCGCGATGCAGGCGCGGGCGCTCGCCGCGGTCCGCGAGCACGACCGCGCGGTGACCACCGAGCACGGCGCGGGCGCGGTGTGGATCGCGGTGTCGCACGGTGACGTCGTCAAGTCCATCGTCGCCGACGCCGCCGGCACGCACCTGGACCTGTTCCAACGGATCGTCGTCGACCCGGCGTCGGTGTCGGTGGTGCGCTACACCCCGCGCCGGCCCTTCGTCGTGCGCGTCAACGACATCGGCGGGCCGCTGACCGGGCTCGTGGTCGCGCCCGAGCCGGCCGGCGGGGACGCGGCCGTCGGCGGTGGCGCCGGATCGGGCGGCGCCGCCCCGGCGGGTTAGGGTCGATCCATGGCCGTCTACGACTTCGAGCGCCCGGAGCGGTTCGTCGCCGGGACGGTGGGACCGCCCGGGCAGCGCACCTTCTTCGTCCAGGTGCGCGACGGGCGGCGCCTGGTCAGCGTGTCGTGCGAGAAGGAGCAGCTGTCCGTGCTCGCGGATCGGCTGCTCGACCTGCTGGACGACCTGGCCGGCGCCGGTGGGGGCGACGCCGCGGCCGCCCAGCTGACCGACGACGCGCCGCTGGACACCCCGATCGAGGACGAGTTCCGAGCCAACACCGTGTCGCTCGGCTGGGACGGCGAGGCGCAGGCCGTCCTGCTGGAGGTGCAGCGCGAGGACGACGCGGAGGCCGACGGCGGCGAGCCCAGCGACGCCCTGCGGGTCGTCCTCGGTGCCGCGCAGGCCCGGGCCTTCGCCCGCCGGGTGCAGGCGCTCGTCGCCGCCGGACGCCCACCCTGCCCCTTCTGCGGACAGCCGCTGGACCCCCGCGGGCATGTGTGCCCACGGGCCAACGGCTACCGGCGGTGACGTGCTGCTCGAGCGGCAGGCGGTGACCGAGACCCTCGTCCACGGCGAGCTCACCGTCGTGGGTCGGGTGCTCGACGCCTCCAACACCGCGCTGCTGGTCAGCGTCACGGCCCCGGGCGACCGGGACGCGGGCGACGACCCCGCCGCGCTGCACGCGATCTACAAGCCGGTGCGCGGCGAACGGCCCCTCTGGGACTTCCCGGAGGGGACCCTCGCCGGCCGCGAGGTGGCCACCGCCCTGGTCGCGGACGCGCTGGGCTGCCCGGCGGTGCCGCCGACGGTGCTGCGCGACGGACCCTACGGCCCGGGGTCGGTGCAGGCCTGGATCGGCGACCCCTTCACCCCCGTCGACCTGCAGACCCTGCCGGTCCGGGTGGTCGAGCCGGGCGCCGTCGACGACGGCTGGCTGCGGGTCGTCGACGGCGAGCTGGCCGACGGCACCCCGGTCACCGTCGTGCACGAGGACTGCGCGGACCTGCGGGCCGTCGCCGTCCTGGACGCCGTGGTCAACAACGCCGACCGCAAGGGCTCGCACCTGGTGCGTGACGCGGCCGGCGCGTTGTGGGGGTTCGACCACGGGCTGACCTGCCACCGCGAGCCGAAGCTGCGCACCGTGCTGTGGGGCTGGGCCGGCCGGCCGCTGCCCGAGGCCCAGCGGGCCGCCCTGACCCGGCTCGCCGGCGAGCTGGCTGACCCGCACGGCGCCCTGGCCGGCGCGCTCGCGACGCTGCTGCCCGCCGGTGACCTGGCCGCGCTGGGAGCCCGGGTGCGCGCGCTGGCCGCGAGCGGCCGACACCCGTTGCCCGGTCGCGGCTGGCCCAGCATCCCGTGGCCGGCGATCTGAGGGTCGGCGCGCGGGATAGGCTCGGCGGGTGCGTTCCTGGCCCTCGCCCCACATCCCCGACGTCCCCGGCCGCGGCGGGCCGGTCCGGGTCCACGACACCGCCACCGACGCCCTGGTGACGCTCGACCCGGGGCCGGTGGCCGGCCTCTACGTCTGCGGCATCACGCCCTACGACGCGACCCACATCGGCCACGCCGCGACCTACGTGACCTTCGACGTGCTGCACCGGGCGCTGCGCGACGCCGGCCACGACGTGCGCTACGTGCAGAACGTCACGGACGTGGACGACCCGCTGCTCGAGCGGGCCGCGCGCGACGACGTCGACTGGGCCGCGCTGGCCGGCGAGCAGATCGCGCTGTTCCGCGAGGACATGACCGCGCTGTCCGTGCTGGCGCCGCACCACTTCCTCGGGGTGGTCGAGAGCATCGACGTCATCGCCGAGGCGGTGCTGGGGCTGCGGGCGGCCGGGGCGACGTATGCCGTCCCGGTGCCGGACGCGGAGGGGACCGGGTCGGACGTCTATCTCGACCTGGCTGCCGCCCCCGGTTTCGGGGAGGTGTCCCGGCTGTCCCGCGCGGAGATGCTCGAGGTGTTCCCCGAGCGCGGCGGTGACCCCGGCCGGCCGGGCAAGCGCGACCCGCTGGACCCGCTGCTGTGGCGGGCGGCGCGCCCCGGCGAGCCGGCCTGGGACGGCGGCCCGCTCGGGCCGGGCCGGCCCGGCTGGCACGTCGAGTGCACGGCGCTGGCGCTGGAGACCCTGGGCATCCCCTTCACGGTGCAGGGCGGCGGCACCGACCTGGCCTTCCCGCACCACGAGATGTCCGCCGTGCAGGGCCGGGTGCTCACCGGTGACGCGGGTTTCGCGCAGGCCTATGTGCACCAGGGCATGGTGGGGCTGGACGGCGAGAAGATGAGCAAGTCCAAGGGGAACCTCGTGCTGGTCTCCCAACTGCGGGCCGCGGGGGTCGAGCCGGCCGCGATCCGTCTGGCGCTGCTGGCCCGGCACTATCGCACCGAGTGGGACTGGACCGACCAGGACCTCGCCGACGGCCGGCAGCGGCTGGACACCTGGCGGGCTGCGCTGTCCGGCAACGGCGGTCCGGATCCGAGCGGCACCGTGGCCGAGGTGCGGGCCCGGGTCTGCGACGACCTCGACACCCCCGGCGCGCTCGCCGCCGTCGACGAGTGGGCGCGGCGCTGCCTGGTCGACGGCGGCGGCCCGGTCGAGGGTGCTCCTGGGCTGGTGTCCCGCACCGTCGATCGGGTGCTCGGCGTGCGGCTGTGAGACGTGCGGTGCTGCGGCGCGGTCAGCCGGACTCGTCGTCGCGGCGGCGCAGGTAGCGCTCGAACTCCAGGGCGATGGCGTCGCCGCTGGCCTCGGGCAGGTCGGCCGCGTCGGTGTCCTCCTCGAGCGAGGCGACGTAGTCGGCGACCTCCTCGTCGCTGTCGGCCAGTTCGTTGACCCCGCGCTCCCAGGCCTGGGCCAGCTCGGCGAGATCGCCCTGCGGGATGGTCACGTCGAGCAGCTGCTCGACCCGGTTGACCAGGGCCAGCGCCGCCTTGGGCGAGGGCGGCCCCCCGGCGTAGTGGGGGACCCGGGCCCAGCAGGACAGCACGTCGAGCCCGCGTCGGCCGGCGGCGTCGGACAGCACGCCGACGATGCCGGTCGGGCCCTCGTAGTCGCTGGCCTCGACGTCGTAGCGCCGGCGCACCAGCGGGTCGTCGGACGTCGTCGCGACCGGGATCGGTCGGGTGTGCGGCACGTCGGCGAGCAGGCCGCCCAGGCTCAGCACGAGCCGCACCCGGAGCCGCTCGGCGACGCCCAGCAGCTCATCGGTGTAGCCGCGCCAGCGGGTCGACGGCTCGATGCCCCCGACGAGCACGATGTCGCGGGGCAGGGTCGGTGCGCTCGCCAACAGGATGCGGGTGGTGGGCCAGACGATGGTCCGGCGGCCGGACTCGACGACCACCCGCGGGCGGTTAACCTGGAAGTCGTAGTAGTCCTCCGGGTCGATCCGGGCGATCTCGCGGGCCGCCCAGACGCCGGCGAGGTGCGCGACCGCCTGGGTGGCCGCCTCGCCCGCGTCGTTCCAGCCCTCGAAGGCGGCGATGAGCACGGGGTCACGCAGCGGCAGCACGTCGTCGAACTCGGGCAAGCTCCAGCCTCTCCTTGCAGGTGTCGCATCCCACGATAGGCGCTGGGCCCGGGGTCAGCGGTGTGGTGGCCGGGGCGTGGCGGCGTCGGCGATGACGACCAGGTCCGCGGCGGTCAGCCCGGCCAGGGTCGGCACCTGGACGGTGCCGGCCAGGTGCGGCACCGGCTTGACGTGCGGCACGACGATGGTGCGGCAGCCGGCGGTGGCCGCCGAGCGCGCTCCGGGCTCGGAGTCCTCGATGGCGATGCAGCGGGCCGGCTCGACGCCGAGCAGCTCGGCCGCCCGCAGGTAGGGCTCGGGATGCGGCTTGCCCCGGCCGACCTCGTCGCCCACGACGACCGCGTCGAACATGCGGCGCGGCAGGGCCGCCTCGAGCCGGTCGGTCAGCGATCGGTAGGACATCGTCACCAGCGCGGTCGGCACGCCCGAGTCGACCAGCTCGGCGAGCAGGGCGGCCGCCCCGGGGCGCCACGGCATCCGGTCCGCCAGCCGGCGACCGACCCCGGCGACGAGTCGGTCGACGACCTGCTCGGGGGTCAGGGTCACCGGGGAGCGGCCCACGAGGATGCCCGCGCTGTCCAGCAGCGCCCGCCCGACCAGCAGCAGCGCGTCCTGCTCGGTCCAGGTGCCCCCGTATGCCGCGACGAGCTCGGTCTCCTCGGCGATCCAGTAGGGCTCGCTGTCCACGAGGGTGCCGTCCATGTCCCACAGCACGGCATGGGGCAGGGCGGGCATGGCGGGCTGACCTTTCCTCGGGCGTTCGGGTGGGGACGGTCCGGTCAGTCTAGGAGCCGGCCGGGTGGCCGGGTCGGCTGGGTGGGGACCCGGCGGCGCCCGCCCGGCCCGGCGGCATACCGACTACTCCTGCGGCTGGTAGCCGAGGTTGGGCGAGAGCCAGCGCTCGGCCTCGGTCATCGTCCAGCCCTTGCGGGCGGCATAGTCCTGCACCTGGTCGCGGCCGATCCGGCCGACGACGAAGTACTGGCTGTGCGGGCCGGCGAAGTACCACCCGGAGACCGAGGCCCCGGGCCACATCGCCATGTGCTCGGTCAACTGCATGCCGGTCGCGGCCTCGGCGTCGAGCAGGTCCCAGATCAGCGCCTTCTCGGTGTGGTCGGGGCAGGACGGATAGCCCGGGGCCGGTCGCACCCCGACGTAGTCCTCGGCGATCAGCGCATCGTTGTCGAGGCGCTCGTCGGTGGCATACCCCCACAACTCGCGGCGCACCCGCTCGTGCATCCGCTCGGCGAACGCCTCGGCGAGTCGATCGGCCAGCGACTCGAGCAGGATCGCCGAGTAGTCGTCCAGATCGGCCTTGAAGGCGGTGATCCGGTCGGGCAGATCGACCCCGGCGGTCACCGCGAACGCCCCGAGATAGTCCCGGACCCCGGTCTGCTTGGGGGCGACGAAGTCGGCGTTGGAGCGGTTCGGCACCCCCTCGCGGTGCCGGCCCTGCTGGCGCAGGTGGTGCAGCACGGTGCGCACGGTGGTGCGGGTCTCGTCGGTGTAGATCTCGGTGGTCGCCCTATCATTAATCACCGGGAACAGCCCGATCACCCCGGCCGGCCGCAGCCAGTGCTCCTGCTCGATCCGGTCGAGCATCTGCTGGGCGTCCTCGTAGAGCCGGGTCGCCGCTTCGCCCGAGGCCGGGTTGTGCAGGATGTCGGGGAAGCGGCCCTTGAGCTCCCACGCCGCGAAGAACGGCTGCCAGTCGATGTAGCCGCGCAACTCGGCCACCGAGTAGTCGCGGAAGGACCGGGTGAACTGGGTCGCCGCGGTGCCCCCGACGGCGCCGACGTCCTTGGCCTGCTGGACGAGCATCCGCGGGCGGACCGGCTTGTAGGCCGCCCAGTCCACCGGCGTCGCGTTGGCCCGGGCCGCCTGGTAGGTCAGCATCGGCCGGTCGCCGTGCCGCGCCGCGTGCCGGGCTCGCAGCTCGGCGTACTCGGACCGGGTCGAGTCCAGCAGCGCCGGGCGCTGCTGGTCGGACAGCAGCGCCGCGACGACCGGCACCGAGCGGCTGGCGTCCTTGACCCAGATCACCGGGCCGTCGTAGCGCGGGGCGATCTTCACGGCGGTGTGCGCCTTGGAGGTCGTCGCGCCGCCGATGAGCAGCGGCACGTCCAGACCCAGACGCTGCAGCTCGGCGGCGAAGCCGACCATCTCGTCCAGGCTCGGCGTGATCAGCCCGGAGAGGCCGATGGCGTCGGCGTCGTGCTCCTTGGCCGCCTCGAGGATCCGCTGCGCCGGCACCATGACGCCCAGGTCGACGACCTCGTAGTTGTTGCACTGCAACACCACTCCGACGATGTTCTTGCCCATGTCGATGACGTCGCCCTTAACGCTGGCAGTCACGATCGTGCCGTGTC
>CAZYHR010000136.1:0-7719 GCA_964647395.1 uncultured Intrasporangiaceae bacterium | reverse complement strand
GGGACCTTGGCCTCGGCCAGCAGCACGTTCATGTGTCCGGGCAGCCGGCCGGCCACCGGGTGAATCGCGAAGCGCACGTTGACACCGCGGGCCCGCAGCTTGCTGGTGAGGTCGGCGACGGCATACTGCGCCTGGGCCGTGGCCATGCCGTAGCCGGGCGTGATGATGACGTCGTCGGCAGCCTTGAGCAGGTCGGCCACCTCGACCGCGCTGGTCTCCCGGTGCCCGCCGTAGTCCTTGGCCTCGCCGACCACGGCACCGTCGGAGCCGAAGCCGCCGGCGATGACCGAGATGAACGACCGGTTCATCGCGCGGCACATGATGTAGGACAGATAGGCACCCGAGGAACCGACCAGCGCGCCGGTGATGATGAGTAGGTCGTTGTTGAGCAGGAAGCCCGCGGCGGCCGCCGCCCACCCGCTGTAGGAGTTGAGCATCGACACGACGACCGGCATGTCGCCGCCGCCGATGGAGGCGACCAGGTGCCAGCCGAGGAACAGCGCCAGCACGGTCATGACGCCCAGCAGCAGTTGCCGGGCGAACACCTGCCCGTGGCCGAGGTTGGCGTAGACGACCGTCATGACGAAGAACGCGACGATGATCGCGAGGTTGATCCAGTGCCGGAACGGCAGCACGAGCGGCGCAGACTTCATCTTCGCCGCGAGCTTGAGATAGGCGACGATCGAGCCGGTGAAGGTCACCGCGCCGATGAACACCCCGACGAACACCTCGGAGTCGTGGATCGCCTTGTAGGCCGACTCCTCGTAGGAGGAGTTCCAACCGACCAGCACGGCGGCCAGACCGACGAACGAGTGCAGCATCGCGATGAGCTCGGGCATCTGGGTCATCTCGACCCGGCGGGCCAGCGAGATGCCGACGACCGCGCCGAGCGCCATCGCCACGACGATGAGCACGAGCGCCAGGAACCCCGCGACGTCGGTGGCCAGCCAGACCGTCGCGAGCAGCGCGATGACCATGCCGACGATGCCGTAGCGGTTGCCCATGACGGCCGACTCGTGCTTGGACAGGCCGGCCAGGGCGAGGATGAAGAAGAGCCCGGCGACGATGTAGGCGCCCATGATCAGGGTGACGTTCATCGCATGGCGTCCTCTCTCTTGAACATCTGCAGCATCCGGCCGGTGACCGTGAAGCCGCCGAAGACGTTGATGCTCGCGACCAGGGTGCCGATGAAGGCCACGACGGTGATCGCGACCTTGCTCTCGTGGCCGATCTGCAGCAGCGCGCCGACGACGATGATGCCGCTGATCGCGTTGGTCACCGACATGAGCGGCGTGTGCAGCGCGTGGTGCACGTTGCCGATGACGTAGTAGCCGATGACGACCGACAGCATGAAGACCATGAAGTGGCCGAGGAACGGCGCCGGCGACGCGTTGGCCAGCAACAGGAACAACAGCCCGGCGACACCGAGGATCGCCAGCCGTCGTCTCGGGTCCGGCGGTGGCTTGGGAGCCTTGGGCTGGACCGGGGCGGCGGGGGCAGCCGGGGCGGCCGAGACCTGCACCGGCAGCGGGGGCCAGGTGACCTCGCCGTCCTTGGCCACGGTCATCCCACGGACGATGACGTCGTCCCAGTCGAGGACCGCCACACCGTCCTTGCCGGGCGTCAGCAGCTTCATGAGGTTGACGACGTTGGTGCCGTAGAGCTGGCTGGCCTGGGTGGGCAGGCGGCCGGCGAGGTCGGTGTAGCCGATGATCCTCACGCCGTTGTCGGTGACGACCAGCTGGTCGGCGACCGACCCGGCGACGTTGCCGCCGGCCGCGGCGGCCATGTCGACGACGACCGAGCCGGGCTTCATCGTCGCGACCATCTCCTCGGTGATGAGCCGCGGGGCGGGCTTGCCCGGGATGAGCGCGGTGGTGACGACGATGTCGCAGTCCCGGACCTGCTCGGCGTACATGACCGCCGCGGCGGCGGCGTAGTCCGCGCCCATCTCCTTGGCGTAGCCGTCGGAGGACACCTCCTGGGTCTCGACCTGCGGGCTGACGAAGTCGGCGCCCATGGACTCGACCTGCTCGGCGACCTCGGGCCGCACGTCGGTGGCCCGCACGATCGCGCCGAGCGAGTTGGCCGTGCCGATGGCCGCGAGCCCGGCCACCCCGGCGCCGGAGATGAAGACCTTCGCCGGCGGCACCTTGCCGGCCGCGGTCACCTGGCCGGTGAAGAACGACCCGAACTCGTGGGCCGCCTCGATGATCGCCCGGTAGCCGGCGATGTTGGCCATCGACGACAGCACGTCCAGGGCCTGGGCCCGGCTGATCCGGGGCACCGCGTCCATCGCCATGGCGGTGACTCCCGCAGCGGCCAGCCGCTGGACCAGCGCGGGGTTGAGCGCCGGGCTGATCAGGCTGACCAGGATCGCCCCGGGCCGCATCAGGCCGAGCTCGTCGTCGGTCGGCGGGTTGATCTTGGTGACCAGCTCGGCGCCCCAGACCGCCGCGGCGTCGGCCACGGTGGCGCCGGCCGCGGCATACCCGCCGTCCTCGTAGCTGGCCGACGCGCCGGCGCCGGACTCCACGACGACCTGATGGCCGAGCTTGACGAGTTGCTCGACGGTCTTGGGCGTCGCGGCGACGCGCCGCTCGCCCGCCTTGGACTCGCGAGGGACACCGATGAGCACGATGCATCTCCAGCAGTGGGAGGGCCCGCGCGGGCGGGCGCCGAGGGGTTTCCCGGTCTGGCAGCAACCTAGCCAATCGGACGCGTCGCTCGTCAGGGACCTACGTCGCGGTATGCCGCGTCCCCCCGGCTCGTGCGCGGCTCGGGGCCGGCGTGTGGTCGATGACACAGTGCCCGATGACCCAGGTGGAGGCCCGGTCCGGGACAGACCGACGGCCCACGAGACTGGGGGAGTTCTCGCGGGCCGTCGGGCGGTGCGCCTCGGTGCGTGTCGGGGGGCACGCGGTGAGGCATGTGGTGAAGTTGTACCGTCGACGCGTCGGGGTTCGCGTCGGGCGGCTAGTCCGTGGACGTGTCGGGGCTCTCGGAGTCGGGGGTCTCGTTGAGCTGGATCCGGTCCGGCTGCTCGTCCGCTGGCGCCCTGTTGCAGGGATCCTGGGGTTCGGCCGAGTAGTTGAACCTTCACCTGTTGAAGACTGTACATGACTTCTGGCAGGGGCGCAACTAGTTACCGAGAACTAGTTGACTAGTTAGTTCGGGCCACCGTCGATGCCGTCACATCTGCTCCGGGGTCTGCAGCCCGAGCAGCGCCAACCCGGTGCGCAGCACCTCGAAACCCAGCGCCGCCAGCCCCAGGCGTGACTCGCGCACCGGCCCCTCGGCCTTGAGCACCGGGCACTGCTCGTAGAACACCGACAGCGCCTGGGCCACCTCGAACAGTTGGGCGGCCAGCCGGTGCGGCTCGAGGGTCTGCCCGACCGCCGCGACCGTCGGACCGAAGTCGAGCAGGGTCAACGCCAGCGCCCGTTCGGCCGGCTCGACGACGCTCAGCTCGCGCGGGGCGCCGTCGAGGTCCAGGCCTGCGGCCCGGAACATCGAGCGCACCCGGGCCGCCTGATACTGCAGGTAGGCCGCGGTGTTGCCGGTGAGCGCGACCATCCGCTCCAGGTCGAAGACGTATTCGGAGTCGTGGGCCACGGACAGGTCGGCGTACTTGATCGCGCCGACCCCGATCTGCCTGGACAGCTGTGCGCGAGTGTGGCCGGACAGGTCGGGGCGGGCCTCGTCGAGCACCCGACGGCTGGCCTGGACGGCCTCGTCGACCAGGGCCATGAGCCGCAGCGAGTCGCCGGCCCGGGTGCGCAGCAGCTTGCGGTCCTCGCCCAGGACGTTGCCGATCTGCACGTGCACCGGCTCGACCGAGTCCGGCAGCCACCCGGCCAGCCGCGCGGCGGCCCAGACCTGCCGGAAGTGCAGCGCCTGCGTGGCCCCGACCACGTAGATGATGCGGTCCGCCCGCAGCCGGCGCACGCAGTCCCGGATCATCGCCAGATCCGTTGTGGCATAGCCGTATCCACCGTCGGACTTGCGGATGATCAGCGGCACCGGCGATCCGTCCCGACCGCTGAACTCGTCGAGGAAGACGCACAGGGCCCCGTCGGAGATCACCGCGATGCCGGCCTGCTCGAGCTCGTCGCAGACGACCGGCAGGTCGGCGTTGTAGCTCGACTCGCCGGCCAGGTCGGCGTCGGTGAGGGTGACCCCGAGCGCAGCGTAGATGCGGTTGAAGTAGTGCTTGCTCATCTGCACGAGTTCGCTCCACAGCCGCAGCGTGGCCGGGTCACCGGCCTGCAGGGCCACGACCCGCGCCCGGGCCCGGTCCGCGAACACCGGGTCGCGGTCGAACGCGGCGCGGGCGGCCTGGTAGAAGGCGTTGGGGTCGGTCTCGGCGGTCCTGGCCTCGGTCGAGCCGACCCCGACGTCGAGCAGGTGCTCGATGAGCATGCCGAACGGGGTGCCCCAGTCGCCGATGTGGTTCTGTCGGATCACCCGGTGGCCGAGGTGTTCCAGGACCCGAGCCAGCGCGTCGCCGACCACCGTGGTGCGCAGGTGCCCGACGTGCATCTCCTTGGCGACGTTGGGCGAGGAGTAGTCGATGACGACCGTCTGCGGCGCGAACGTCGGCACCCCGAGCCGCGGGTCGGCGGCCATCGCCGCCACCTGCTCGGTGATCCAGTCCAACGACAGGGTGAGGTTGACGAAGCCCGGCCCGCTGATCTCGACGCGCTCGCAGACGTCCTGCACCTCCAGCGCGTCGACGATGCGCGCGGCGACCTCGCGCGGCGGCCGGCCGACCCGCTTGGCCAGGGCGAGCGCAGCGTTGGACTGCAGGTCGGCGAACTGGCTGGGCCGCAGCACCGGGTCGGCGTGGGCGACGCCGGTGGCGGCGGCGATGGCGGCGGTGACCCGGGGGGCGAGCACCTCGTGGGCAGCAGGCATGGGTCTCAGCCTAGTTAGCGGGGGGTATGCCGCCCGCACGGTTCCCGGCGGCCGGTCACCGAGCGGGGGGTATGCCGCCCGCACGGTTTCCGGCGGCCGGTCACCGAGCCGGTCACGCCGGTTGGTTCCGCCGGTGAGCGGTTGAGCGCGGTGACCCAGGTCGGTCCATGGTCACGCGGGTCGGTCACCCGGGCAGGGCCAGGGCGAGCACCTCGGCGCCGGGCAGGGTGGCCAGCCAGGACCCGTCGAGCAGAAGCTTGGCGCTGCGCACGCCACCGCCGACGACGACCGGGCCAGCGTCCGCGACCGCCTCGTCGACGAGGATGGCCCAGCCGGCCGGCAGGCCGACCGGGGTGATGCCGCCCTGGGTCATCCCGGTCGTCTGCTGCGCGGCCACCTGGTCCATGAACGAGATCTTGCGCACCGCCAGGTGCTTGCGCACGACCCGGTTGACGTCGGCCCGGTCGGTGGCCAGCACGAGGACGGCGGCCCGGACCACCCGCTCGGCGCGCCGGCCCTCGACGACGACGCAGTTGGCCGAGGCGCCGGGCGCGACATCGTAGGCCGCGCAAAAGGCCGCGGTGTCGGCCAGCGACGCGTCGATCGGCGCGACCTCGGCGGCCGGCACCAGGTGCGCGGCCGCGGCGACCGGCGGCGCGACGAGGTCGAGGTGATCGGCGAGCGGCTGCCAGGGCAGGGTCCCGCGGGCGGACGGCATACGGTCAATGTAGGCGGTCCGGCGAGGGTCGTCCGAACGGTTCGATTTGGCCCGCAGGCCGTGACCCGGCACCGGACCCGGCCGCACACTTGACCTCATGTCTCATGGTTCCGGCAGCACCAACTCGCGCTTCCCCCAGGGCGCCGAGCCCAGTTGGCGACCCGACCCGGTCGCGGACAACCTCGAACGGTGGTGGGACGGTCAGCACTGGACCGACCACACCCGTCAGGTCGCGGCCGACGGCCAGGAGGTGCGCCGGGCCCGCGAGGAGGTCCAGCCGCCGAACCGGCTCATCGCCGTCGGTGCCCAACTCGGGCTCGCCGTGGCCAGCCTGGCCCTGGTCGCCATGGCCCTGTCGATCTTCCTGGTGTGGAACGAGACGGTGACCGCCATCGACATGGGCGAGATCGCCGACCCCAAGGTGCTCGACCTGAGCCAGCGCGGCTACACCGTCTCGCTGGTGGCCGCCGTGGTGCTCACGGTGCTGGCGTTGGTCGGCGTGCTCGGCTGGTTCGTCGCGCGCTACGACCACCCGCGGGTCAACGAGCGAGCCCGCCGGCGTGGCCTGGTCGGCGCCGTCGTCGGGTGGTTCATCCCGGTCGCGAACCTGTGGCTGGTCCCCCAGGGGCTGACCGACCTCTGGTATGCCGCTCGCCCCGAGCTGCGGCACGTCACCGCCGCGCCCAAGCTGCCGATGCCGGGCTCGATCCGCACCGCGGTGACGGCAGCGGTGCTGGCAGTCGTGTTGTTCGCCTCTCGCGGCGTGGTCGGCGGCCTGGACCTGTGGACCGAGTCCGCCGACCGGGTCAAGCTCGGACTGACGGTGACCGGCGGCATGGGCCTGCTCTCCGCCCTGCTCGTCCTCCTGGCGCTGTGGTCGTCGATCGTCATGATCAGCCAGGTCGAGGAGTCGCTGCGCCTGGACGAGGGCACCTCCGAGCGGATCCGGGCGCAGGTCGCCACCGCCTGAGCGGCGCCGCACCCGACGGCACGCGTCAGCGTGGCGGTTGAGCCCCCCGGAACGGTCGCTCAACCGCCACGATCCGCCGCATCGCGCGGCGCGGCTCAGTCGTGCCGGAAGCCGGCGGCCTCCGCGCTGGCCGCGTCGACGAACCACACGTCAGCGGTGACCTGGTCGTACCACTGGTCGCCTGGGACGCGGTACTTCATCCACTGCTTGTTGGCCTTGACCGGGTGGCCCTGCGGCATGCCGCCGTCGGCGAGCGGCGCCGCCGAGCCCCACCCGTAGCCGCCGTCGACGACGTCCTGCCCGGCCGACTCGGTCTCGGCGGACTCCGTGCTGTCGATGGACTCCGTGTCGTCGGTGGACTCCGTGTCGGTGGACTCCGTGTCGGTGGACTCCGTGTCGGTGGACTCCGTGGGCTCAGCCGACTGCGCAGGCGCGTCCTCGTCGGGGCTCTCCCACTCCTTGCGGAACTCCGCGGCCCGCTCCGGCGCCAGCGCGGTGCCGGCCAGGATCTCGCGGCTGGAGATCTTGGCCTCGAGTTCCTCGTCGCTCAGTTGCGTCGACTGCTGGACCGGCTCGGGGTCACCCTCGTCGTCGTCCTCGAGCAACTCGCTCAGCGCGGACTCGTAGCGGTCGACCGATCGGCTCGGCTGCTCCGGCGCAGGAGCGCCGGCCGGCTCGACGTCAGCCAGGGCCACGTCACCCTGGTCGGACTCGGCCGCCTGGTCGGACTCGGCCGCCTGGTCGGACCCGGCCGCCTGGTCGGACCCGGCCGCCTGGTCGGACCCGGCCGCTTGGGCGGCGTTGTGCGCGGCGATCGCGGCTCGGATCCGGTCGGCCACGCTCATGCTCTCCGCCGGCGTGGAGGTCGGCTCGGTCGCTGCGGCGCCACCGGGCTCCGCCGGAACCGGCACGGCCGGGTCGGAACCGGGCTGCTCGGCGGCAGCGCCCGTCGCGTCCACATCGACCGCGGGGGTCGAGGCGGGCAGGTCGTGGTCGAACGGTGCGTCGCCGGACTGCGCGTCGTCGGACTGCGCGTCCTCGTCACCGGCGGCGCCCTCCGCGTCATCCGGCTCGGCGTCATCCGGCTCGGCGTCATCCGGCTCGGCGTCATCCG
>CAZYHR010000135.1:0-7732 GCA_964647395.1 uncultured Intrasporangiaceae bacterium | reverse complement strand
CATCAAGATCCTCAACGCGCTCAAGTTCGCGCTCGGCTTCGGCGAGGTCGACGACGACCCGGCCGACGCCGTGACCGAAGCCGTCGACCGGGCCATGCTCGCCACGTTGGCCGACGTGGTGCGTTCTGCCACAGCGGGTTTCGAGTCATGGGACTACACCCGCTCGTTGGAGTTGACCGAGTCGTTCTTCTGGACCTTCTGCGACGACTACCTCGAGCTGGTCAAGGACCGCGCCTACGGCGGCCAGGGCGAGGCGGCCGCCGCGTCGGCGCGGGCGGCGCTGCGGGTGGCCCTCGGGGTGCTCCTGCGCCTCTTCGCGCCGATCCTGCCCTATGTCACCGAGGAGGTCTGGTCCTGGTGGCAGCAGGGGTCGGTGCACCGGCAACCGTGGCCGACGCCCGACGAGGTGCTCACCGGCGGTGGGGCCGGCGGCGACCCGGTGGTGCTCACGGCGGCGTCCGAGGCGCTGGCCGCGGTGCGCAAGGTCAAGTCGGAGGCCAAGGTCGGCATGCGCGCGGGCATCGCGTCGATGGTCCTCGCGCTGCCGGACCAGTTCGTCGAGCAGGTCCGGGCCGCCGAGCCGGACCTGCGCGCCGCGGGCCGCATCGAGGCGCTGAGCTATGCCACGGCCGATGCCGTCGAGGTGCGCGACGCCGAACTCGTCCCCGTCGACAAGGCGCCGTGACCGACGCCGACCATGGGTGCCCGAGGTCAGCTCTTCGGTGGCTCGGCAGCGGCCCGGACCGCCTGAGGGGTTAGCGTCAGGTCATGACCCCGCCGACCTCGCCCGCCGCGAGCAGCGCCGCGCGCCGGGTGCCGATCCGGGCGGGGTTCGTCGGGCTGGTCATCGTGCTGCTCGCCGGCATCGTCGTCGTGGCGTCCGGGCCGGTCGACTACGTCTCCGCCCCGCCGCGCGCGACGCTGCCGGCGCCGACCGCCCCGGCCCGCCCGACGGCGACCCTCGGGAGCGCCACGACCAGCCGGCCCGACCTCGACCCGAGCCCCCTGCCGGGCTGGCTGCTCACCCTCGGGTATGCCGTCCTGGCAGCGGTCGCCGTCATCCTGGCCTATCTGCTGGCCCGACTCGCGCACGCCTTCCTGACCCGGCCCCGCCGGCCGAACCGCCCACTGCCGCAAGCACGTCCGGTTGACCCGCTGCCCGAGGTGCCGGAGCACCTCACGGGTGCGGCGGCCCAGGCGCGGCGCGAACTGCTGGCCCGGGGCGAGCCGCGCAACGCGGTCGTCGCCTGCTGGGTCGACCTCGAGGAGTCCGCCGCGGCCACCGGGCTGCCCCGCCGGCCGGCCGAGACCTCGACCGAGTACCTCGCCCGAGTGCTGGCCACCTGGCAGGTCGACCCTGCGGCCCTGACCGACCTGGCGGCGCTGTTCCGTGAGGCCCGCTTCTCCGACCACCCGGTCGGCGAGCCGCACCGGGCGCGGGCGCTGGCCGACCTCGACCGGCTGCACACCGACCTGGCCCGGGCCGCGGCGCAGGCCCAGCGGCAGCAGCGCACCGCGCCGGGGACGCACGGGTCGGCGACCGGCGGGCCGGCGACCAGTGGGCCGGCGGGCTCCGGGCGGCATACCGGGTCGGGGGTGAGCTCGTCGTGACGGCGTCCGGCTGGTGGCGCGGGCCTCGGCTGCGGCTCGGGTTGCGGCTGGTGCTGACCTGGCTGGGCACGCTCGTCGTGCTCGAGTTGCTGTCGCTGCGGCCCTCGGTGCCGCTGCTGGCCGCCGCGACCCTCGGCGTGCTCGCGCTGGGGCCGGCGGCCCGCGACCCGGCCGAGCCGGCCGGCCGCGAGTGGGTCGCCGGCGACCTCGGCGGCGCCACCCTCGGACGCGGATCCGACCATGCGACAACGATGCTCGCCCACGACCTGCTCGCGGTCACCGGTCCCGACCACGCCGAGCCGGCCCAGCGCATCCATGCCCGGCTGCGCGCCTCGATCGAGGCGGCGCTGTGGCGCTCGCAGGGCGTCGACCTGCGCGCCGACCCGGCCTGGGCCGATCGGCTGCTGCCGCCCGACCTGGCCGCCGTCTACACCGGCGAGCCCGACCCCGCGCGGCTGCGCCCCGCCGCCCTGGCCGCGCTGCTGACCCGGATCGAGCAGCTGTGACCCGGCCGCTGACCGAGGTGTCCCGCGCCGGGGCGGCCGTGCTCGACGAGGTCGAGCGGGCCGTTGTCGGCAAGCGCGAGCCGCTCACCCTGGTGCTCGCCGTGATCCTGGCCGGCGGTCACGTGCTGCTCGAGGACTACCCGGGGCTGGGCAAGACGCTCGCGGCGCGGTCGTTCGCCCAGGCGCTCGGGCTGCCCTTCACCCGGGCGCAGTTCACTCCCGACCTGCTGCCCGGCGACCTCACCGGATCGTTCGTCTACGACCAGCGGGCCAGCGAGTTCGCGTTCCGGCGGGGGCCGCTGTTCACCGGGTTGCGGCTGGCCGACGAGATCAACCGGACACCCCCGAAGACCCAGGCCGCCCTGCTCGAGGCGATGCAGGAGCGGCAGGTCACCGTCGAGGGGCAGACCTTCATCCTGGACCGCCCGTTCCACGTGCTGGCCACCGCCAACCCGGTCGAGTACGAGGGCACCTACCCGCTGCCGGAGGCCCAACTGGACCGGTTCCTCGCGCGGATCTCGTTCGGCTACCCCGACGAGGCGCAGGAGTGGGACGTGCTCGCCCGGCGGCTCGGGCGCGGCCAGGAGGAGATCACGCTGACCCAGGTGACCGACGGCGCGGGCCTGCTGGCCATGCAGGCCGCGATCGAGCGGGCCGAGGTGGACGCCTCGGTCGGGCGCTACTGCGTCGCGCTGGCCCGCGCGACCCGCGCCCACCCGCACAGCCTCATGGGGGCCTCGCCCCGCGGGTCGCTCGCCCTCATGCTGCTGGCCCGCGGGTACGCCGTGCTGCACGGCCGCGACTACGTCACCCCCGAGGACGTCAAGGCGGTCGCCCACCCGGTGCTCGACCACCGGATCACCGTGCGGCCCGAGCTGTGGATGAGCGCGGTCACCGGCGCGACCGTCGTGCACGACGTGCTGGCCGGCGTGCCCACGCCCCGGGCCCGCGAGTGAGCGGCACCGCGGTGACCGGGCAGCCGGGCCGCCCCCCGGCCGAGGACCGGGCCGAGGCGACCGTCGGCTGGCGGGTCACCGCCGCCCACCAGCGCGCCGTCCTGCTCGGCGGCGCCGGCCTGCTCGGGGCCGTGCTCCTGCGCCGGCTCGACCTGCTCGTCCTGGCGACCCCGCTGCTGGTCGTGGCGACCTGGGGTCGGGTGGCGCGACCGCGGCATACCGTGTCGGTGCGCGCGCGGATCGGTCACCGGCGGCTGCCCGAGGGGGCGGCCACCCGGTGGAGCGTCGCGGTCGACGTGCCCGAGGGCGGCGACGAGACGACGGTGCGACTGTCCCCCGGGCAGTTCGTCGACGTCGATCCGCGCACCGACGGCGCCTGCCGAGGGCGCCCGCACGACGGTCGGCTCGAGGTGTCGGTGGTGGCCCGCGCGACCCGGTGGGGCCTGCGTCGGATCGGCCCGGGACTGGTGCGGGTGCGCTCGCCGTGGTGGGCCTATCGGACCGACCCGGCGGTGGTCGGCTGGTTCGAGGCGGTCGCGACGCCCACAGTCGCGGGCTTCGACGCGAGCGTGCCGACGCCGCACCCCGAGGGGCTGGTCGGCGTCAACCGGTCGGCGCGGGCCGGGACCGGCAGCGAGTTCGCGTCGATCCGGCCGTTCCAGGTGGGCGACCGGCTGCGTCGGATCCACTGGCCCTCGTCCCTGCGCGAGGGCACCCTGCAGGTGCGCACCAACCACGCCGACCAGGACGCGCACGTCGTGCTGGTCGTCGACGCGTTCAGCGACCTCGGCCCACGCGAGGGGGTGGACGGGCGGGCGACCAGCCTGGACGTCACCGTCCGCGCGTGCGCGGCGATCGCCCGGCATCACCTGGCCGCCGGCGACCGGGTCTCGCTGCGGGTGCTCGGTGCCGACCGGGTGCCCCGGCTGGGCACCGGGTCCGGGCTGGGCCACGCCCATCGGGTGCTCGACGTGCTCGCCCGGATCGCACCGGCCACCGACCGCCAACTGCAGACGGTGCGGGCGCTGGAGGGGCTGGTGTCCGGCTCGCTCGTCGTCGTGCTCACCCCCCTCGTGCATCCCGCGATGGTCGGGGTCGTCGCGGCGGTCGCGGCGCGGGGGCTGGCCACGGTGGTCGTCGACACCATGCCCGAGCACCTGTGGACCGATCAGCTCGACCCGTATGCCGCCAACGCCTGGCGGTTGCGCCGCCTGGACCGGCGCGCCGAGGTGCACCGGCTGCAGCAGGCCGGGGTGCCGGTGGTGCCGTGGGCCGGTCCCGGCAGTCTGGACACGGTGCTGCGCGACCTGGCCCGGCGCGCCCGGGCGCCCCGGCTGGTGCGGCGATGAGCGGCGGCCCGCGGTGAGGCAGCAGCTGCCCCGTGGTGCGGCCGCGTGGCTCGGCACGCTCGTCGCCGGTCTCGCGCCGGGGGTGTTCCTGCTCCTCACGCAGTTGGCCGCCGGGGTCTTCGCGCCGGCCTGGTCGGTGCTGGCCGTGACCGGCGGGGTGGCCGTGCTGCGCTGGCCGGGTTCGCTGGTGCCGCTGGCCTGTTGGGCCGGGCTGTGGCTGGTCTGGGCGCTGACCGTGGGCGTACTGACCTGGCTGGTGCTGCCGGCCGCGGCGGTCACGCTGCTCGGGCACTGCGCCTGCGCCTGGCTCGACGGCGCCCCGCTGGACGGGTCGGCCGAGCCGGCCCTGGTGCGGGCCTGGGCGGGGCGGCTGCTCGTCGTCGTCGCGGTGGCCGCCGCCGTGCTGGTCGCCGGGCTGGCCGTCGGCGGGCTGCGGTTGGCCGGGTCGGTCGTGCTGACCATGGCCGCGGCGCTGGCCGCCGGCGGCTGGGCGCTGCTCGTCTCGGGCACCCGGGTGCGCTGACCACCTGGACCTGCCTGGACCGTCGGCGGGTGCGGGCGTCCGCGGGGTGCGGGCGTCCGCGCGGCGGGGTGCGGGCGGCGCGGTGGGTCAGCCGGACGCGGCCGTCAGGGCGTCCTGGACGGCGGTCTCCGGCGGGCCGAGCACCGGGTCGCGGCGGGTCGTCAGGTCGACGACGGCCTTCCACGCGGCGGCCCGCTCGCGCCACTCGCCCCAGGTCCAGGTGCTCGTGTGCCCCTGGACGCTCCAGTCGCCGACGCCCTGCGCGTCTAGCCCGAGCGCCCGGCAGGTGGCCACCGCGCGAGGCAGGTGGAAGCCTTGCGAGACCACGAGCAGCCGGTCGACGCCGAAGATCCGCTGCGCCCGGGCACACGAGTCGTAGGTGTCGCGGCCGGCGAAATCACGCACGATCCGCTGTCCGGGCACTCCGCGGGCCAGCAGGTAGTCACGCATCGCCGTCGGCTCGTCATAGCTCGCGTGCCGGTTGTCACCCGACACGAGCAGCACCTGGGTGCGGCCCGAGTCCAGCAGCGCCTTGGCCACGTCGAGCCGGCCGGCCAGGAACGGCGACGGCGTGCCGTCCGGGTTGAGGCCGGCTCCGAGCACCAGAGTGACCGGGGCGGCGGGCGCGTCGGCCAACTCGTGCACGCCGCCGCGGGCGGTGACCGCCATCCAGACCCACGGCGCGAACCCCACGGCGATCGCGGCGCCGACGGCGATCCCGAGCCGGCGCAGCAGCCGCCCGGGCCGGCGCTGCCGGGTCACCGGCCGGGTGCTGGTCATGGGCGTCAGGCTACCTCGGCCGGCTCAGCCGACCGGGCCGATGAGCCACCAGGGGTGGGTCCAGCCGGCGACATCGCCGCGACCCTGGGCCAGGGCGGCCAGGTCGACCGGGCCGACGGTGCCCTCGGCCGGGTCGTAGAGGGTGAGCCCGCCGGCGGCGCCCGGCCCGGCTCCGGGCACGAGCAGCGTCACGTGTCGGGCAGCCAGGCGTCGCCGACATAGAGCACGCCGGGGCGGCCGACGCGCAGGTGCCGGGCCAGCCGGTCGGCGAGCCGGGCGAGCCCGGCCGCACCGGCGGCGCGCACCAGCACGGTGCGATAGCGGGTGTCCGGCTCGGGCGCCACCGCCTCGAGTTCGCGCGCCACCCCCCACGGCGGTGTGCCGAGACGCCGTGGCCACGGCAGTTGCAGCCGCCCGGTCGGCCCGACCAGCCCGGTCGTGCGCCGGTGCACGACCCGGTGGTATGCCGCGGCCCGCGCCAGCGCGGTGGCGCCCGGCGGCAGGTCGCGGCCGGCCGCCGCTCCGGTGACCAGCCAGCGGTGCAGGCCCGGGTCGACGAGCAGTCGGGCCACGGTCAGCGCCGTCGGCCCGCAGGTCGTGCGGTCCAGCTGCACGGGTGCCGGCCGGCCGGGCACCAGCCGGAAGGGCCCGGGGTCGGGCGGGTCGGCCGGGTCGGCCGGGTCGGGCGGGTCGGCCGGGTCGGCCGGGCCGGCACCGGGCGCGCCGACCCGCTGCGGTGCGCCCACGGCATACCTCCTGGCCTGTGTCCGCTTGGCGACCAGGGCCGACGCGGCCCGCGACCGCAATGGCAGAGTGACCCCGGGGCCGCCGGCCCTGACTGGCACCTGACCTGACGAGGACATCATGGCATTGCACCTGGGCGACACCGCCCCCGACTTCACCGCCCCCACCCAGCAGGGAGAGCTCTCCTTCCACGAGTGGGCCGGCGACAGCTGGGTCGTCTTCTTCTCGCACCCGGCCGACTTCACCCCGGTCTGCACGACCGAGCTCGGCCGGGTCGGCCAGCTGCAGGCCGAGTGGGACCAGCGCGGCGTCAAGCCCATCGCCCTGTCGGTCGACTCCGCCGAGGACCACAGCGCCTGGCAGCCGGACATCGAGGCCTACAGCGCGACCACCGTGGGCTACCCGATCATCGCCGACCCGGACAAGACGGTCGCGGTGCTCTACGACATGATCCACCCGGGTGAGGGCGACTCCTCGTCGGTGCGCTCGGTGTTCATCATCGACCCGGCCAAGAAGATCCGGCTGACGATGACCTATCCCAAGTCGACCGGCCGCAGCTTCGCGGAGATCCTGCGCTGCGTCGACGCGCTGCAGCAGGTCGACCGCGACGCGTGCGCCACCCCCGTCGACTGGCGGGTGGGCGAGCGGATCATCGTGCCGCCGACGGTCTCGACCGCCGACGCCCGCGAGCAGTTCGACGACGTCCAGGAGGTCTTCCCCTACCTGCGAACCGCCGCGCTGCGGGCCGGCGCGGTCGGCTAGCGAGCGGGCCCGCGGGTCGCCGGAGCCAGTGCTCGACACTGGCGACGGCGACGCCGCGGCAGCGCGCCGGTGGCCCGGCGGGGCTCAGGCCGAGCGGCGAGTGCGCTTGGCGACCCGGGGCACCTCGCGCCGCACGATCGTCGGGTTGACGTTGTCGAGGACGACCTCGCGGGTGACGACGACCTTGGAGATGTCGTCCTCGCTGGGCACGTCGAACATCACGGGGAGCAGGACCTCCTCCATGATGGCCCGCAGACCGCGGGCCCCGGTGCCGCGCAGCAGCGCCTGGTCGGCGACCGCCTCGACCGCCTCGGGGGTGAACTCCAACTCGACGCCGTCGATGTCGAACATCCGCTGATACTGCTTGACCAGGGCGTTGCGCGGCTCGGTGAGGATCGAGACCAGCGCCGAGCGGTCCAGCGGGGTCACCGTCGTGATGACCGGCAACCGGCCGATGAACTCGGGGATCAGCCCGAACTTCATGAGGTCCTCGGGCATGAC
>CAZYHR010000134.1:0-7805 GCA_964647395.1 uncultured Intrasporangiaceae bacterium | reverse complement strand
TTCGCCGAGATCGAGCCGATCATCGCCGACGGCGCGATCCTCGCCACCAACACCTCGTCGCTGTCGGTCGAGGAGATCGGCGCGAAGCTCGCGCACCCCGAGCGCCCCGTCGGCTTCCACTTCTTCAACCCGGTCGCGGTCATGCCGCTGCTGGAGATCATCACCGGTGACCGGACCGACCAGGCCGCGCTGGCCACGGCCTTCGCCGTCGGCAAGCAGTTGCGCAAGACGTGCATCCTGGTCAAGGACTCGCCCTCGTTCATCGCCAACCGGCTGCTCGGGCGCTTCATGGCCGAGGTCGGCCAGGTCGTCGACGAGGGCACCCCGGTCGAGGTCGCCGACCGGGCCTTCGCCGGTCTGACCCCGATGCCGCCGTTCGTGCTGCTCGGGTTGGTCGGCCCGGCCATCGCGCTGCACAACGGCCAGACCCTGCACCGCGCCTTCCCGGACCGCTTCCCCGTGTCCGAGGGCCTGCAGGCGGTCGTCGCGGCCGGCAAGTCCGGCTTCTACGACGCCTCGGGCAAGGTCGCGCCGGAGGTCCTCGCCCTGCTCCCCCGACCGGCTGAGCCGGTCGAGCTCACCGTCGAGCAGGTCCGCGAGCGGGTGCTGCGCGCGCTGGCCGACGAGGCCCGCCGGATGCTCGACGAGGGCGTCGTGTCCGCGCCGATGGACCTGGACCTGGCGATGATCACCGGCACCGGCTTCCAGTTCTGGAACGGCGGTCTCACCCCCCTGCTGGACCGCACCGGAGTCGCCGAGCGGGTCACCGGGCAGCGTTTCCTGCCCCCGGGGGTGGCCAGCGTGCTGCGCGAAGACTGACCCAGCCGCTATGCACCTGGAGGTATGCCGCGAAGTCGCCTTCGCGGCATACCTCCCGGATTGTCGACCCACGATGCTAGGCCAATCTCATCACTGAGATATCATCTGCGTTTGTGACAGAGGACTACCGGGTGCGCATCGGCGCCCTGATCCGCGACGCGCGCCGGCACAAGGGCTTCACCCAGGCCGAGCTGGCCCGACTGCTGGGCACCAGCCAGAGCGCGGTGGCGCGCATCGAGCAGGGCCAGCAGAACCTCTCGCTGGAGACCCTGGCCCGCATCGGCGGGGCGCTGGACAGCGAGTTCGTCAGTCTGGGCCACTCCGGCGCCCAGCACCTGCGGATCGTCGGTGGCCGCAAGCTGTCCGGCGAGATCGACGTCAAGACCTCCAAGAACGCCGGCGTCGCCCTGCTGTGCGCGTCCCTGCTCAACCGGGGGCGCACCACGCTGCGCGGCCTGGCCCGGATGGAGGCGGTCAACCGGATCATCGAGGGGCTCACCTCGCTCGGGGTTCGGGTGCGCTGGCTGCCGGACAGCAACGACCTGGAGATCGTCCCGCCGCCCGAGCTCGAGCTGGCCAACATCGACCAGGCCGCGGCCCGGCGGACCCGCTCGGTGATCATGTTCCTCGGCCCGCTGCTGCACGACCACCCGACCTTCCAGCTGCCCTATGCCGGCGGCTGCGACCTGGGCACCCGCACGGTCGAGCCGCACATGACCGCGCTGCGGCTGTTCGGCCTGCAGGTCGAGGCGACCCACGGCGCCTATCAGGCCGCGGCTCAGCCGCGCGACCCGGCCCGGCCCATCGTGCTGACCGAGCGTGGCGACACGGTCACCGAGAACGTCCTGCTCGCTGCGGCCCGCCGGCCCAGCGAGACGGTGATCCGCAACGCCAGCCCCAACTACATGGTCCAGGACCTGTGCTTCTTCCTGCAGGCGCTCGGCGTGCGGATCGAGGGCATCGGCACGACGACGCTGCGGGTCACCGGGGTCGAACACATCGACGTCGACGTCGAGTACGCCCCGAGCGAGGACCCGATCGAGGCGATGAGCCTGCTCACCGCCGCGGTCGTCACCGGCAGCGAGATCACCATCCGGCGGGTGCCGATCGAGTTCATGGAGATCGAGCTGGCGACGCTGGAGACGATGGGTTTCCGGTATGCCGCGAGCGAGGAGTACCGCTCGCTCAACGGCGAGACCCGGCTGATCGACATCACCACCGAGCCGGGCCCGCTCAAGGCGCCGCTGGACAAGATCCACCCGATGCCGTTCCCCGGCCTCAACATCGACAACCTGCCGTTCTTCGCCCTGGTCGGAGCCTGCGCCGAGGGCACGACGATGCTGCACGACTGGGTCTACGACAACCGGGCCATCTATCTCACCGAGCTGACCAAGGTCGGCGCCAAGGTGCAGTTGCTCGACCCGCACCGGGTGCTCATCGAGGGGCCCACCCGGTGGCGCGCCGCCGAGGTCATGTGCCCACCCGCGTTGCGCCCCGGCGTCGTCGTGCTGCTGGCCATGCTCGCCGCGCCGGGCACGTCGGTGCTGCGCAACGTCTACGTCATCAACCGGGGCTACGAGGACCTGGCCGACCGGCTCAACAAGCTCGGCGCCACCATCGAGGTGTTCCGGGACATCTGACCGAGGTCCCGGGCGCGGCCCGCGAGGTGCTCAGAGCAGCCGCTCGACCGCGTCCAGGACGTAGTGGATCCCGCTGCGCGCCAACACGATCGAGTAGTGGTTGGTGTCCGGCACCTTGGTGATCCGGACCTCCTTGGGGATCTGCAGGATCGCCAGGCGCTCCTTGTCGTAGAGCCCCTGCGACTCGTCGAACAACCCCCGGGGGGCCCAGAGCAGCTCGGCGGGCAGGCCGGCGGTGACCGCCTCGCGCAGCGCTCCGGCCAGCGCCCGGTGGAAGATCACGTCGCGGCCGTCGGCGCGGATCGCCCCCAGCACGCAGGAACTGGCCCAGCGGCCGTCCTCGACCGGCGAGGGCCGGCAGTCGTATTCGAGGTAACTGCGCACGTAGTCGCTGTCGGCTCCGGCCAGCAGCGGCCCGAGCGCCGGATGGTCACCGACGAAGTCGAGGTATTCGGTGCAGTCGGCGAAGGTGCGCTCGATGCGCTTCATCGCCGGGCCCAGCGCCACCCGCAGGGTCGCGTCGATGTCCTCCTGACCCATGCCGCGCGGCACCGGGAAGTTGGCCCCGCCATCGACCAGGACCAGTCCCTTGACGACGTCGGAGTGCTCCGCGCCCAGCAGCACCGAGACCGCGGCGCCCATCGAGTGCCCGAGGAACAGCGGCGGGGCGGGCTGGGCCGCAGCGAGATCGGCCAGGTCCTTGACGTGCACGTCCAGGCCGAGCACCGCGTCGTACCGGATCGGGCTGTCCCCCCGGCCGCGCAGGTCGGGGGCGAGCAGCCGGATGCGCCCGGGGCCGAACCGCCGTCCGACCTCCTCGGCGAGCAGCGTCCAGTTGAGGCCGTTGCCGGTGATGCCGTGGATCGCGACGACCGTCTGGGCGTCCGGACCGGGCGATCCAACCGACAGGTCGTGGATCTTGACGGTGTTGAGCATCAGCGGAGTCCCCCCAGCAGGCTCTCGGTGATGGAGTCGGTGGTCAGGCCGGCCTCGTCGAGCACCTCGGCGCGCGAGGCATGGGCGAAGAACCGCTTGGGCAGACCGAACAGGTGCACCGGGCCGGTCAGCCCGGCCTCGCGCACCGCCTGGGTGACCTGGCTGCCGACCCCCCCGACGACGACGTTGTCCTCGATGACGGCGACCGCGCCGGCGTCGGCGGCCAGCGCGACCAGGTCGGCGCTGACCGGCAGGCACCAGCGCGGGTCGACGACCCGCACGCCGACACCCTCGGCGGCGAGCTTCTCGGCGACCTCGACGGCGGTGGACGCGAGCTCGCCGACGCCGACGACCAGCAGGTCGCACCGGCCGGGACCCGGCTCGGACAGCACCTCGACGCTGCCGTGCGAGCGCAGAGCGGGCAGCGGCGCCGGCGGGTTCTGCTTGGAGAAGCGCAGGACCGTCGGGCCGTCGGTGACGTCGACGGCCTCATCCAGCAGGCGGCGCAACTGGTCGGCGTCGCGGGGGGCCCCGACCCGCACGCCGGGCATGAGCCCGGTGATCGTCAGGTCCCACATGCCGTTGTGCGACGCGCCGTCGGTGCCGGTCACCCCGGCCCGGTCGAGCACCACGGTCACCCCGGCCCGGTGCAGGGCGCAGTCCATGAGCAACTGGTCGAAGGCCCGGTTGAGGAACGTCGCGTAGACGCACACCACCGGGTGCAGGCCGGCATAGGCCAGCCCGGCCGCCATGGTCAGGGCGTGCTGCTCGGCGATGCCGACGTCGAAGACCCGGTCGGGGAAGCGCCGGTGGAACTCCTGCAGCCCGACCGGGTGCAGCATCGCCGCGGTGATCGCCACGACGTCGGGCCGGCGCGCCCCGATCTCGACGATGGCGTCGCTGAACTCGTCGGTCCAGATGCGGCCCTTGACCTGCAGCGGCAGCCCGGTCTCGGGGTTGATGCGCTCGACCGCGTGGAAGTGGTCGGCCTCGTGCGCCCGGGCCAACTCGTAACCCTTGCCCTTCTTGGTCAGCACGTGGACGATGACCGGCCCGCCGAAGGCGTGCGCCCGCCGCAGCGCGGACTCGACCGAGGGCACGTCGTGCCCGTCGATCGGCCCGACGTACTTCAGCCCGAGGTCCTCGAACATGCCCTGCGGCGCGACGAGGTCCTTGAGGCCCTTCTTCATGCCGTGCGCCGCGGCATACGCAGCGCCGCCGATCACCGGGGTGCGGGTCAGCGCCTCCCGGCCCCAGGACAGGAACTGCTCGTAGCCCTGGGTGGTCCGCAGCGTGGCCAGGTGCTGGGCCAGCCCGCCGAGGGTGCGCCCGTAGGAACGGCCGTTGTCGTTGACGACGATGACCAGCGGCAGGGCCGTGTCGACGGCGATGTTGTTCAGCGCCTCCCAGGCCATCCCCCCGGTGAGCGCCCCGTCCCCGACCACCGCGACGGTATGCCGCTCGCGCTCCCCCCGCAGCAGCCGCCCCTTGGCGATGCCCTCGGCCCAGGACAGCGCCGTGGAGGCGTGCGAGTTCTCGACGACGTCGTGCTCGGACTCGCCGCGGTTGGGATAGCCGGACAGGCCGCCCCTGGCGCGCAGCGCGGAGAAGTCGTGGCGCCCGGTGAGCAACTTGTGGACATAGGCCTGGTGGCCGGTGTCGAAGACGATGGTGTCGTGCGGGGAGTCGAAGACCCGGTGCAGCGCGATGGTCAACTCGACGACGCCGAGGTTGGGTCCCAGGTGTCCGCCGGTGCGGGTGACCGAGCTGACCAGGAAGTCGCGGATCTCCTGGGCGAGCACCGGCAGTTGCTCGGGTGCGAGGGCCTTGACGTCGGCCGGGCCGTGGATCGCCTCAAGCAGTGCCACAGGCCTCGGCGCTCCTTTCGCACAGGTAGGGGACCGATCGAGTTTAATTCACCGGGCCCGGTTTCCCGACCATTCGTTCAGCCCGGTGTCAGAGCCGCGGCACGAACCGCTTGCCCTGCATCGCCTCGTGGACCAGCTCGGCGGCCCGGCGGGCGGCGACCAGGCGCAGCCCCTCGGCCTCGAGGTGGCCCAGGATCGCGGCGAGCGCCTCGGGGGTGACGTGCGGGCCGATCTCGACCCGGGCCTCGCGGTAGGCCTGCCGGATGACCTCGACCTGCCCGGCGATGTGCCGCTGGGCCAGCCAGGCCAGCGCGACCGGGTGCTTGCGCCAGCCGGCGTAGGCGCGGTAGTCGGGCGGGCAGTGGTCCAGCAGCCAGCCGACGGCGCGGTCCCGCCACCCCGGGGCGTCCGGAGGTGGCACGCCGGGGGGCCAGCCGGGCGGGGTGAGGGCGCTCACGGCATACCGATCGGCGTGGTCAGGCGTGACCGTCGGCGGCCCCCGAGCCGGGCTGCACCGTCCACTCGGGCGGCTCGTCGGCGCCGGACCGCTCGTCGGCCTCGGCGTCGGCAGCGGTGGCCTGGACCACCCCGTGGGCGTGGTGGACCGGCGCATAGACGGCATACAGGCGCAGCGGGGTGTCGCCGGTGTTGACGATGTCGTGCCAGCTGCCCGCGGGCACCTGGACCGACCAGCCGTCCTCGACCGCCATCTCGAAGTCGAGTTGCTGGGCCGACGGGCCCATGACGCAGCGGCCGCGGCCGGCGTCGATGCGCAGGAACTGGTCGGTCTCGGGGTGCACCTCGAGCCCGATCGACTCCCCCGGTGGGATGGACATGAGGGTGACCTGCAGGTAGCGGCCGGTCCAGGCGACGGTGCGGTAGGTGTCGTTGTCGACGGTGGCGGTCTCGATGTCGAAGGCGTTGGGCCGGGGCCCGTTGTCGGCGACGGTCATGGTCTGGGGTGGGTCCTCTCGGTGGGGGCGGGCGTCAGGAGATAGACGGTGCCGCCGCAGCGGCTCAGCCAGGCCCGCTCGAACTCGGCTCTGTCATAGACGATACGCACCGCGGCGTTGTCCGCACGTCCCTGGCTCGCGGGGTCGTGGCAGACGACGTCGCCGTCGGCGGTGAGCCCGGCCACGACCAGCAGGTGGCCGCGGGTCGTGTAGCCCGCGCCGGTCAGCTCGCCGGCGGCGTGCGCCACCGAGGCGACGATCGGCACCCCGGCGCGCAACAGGGGCTCGGCGGCGCGCAGGTCGCGCAGCCGGGTCACCACGGCGTCAAGGCCCCGGGTCGCCGCGTACGCCGTGTTGAACGCCCAGTTGCCGGCCCCGCCGTAGGCGTGGTCGTAGACCGCACGGACCGTGTGGTCGACCTCGGGGTCGACCGGCGGGTCGACCCAGGCCGTCTCGGCGTCGGTGGGGCCCAACCCCCAGCGGCCGAGCACCATCGCCGTCGCCGCCGCCGAGCACCACGACGCGCCGCCGCCGTCCCAGTGCGGATAGTGGCCGCGGTGCACCTGCTGGGACCGGGCCGGCAGGTCCGGCACCTCGACCGGGGTGCGCTCCCGGGGCGCGCTGACCGGCGGGACCGGGCCGGGGTGGGCGGAGGTCACGGCGCTGACCGAGCGCAGGCGCGGCCACCGGCTGCTGCCCGCCGGGCGGGCCAGCAGCACCCGCAGCTGCCAGGCGTCCAGCCCGGCCGCCGGGGCCGCGACGACGGTGTCGACGGCCACCCGGGCCAGCCGGTCGGCCTGGCCCGGCACCGAGGTGCGGTGGATCGCGCCGCCCTGGGCCGGCAGTTGCTCGCACCACCGGGCCACGACGAGCCACTCGCCCCATCGCCCCGACTCCGCCGACCGCACCCGGGCCTGGACCTCGAGCCAGGTGCGGCCCGGGGTGTCGGCGGCCCACGACGGGACCAGTTCGTCGAAACCCGCCGGGACCTGCGCCACCGGTGACTCCCACGGCACCGCCTGGTAGACCGCGGGGGCCGGCCGCGCGGCATACGGGTCGGTGTAGGTGAACCGGCGGACCCGCCGGCCCGGGACGAGATCGGTCCCCGACCAGCGGGTCAGCGAGGGCGCGCGACCGGATGTCACGCTGCGGCTGCCTAGCCCGTCAGCGAAGTGCCGGTCAGCGAAGTGCCGGTCACCGCACGAGCGAGCGCAGGACGTACTGCAGGATGCCGTCGTTGCGGTAGTAGTCGGCCTCACCAGGGGTGTCGATGCGCACCACGCCGTCGAACTCGATCGCCGTGCCGTCAGCCCTGGTCGCGGTGACCCGGACGGTGCGTGGGGTCATGCCGTCGTTGAGCGCGGTGACCCCGACGATGTCGTAGGTCTCGGTGCCGTCCAGGCCCAGGCTCGCGGCGTTCTGCCCGGCCGGGAACTGCAGGGGCAGCACGCCCATGCCGATGAGGTTGGAGCGGTGGATGCGCTCGTAGGACTCGGCGATGACGGCCTTGACGCCGAGCAGCCGGGTGCCCTTGGCCGCCCAGTCGCGCGACGAGCCGGAGCCGTACTCCTTGCCGGCCAGCACGACGA
>CAZYHR010000133.1:0-8249 GCA_964647395.1 uncultured Intrasporangiaceae bacterium | reverse complement strand
AAGCGGCCGGCACCGAAGCGGCCGGCACCGTCGATGCCGGCCCGGCCGCGCCGACGGTGCGCACCGCGGCCGACGCCGACGCGGCATACCAGATCCTGCAGCGCGAGCTGCGCCACGGCGACGTCGTGCTGTTCAAGTCCAGCCGCGACAGCGGACTGCGCTGGCTCGGCGACCGGGTGGCCGGACGGGAGGTCGGGTCGTGAAGGGCGTCCTCATGGCCGGCGCCACCTCGCTGCTCATCTCGCTGCTGTGCACCCCGCTGTTCATCCGCTGGCTGATCCGGCGGCAGTACGGCCAGTTCGTCCGCGACGACGGCCCGACCTCGCACCACACCAAGCGCGGCACGCCGACCATGGGTGGTGCCGTCATCGTCGGCGCCACCGTCGCCGGCTACCTGCTCGCGCACCTGCTGCTGCTCATCGACGCGGGCATGCGCGGCAGCGGCGTGGCCGACGCGTGGCCGACGATGAGCGGGCTGCTCGTGCTGTTCCTCATGACCGGCCTCGGGCTGGTCGGCTTCCTCGACGACTTCATCAAGATCTCCCGGCAGCGCTCGCTGGGCCTGCGCTCCAAGCAGAAACTGCTCGGCCAGGGCCTAGTCGCCGTCGTCTTCGCCGTGCTGGCCCTGGGCTTCCCCAACGAGCGGGGCCGCACCCCCGCCTCGACCGCGGTGTCCTTCGTGCGGGAGATCCCGCTGCTCGACCTGGCCCGCTGGGGGTCGGTGCTCGGCGTGGTGCTGTTCGTCGTCTGGGCCAACATCATCATCGCCGGCATGTCCAACGGCGCCAACCTCACCGACGGTCTGGACGGGCTGGCGGCGGGTGCCTCGACGATGATCTTCGGCGCCTACCTGCTGGTCGGCATCTGGACGAGCAACCAGAACTGCCAGACCAACCCGGGCCTGAAATGCTACGAGGTGCGCGACAGTCTCGACCTGGCGATCGTCGCCGCGGCCGGCATGGGCGCCTGCTTCGGCTTCCTGTGGTGGAACGCCGCGCCCGCCCGCATCTTCATGGGCGACACCGGCTCGCTGGGCCTGGGCGGGGCCATCGCGGGCCTGGCGATCCTCACCCACACCCAACTGCTGTCGATGATCTTCGCCGGCCTGTTCCTGCTCGAGTCGCTGTCCGTCATGATCCAGGTCGGGGTCTTCAAGACGACCCGAAAACGGGTCTTCAAGATGGCGCCGCTGCACCATCACTTCGAGATGCTCGGCTGGGAGCAGATCACCGTCGTCATCCGCTTCTGGATCATCGCCGGCCTCTTCGTCGCGCTGGGGCTGGGCGTCTTCTACGCCGAATGGGTGGTGGGCACATGAGCCTCGACGACGAGCTGGGCGAACTGGACCGGGACTCCTACGAGCCGCGCCCCGGGCTGACCCACCAGGACGCCGACTGGTCCGGGCTGCAGGTGCTGGTGGCCGGCCTGGGGGTCAGCGGCTTCGCCGCCGCCGACGCCCTCGTCGAGCGCGGCGCCGGGGTCATCGTCGTCGACGCGGTCGCGCCGGGGGCCTCGCGCGCCGTCGACGAACGCGCCCAGATCCTGCGCATCCTCGGGGCCGAGGTGCGCCTGGGTCCCGACGCCGTGTCCGGTATGCCGCTCGCAGCCGACGGCTCGCCGGCGCCGGTCGAGCTCGTGGTCACCTCGCCCGGCTGGCGCCCCGACCAGCCGCTGCTCGCCGCAGCGGCCGGGCGCGGCATACCGATCTGGGGTGAGGTCGAGCTGGCCTGGCGGATGCGAGCCCGCGAGGGGGCCGCCGCCTGGCTCACCGTGACCGGCACCAACGGCAAGACGACGACGGTCAACATGCTCGCGTCGATCCTGCGGGCCAGCGGGTTGCGGGCCACCAGCGCCGGCAACGTCGGCACCCCGATCCTCGAGGCGGTGCTGCACCCGCAGCCCTACGACGTCATCGCCGTCGAGCTGTCCAGCTTCCAGCTGCACTGGCAGCGCTCGGTGTCGGCGGTGGCCTCGGCCTGCCTCAACGTCGCCGCCGACCACATCGACTGGCACGGCTCCTTCGAGGACTACCTGCGCGACAAGGGCCGGGTCTACCAGCACACCCACATCGCCTGCGTCTACAACGTGGCCGATCCGCTCACCGAGCAGCTGGTCATCGACGCCACCGTCGTCGAGGGCTGCCGGGCCGTCGGCTTCACGCTGGGCATCCCGGCCCCCTCGATGGTCGGGCTGGTCGACGACATCCTCGCCGACCGGGCCTTCGTCGAGCAGCGGCAGCACTCGGCGGCGGAGCTGGCGTCGCTGGCCGACCTGCAGGGCGACGCCCCGTCGGTCGCCCCGCACTACGTCGCCAACGCGCTCGCCGCGGCGGCGCTGGCCCGGGCCTACGGGGTGGGGCCGTTGTCGGTGCGCGACGGTCTGCGCGCGTTCCGGCCCGACCCGCACCGCATCGCCGAGGTGGCCACCGTCGCCGGGGTCCGCTACGTCAACGACAGCAAGGCCACCAACCCGCACGCGGCCGAGGCGGCGCTGACCGCCTTCGACGAGGTCGTGTGGATCGCCGGGGGCCAGCTCAAGGGCGCCGACGTCGAGCCGCTCGTCGAGCGGGTCGGCCCACGGCTGCGCGGCGTCGTCCTGCTCGGGGTCGACCGGGCGCTCGTCGCGGCCGCGTTGGCCCGACACGCGCCCGAGGTCCCCGTCGTCGACGCCATGACACCGGACACTGAGGGCATGACTGCCCGAGAGGTCATGGACCGGGTCGTCGCCGCGGCCGCCGAGTTGGCCCAGCCCGGCGACGTCGTGCTGCTCGCCCCGGCCGCCGCCTCGCTGGACATGTTCGCCTCCTACGGTGAGCGCGGCACGGCCTTCGAGCAGGCCGTGCGGGCGCGGGCCGAGGGCGGGCGATGACGACCACGTCCACCCGCCCCGCGCGCCGGAGCGACACCGCCGCGCCGGCCGGGCGCCTGGCCCGGCTGCGCCGCCGGCTCGAGGTCCTCGACTCGCCGGTGTCCTCCTACTACCTGCTCATCGGAGCCACCACCGCGCTCGTGCTGGTCGGGCTGGTCATGGTGCTGTCGGCCTCGATGATCAGCGCCTTCCAGGAGGACGGCTCGCCCTTCGGGGTGTTCGCCAACCAGGCCAAGTTCGCGGCCCTGGGGCTGGCCGGCGCCCTCGTCGCCGCGCGCCTGCCGGTGTCCTGGTGGCGGCGGCTGGCCCTGCCCAGCCTCGCCGTCGCCGTCGCCCTGCAGGCCCTGGTCGTCTTCGTGCCGGCCCTGTCGCGCACGGTCAACGGCAACCGCAACTGGCTGCGCATCACCTCGACGATCTCGGTCCAGCCCTCCGAGCTGACCAAGATCGGGCTGGTGCTCGTCGGGGCCCTGGTGCTGGCCAACAAGCGGCACCTGCTCGGCCGGTTCGGCCAGGTGCTGGTGCCCTATCTGGTGCCCTTCGCGGCCACGACCGTGCTGCTCGTGCTGGCCGGTCACGACCTGGGCACGGCGCTCGTGCTGCTCGGCATCGTCGGCGGGGTGCTCTGGGTCGCCGGTGTCCCGGCACGGGTCTTCGGGCTGGCTGGGCTGGCCGCCGCGGGCGTGGCCGTCTATCTCGTGGTGACCAGCAGCAACCGCATGGGCCGCATCACCAACTGGCTGGACGGCTCGTGCACCGACCCCAACGGCGTGTGCGGCCAGTCGGTGCATGGCATGTACGCCCTGGCCGACGGGGGCTGGTGGGGGGTCGGCCTCGGGGCCAGCAAGGAGAAGTGGGGCTGGCTGGCCGAGGAACACAACGACTTCATCTTCGCCATCATCGGCGAGGAACTCGGGTTGCCCGGCACCCTGACCATCCTCGTGCTGTTCGGGCTGCTCGCCACCGCCGGGCTGCGCCTCATCCAGCGCACCGACGACCAGTTCGTGCGGGTCGCCACCGGCGGGGTGATGGCCTGGATCCTGGTCCAGGCGACGATCAACATCGGCTCGGTCATCGGGCTGCTGCCGGTCATCGGCGTGCCGCTGCCGCTGGTGTCGGCCGGCGGATCGGCGCTGGTGACGACGATGGTCGCCATGGGCATGCTCGTGTCGTTCGCGCGCGCCGAGCCCGGCGTCGCGGCCGTGCTGTCGACCCGGCCCGGTGTGGTGCGCCGCTCGCTGGCCGTGCTGCCCGGTCGCCGCCGCCGGGCCCGCTGACCGAAGGGACCCACGATCAGCGACTCGCCCGCACCCTCCCCGGCCGCCGCCCTCGGCTCGGTCCTGCTGGCCGGCGGCGGCACCACCGGTCACGTGGCGCCGCTGCTGGCCACCGCCGACGCGCTGCGCCGGCGCCTGCCGCAACTGCGCGTTACCGCCCTGGGCACCGAGACCGGACTCGAGGCCCGGTTGGTGCCCGAGCGCGGCTACGACCTGCGCGTCGTGCCCCGGGTCCCGATGCCGCGCCGCCCCGACGCCAGCGCGCTGCGCTTCCCCGCCGCGCTGCGGACTGCGGTCGAGGCGGCCGGCGCGGCCATCGACGAGGTCGGCGCCCAGGTCGTCGTGGGCTTCGGCGGCTACGTCGCCCCGCCGGCCTACCTCGCCGCGCGCCGCCGCGGCATACCGATCGTCGTCCACGAGGCCAACGCCCGGGCCGGCTTCGCCAACCGACTCGGGGCCCGGCTGACCCGCTTCGTGGCCACGACCTTCCCGTCCACCCGGCTGGCCCACGCCCGCTGCCTCGGTATGCCGCTGCGCCGCGAGATCACCACGCTGCACCGCGCCACCCGCCGGGTCGAGGCGCTGCAGGCCTTCGGGCTGCTGCCCGACCGGCCGACCGTGCTCGTCACCGGCGGGTCGCTGGGCGCCCAGCGGCTCAACCAGGCCTTCGCCGCCCGCAGCCGGGCCCTGGGCGATGCCGGCATCCAGGTGCTGCACGCCACGGGGGCGGGCAAGGCCTTCGACGCCGAGCAGGGGCGGGCCGCCTATGTCGTGGTCCCCTACGTGGACCGCATGGAGCTCGCGTACGCCGCCGCCGACCTCGTCGTGTGCCGGGCCGGCGCGGGGACGGTTTGCGAGGTCAGCGCGGTGGGGCTGCCGGCGGTGTTCGTGCCGTTGCCCATCGGCAACGGCGAGCAGCGGCTCAACGCCGCCGACCTGGCCGACGCCGGGGGAGCGCTGCTGGTGCCGGACGCCGAGCTCACCCCGGAGTGGATCGACACCGAACTCGTCCCCCTGGCCGGCTCCGCCGAACGGCTGCGCCAGATGGCCGCTGCGGCAGCCAGGTTCGGTCGTCGTGATGCCGACGAGGCGTTGGTGGACCTGGTGGTCGAGGCGTTCCAGGCCGGGCGGCCCGGGCGGCCCGGGCGGCCGGGCCGCTCCGGGGAGCCGCCGGCATGAGCGGGCCGAGCTGGGGCCACGGGCCGGTCGAGGCGCTGCCGCTGCTGGGCGGCCTGCCGGTCGGGCTGCCCGACACCCGCTGGGACCTGGGCGCCCCGCTGCCCTCGCTCGACGAGCTGGGCCGGGTGCACGTCCTGGCCACCGGCGGGGCCGGCATGTCCGGGGTGGCCCTGCTGCTGCTGCAGGCCGGGGTGCGGGTCAGCGGCTGCGACGGCCGCGACTCCGAGGTGCTGCAGGCCCTGCGGCACCGCGGCGCGACGATCAGCGTCGGGCACGACCCCCGGCATCTCGACGACGTCGACACCGTCGTGGTGTCGTCGGCGATCCGCGAGACCAACGCCGAACTGGCCGCCGCCCGCGACCGAGGCAGGCGGGTCCTGCACCGCAGCCAGGCCCTGGCCACCGTGGCGAGCCCGGCCGGCTGCCGCATCGCGGTCGCGGGCGCCAACGGCAAGACGACCACCGCGGCCATGCTCGCGGTCGCGATCTCCTTCCTGGGCTGGGACCCGTCGTTCGCGCTCGGCGGTGACCCAGTGCAGTTGCGCCGCAACGCCGGCCTCGGGTTGGGCGACGAGTTCGTCATCGAGGCGGACGAGTCCGACGGCAGTTTCGTGTGCTACCGGCCCCGGGTGGCCGTCGTCACCAGCGTGCAGCCGGACCACCTCGACTTCTTCGGCACCCCCGCGGCGGTGGAGGCGGCCTATCGCGCCTTCGTGCTGACCATCGAGCCCGGCGGCCTGCTCGTGGCCTGCGCCGACGACCCCGGCGCGGCGGCGCTGGCCGACTGGGCCGAGGGCCGGGGGGTCTCGGTGCGGCGCTACGGCACCGGCGCGCGGTGCGATGTCCGGTTGGTCGACCTGGACGTCCGGGGCATGGAGCCGAGCGCGACCGCGCTGGTGGGCGGGGCGGCATACCCGCTGCGGCTGCGGGTGCCCGGCCGGCACAACCTGCTCAACGCCGCGGGTGCGCTCGCGGCGCTGAGTTTCGGCACGCCGTGGGACGACGCGACCGAGTCCGCCGAGCGGACCCAGGCGTGGGTGCAGCTGCTGGGCCGGTTCGAGGGGGTGCGGCGCCGCTTCGAGCGGATCGGCACCGAGCGGGAGATCCGGGTCGTCGACGACTACGCGCACAACCCGGCCAAGGTCGCGGCCGTGGTCGCCACCGGGCGGGCGGTCGCGGGGGAGGGCCGGCTGGTCGTCGTCTTCCAGCCGCACCTGTACTCCCGCACCCGTGACTTCGCCGCCGAGTTCGGGGCCGCCCTGGCCGACGCCGACCTGATCGTGCTCACCGACATCTACGGCGCGCGCGAGGACCCCCTGCCCGGGGTGACCAGCGAACTGGTCGTCGACGCGATCCGAGCCAGCCGGCCGACGGCCGAGGTGCTCCTGGTGCCGGCTCTCGACGACCTGCCGGACCTGCTGGCCGAGCTGGCCCAGCCCGGCGACCTGGTGATCACGGTCGGCGCGGGTGACATCACCACCGTCGGGCCGCAGCTCGTCGCCCGGCTCGAGAAGGCCCGGCCGTGAGCCGGGCGCCGGGCCGCCCCCGGCGGGGGCGACCGGTGGAGAGCTCCCGGGCGCGGTTCGAGCGGCGGGCCGCCGAGGTGCGCCAGCGGCCGCTGCGCCTGGTCGTCATCCTCGGGGTCGTCGTCGGCCTGCTCGTCGGCGTGGGCTACCTGCTGCTCGGCAGTTCCTCCTTCGCGGCCCGGGAGGTCCGGGTCGAGGGGGTGGGCGGCGCCGACGCCGACGCGGTGGTGGCGGCCGCCCAGGTGCCGTTGGGCACCCCGCTGGCCCGGCTGGACACCGGGGACATCGCGGCCCGGGTCGAGGCGGTCCCGCTGATCCGCTCCGCCGCGGTCAGCCGCGGCTGGCCCTCGACCGTCGTCATCTCGGTCAGCCCCCGCGAGCCGATCCTCGCCGTGCGCGGCCCGGACGGCCGGCTCACCCTCGTCGACGAGCAACTCGTCTCGTTCCGCACGGTCGACCAGCAGCCGGCCGGGGTGGCCCTGGTCCACGGCCCGAACGGCTCACCCGACCAGGAGGCGCTGCAGACGGTCGCCGCCGTGCTGCGGCTGCTGCCGACCGAGTTGCGCGCCACGGTCACCGAGATCACCCTGTCCAGCGCCAGCCTGGTGACCTTCAAGCTGGGCCAGGTGCAGGTCGTCTGGGGCGGCGCCGGCCAGGAGCAGAAGAAACTCGCCGTGCTGCAGGCGCTGCTGGCCACCCAGCCGGCCGTCATCGACGTCAGCGCGCCGGACACCCCGATCACCCGCTAGTGTCCCGCGTCTGAATCTCGTTGACGGGTGGCGGTGGCGGTGGCGGTGTCGGTGCCCCATCTCCCCGGTGAAAGCGGTTGCCTGGAACGTTTGCGGGGGCGCTCGGCCGCGCTGCCCTGCCCGGGTCCCGGGCGGGCTGCTCCGGCGGCGGCGATCCCCCCGGGTATGCCGCGGCCGGCGGCCCGTGCTCACCCGGCCCGCGGCATACCTGGCGCGGTGAACTCGAGGGGCGGCCGGGGCAGTCTGCACAGCAGCAACATCTGTCACATCAGCCACACTGACCACGCTGGACCACGTCTGTCACAGGGGTGCGCGGTGAATCTCACCCATAGGTCGAGGACACGCCGAGGCGGTGTTTGAACGCCCTCGGACACCGGCATACCGTCGAGGCGTCGGTGAGGATCGAGAAAGACTTTATCTCTACTTCACCTTCAGGCTTCGACAGGCTGACCGGCGTGTCGCGGCCACCGAGACCAAGCACTCTCGGTCCGGTCACGACCGGACCGCCCGACCGCTCACGCCGCAGCAGACGCGCCGGGAGACCGCGCACAGGAAGGCCACCACAGTGGGTGCAACACCGCAGAACTACCTCGCCGTCATCAAGGTCGTCGGCATCGGCGGTGGCGGCGTGAACGCCGTCAACCGGATGA
>CAZYHR010000132.1:0-8496 GCA_964647395.1 uncultured Intrasporangiaceae bacterium | reverse complement strand
CACTCGCCATCCGGATGCACGTGCGGCTGGTCGCCGCGCGGCTCGCGGCACCCACCGACCGGCGGCGGGCCGCCCGCGCGCTGGCCGCCGCCGCCGACGACCTGGCCCGGGCGCAGCTGCGGGTCGCGAGCCTCGACCTGCGCACCGCGATGGCGGTGCACAGCGGGCGGCTGGCGGCGACCGACCTCGACCTCGGGGTGGCGAGCGGCTCGGTGGTCTCGCTGCTGACCCGCACCGAGCGGTGGCGGGCGGTCTCCGACCGGGTGCCCCTGGTGCAACCGCCCCGTGACCCGCAGGCCGCCGAACTGCTCGCCCGGCTGCGGCGCACCCGCGAGGACCTGCTCGTCGCGCCGGTCCCGGCCCAGCCCGGGCTGCGGGCCGAGGCAGCGACCCTGGAGCGCCGCATCCGGATGCTCGACTGGACCGGCGCGCACCTCACGGGCGGGTCGGTCATCAGACCGGTCTCGTATGCCGCGGCGCTGGCGGCCGTGCGCCGCACCGACACCGTCCTGGTGAGCTACTTCCCCCACGGCGACGCCCTGCTCGCGCTGGTCGTCGGCCCGCAGGGTGGCCGGGTCGAGCGGCTGGTGCCCCTGGCCGAGCTGCGCCCGCTGATCCGTCAGGTGCGGGCCGACGTCGAGGCCGCCGCGCTGCCCGCCCTGCCCGAAGGCCTGTCGCGGGCCGTCAGCCAGTCGTTGCACGCCGGGCTGCACCGGCTCGACGACGCGCTGCTCGGGCCGGTGCGGGCCCGGCGCGGCGGACCGCAGCCCGAGCGGCTGGTCGTCGCGCCCAACCGCACCGTCATGTCGCTGCCGTGGGGCATGCTGCCCAGCCGGCTCGGGCGCCCCACGCTGGTCGCCCGGTCGGTGACCGACTGGGTGAGGTCGCTGGATGCCGCACCGTTGGTCGACCCGAGGGTGCTGGCGATCGCCGGTCCCGACCTCGAGCACGCCGACGCCGAGGTCCGCGACGTCGGCGCGGGCTGGGCCGGCCGACCTGCGGCGGCGGAGCGGGGTGGTCCGGTCGAGCGGCTGGGCGGGGCCGAGCGGCTGGGCGGGGTCGAGCGGCTGGGCGGGGCCGAGCGGCTGGGCGGGGTCGACGACGCCGTCGTGGTCGTCGGATCCGCCGACGCCACCCGCGGGGTGATCGCCGGCTCGCTGGTCGACCGCGACCTGGTCCACGTCGCCGCGCACGGTCGCCACCATCACCAGAGCCCGCTGTTCTCCCAGCTGCGGCTGGCCGACGGGCCGACCTTCGCCCACGAACTGCCGATGGTGGGGGTCGGCGCCTCGCAGGTGGTGCTGTCGGCGTGCGAGGTGGGGCGGGCCACCATCCGTCCCGGTGACGAGACGTTGGGGCTGACCGCCGTGCTGCTCAGCCTGGGCGTGCGCACCGTGGTGGCGGCGGTCAGCCGCATCCCCGACGATCTCGCGGCCGTCGCGATGCGGGGCTATCACGAGCGGCTGGCCGCCGGCACCGACGCGGCCGCCGCGCTGGCCCTGGCGACCGCCGACCTGCCGCCCAGCGCGCGAGCCTTCACGTGCTTCGGCGGCGACTGGCGGCTCGCGCCGACCGCCTGACGACCGATCCTCGCCGGTAGAGCTGACCGGGTCTCAGATCCAGATGGCGGGGCTGTGGTCGAGCATCTCCTCGGGCGTCAGCCCCTCGATCGCGGGCCGGATCTGCGCGGGGATGCCGACCGCGACATAGCCGTCGGGCACCTCCTTGACGACGACGGAGTTGGCACCGACCTGGGCGTCGTCACCGATCCGGATGTCGCCGAGGATCTTGGCGCCCGCGCCGACCGTGACCCGGTCACCCAGGGTGGGATGCCGCTTGACCGGCTCGAGCGAGCGCCCACCGAGGGTCACCCCGTGATAGAGCATGACGTCGTCGCCGACCTCCGCGGTCTCGCCGATGACGACCCCCATGCCGTGGTCGATGAAGAACCGCCGCCCGATCGTCGCGCCCGGGTGGATCTCCACGCCGGTGGCCGCCCGGGCCGCCTGGCTGACCAGCCGCGCCGCGAGCCGGGTGCGCGGGTTGCCCCAGAGGCTGTGCGCCACCCGATGGGCCCAGATGGCGTGCAGCCCCGAACTGGCCAGGAACGTCTCCGTGCGGCTGTGCGCGGCCGGGTCGCGCCGCATCGCCGCGTCGATGTCCTCGCGCACCATCGCCAGCGTCCGCCGCACGACCTGGCGCCGCGGCCGCTGCACCGGCCCGGGTGGGCCCACCGGCTCGTGCCGGGTGACCAGGCCGGTGTCCGGATCGGCCGGGATCTCCCAGGTGCGATCCTTGCGCAGCGTGTGGGCCAGGGCGGCGAGCATGACGTATGCCGTTCTCTCAGATGGTTCTTCGCGTCACCGGTGACGCGGCGGACGGGCCGCTCAGTCGACCAGGCCCTCGAAGAGCAGGGTCGACAGATAGCGCTCCCCGAAGCTCGGGATGACCACGACGATGGTCTTGCCGGCGTTCTCGGGCCGCGCGGCGACCAGGCCCGCGGCATACAGGGCGGCGCCCGAGGAGATGCCGACGAGCAGGCCCTCCTCGGTGGCCGCGCGGCGGGCCGTCTCGACGGCCTGGGTGACGTTGACGTCGATGACCTCGTCGTAGATCGAGGTGTCCAGGATCTCGGGCACGAAGTTGGCGCCCAGCCCCTGGATCTTGTGCGGGCCGGGCTGGCCGCCGTTGAGGATCGGGCTCTCCTCGGGCTCGACGGCGATCATCTGCACGCCCGGCTTGCGGGCCTTGAGCACCTGGCCGACCCCGGTGATGGTGCCGCCGGTGCCGATGCCGGAGATGACGATGTCGACCTGACCGTCGGTGTCCTTCCAGATCTCCTCGGCCGTCGTGCGCTTGTGGATCTCGACGTTCGCCGGGTTGGCGAACTGCCGGGCCAGGATCGCGCCGGGGCGCTCCGCCGCGATCTCCTCGGCGCGCTCGACGGCACCCTTCATCCCCTTGCTGGGGTCGGTGAGGATGAGCTCGGCGCCGTAGGCGCGCAGCAGCGCGCGGCGCTCCTTGGACATCGACTCGGGCATCGCCAGCACGACGTTGTAGCCGCGCGCGGCGGCGACCATGGCCAGGGCGATGCCGGTGTTGCCGGAGGTCGCCTCGACGATCGTGCCACCGGGCTTGAGCTCACCGGCCGCCTCGGCCGCGTCGACGATCGAGACGCCGATCCGGTCCTTGACCGAGCTGGCCGGGTTGTAGAACTCGAGCTTGGCCGCCACCGTCGCCGAACTGTCCGGGAAGAGCCGGTTGATCCGCACCAGCGGCGTGTTGCCGATGAGCTGGGTGACGTCGTCGTAGATGGGCATGCGCGAGCTCTCCTGGTCGTTGGGCTGTCGTGTCGTTGGCTGTCGGCGGTCGTGACAAAGCCGGGGTGGATCCCCCGATTCAACCCCGGCGTTGTTATGCCTATTCCAACACAGTGTTATCGACGTTGACCAGTCGCTGCCCGGATGCCGGAAGTCGTCGTGGCGATCGGCCGCCCGGTCGGCCCGCGGGTATGCCGCGCGGCGCCACGCGCTCGCGCACCTCGGCCGGCGGCGTGGGCCCCGCTCAGGGGGCCGCGCGGTAGCTGGTCAGGGGCGCCCCGGGGTGCCCGGCAGTTTGTCGCCGCCCGGGCCGAAGCCGGTCGTGTCGGCATACAGCTTGCCGTCGGTGCCGCGATGGATGGTGGCCGGCAGGGTCTCCCGGCCGGCCCGCTGCTTGACCTGCTGACCGGCCGCCTTGACCGCGTCGCCGACCTTGTCGGCCACGAAGGGCACCGCCTGGGTTCGCACCGCGTGCTTGCCCGCCTCGAGCCGGTGCTGCACCGGGTCGGAGCGCCAGACCCGCTTGCCGCCGCGCTTGAGTTGCTCGTAGCGCTCCCGGCCGGCCCGGGTGCCCAGCACGTAGCCGAGCGCCGCTCCAGCGATGAAACCGATCACGTCGCACTCCTTCGTCTGCGGCACCTGTTGCCCGTCGGGCAGCCTCTCAAACCCGGCTCGCCCCCGGCAAACCCCGGCCGGCCGCCGCGTCGACCCAACCCCGCGGCCAGCCCGGGTCCATCCTTGACTACATACCAACTGGTCGGTACTGTCGAGCTCATGGCAGCGACCCAACCCGGGCAGCGAAGGGTCGTGACGGCCCCGCTGAAGTCGGGCCGGCTCGAGCTCGCCGCGCTGCGGGCAGCCACCTCATCCCACTCCCCGAAAGGACACCCGATGTCCGAGCACAGCACCTTCCGCCGGGTCCCGCGTCTCGGAGGCCGCGACGCGGCCCACTCGCTGCCCACGACCCTGCCGGAGGTGGGCCGTGCGTGAGGTGGTCGCCGGGTACTTCGCGTCGGTCGACGGCGTGCTGGAGAACCCCCACGTCTTCCAGCTCGACGCCTTCGACGAAGGGGTCGGCGCCGCGATGGACCGGGCCACCGCCGGGGTCGACACCGTGCTGCTCGGCCGGGTGACCTACGAGCAGTGGTCGGGCTACTGGCCGACCGCCGAGGACGAGTTCAAGGACTTCATCAACCCGACCCCGAAGTGGGTCGCCTCACACACGCTGCGCGGGCCGCTCGAGTGGGAGAACAGCCGGCTCGTCGAGGGAGACCTCGTCGAGTTCGTCCGCGGGCTCAAGGCCCAGCCGGGCGGCCGGATCGCGGTCTCCGGGTCGCTGTCCGTCGCGCGGCAGTTGCTCTATGCCGGCCTGCTCGACGAGCTCATCCTCGTCGTCCATCCCGCGCTGGCCGGCACCGGTCGGCGGCTCACCGAGGACGGCGACCCGCCGGTGCCCCTCGAACTGGTCCACGACGACATCACCGCCAAGGGCAACGTCGTGCTGACCTACCGCCGCTCAACGGGGTGAGCCAGCAGGGTGGAGTCTGCCCGCGGTGCTCGCCGCGGGCAGACTCCACCCCGACCTGTCGGGCAGCCTCAGCCGCCGCGGGAGAAGTCCGAGATCAACTGCGGGACCGAAGTGTCGAAACCGGCGACGTCGAGCATCCCCGCGTCGGAGGGGTCGGCGATCGAGAACCGCGTCGGGGTCATCGACACGACGATCAGCCGGGCCGGGATGCCGGTGGCCTGCCGATAGCGTCGCAGCGCCTGGTGCGGGTGGATCTGGCCGTAGTAGGTCTCGTTGTCGGTGAACACGACGAAGGTGTCGAACGACCGGCGCTGCTCCAGAGCCCACTCCATCGGCAGGGCGCAGTCGGTGCGGCCGAACGGCAGGTCGGCGACCACTCGGCACGCGTCGTCGAGCCGCTGCCGCGGGCTCACCCGCACGGGGGTGAGCAGCGCGCCGGAGGTCCAGTCGTTGCGGTCCCGCGCGGTGAATCCGCGGATCTCCCAGTCGGTCTCGACGCTGGCCGTGACGAGGGCGATGGCCACCGAGGCCTCCCGGCAGGTCAGCGGCAGGCCGGAGATCTGCGCGCTCATCGAGCCCGAGACGTCCAGCGCCAGCAGGGTGCGCCGACCCGTCGGCTCGACCAGGCCGTAGGCCGCGTAGTACGCCGCGTCGAGGGCGTCGACCACCGGCCCGACCGGCTCCCACTCGCTCGCCCCGCGCAGCCCGCGCCCAGCGGCGTAGGTCCGCAGCGCGACGAGCAGGGAGATGGGGTGCACCCGGGCCTGGCGCAGCCGCTCCGGGTCGGTGAGCTGGGCCACCACGGCGGCCAGGTGCTCGCCGCCGGGGGCCAGCAGCCCCAGCCGGGTCAGGCGGGGCAGCTGACGCAGCAGGGCGGTCTGCGGCATACCCTGCTCGAGCAGCGCCGCCCAGGTGCCGGGCCGGCCGAGCGCCTCGTCGGGCAGCATCTCCCAGGTCAGGCCGTAGTCGCGGACCAGCGCGGCCGCCCCCTCGGGCGCGGCCACCGCCGCGCGCCGGAAACCCTCGACCAGCCGAGGCAGCTCGACCCCGTCGGCCGGCGGCCGGCCGACCACCCAGTCGAACAGCGCCGCCCGGTCCGGCTCGACGGTCGCCGGGTGGGACAGCCGCAGCAGGTCACGGTGCGTCCAACCCTCGCGCTGACGGTACTTGACGACCTGCAGGGCCAACTCGTCGACGGTCTTGTCGAGGTACCAGCCGGCCACGCCGCGCCGCAGCCCGCGGCCCCACCCGCGCAACTGCGCGGCATACGTCGCGAAGAGGAACAGGTGGGTGCCGGTGCGCGCGACCCGGGGCAGCACGGCGAGCGCGGCGGCGCGCCCGTCGTCGTCGGCGACCGACGCGACGACCGCGAGGGTGAACAGGGTGGCGTTCTGCTTCGGCGCGGCACCGCGCAGCGAGACATCGAGCACGGTGTCGATGACCAGCCGCGGGTCGCGCCGCGCCAGGTCGACGACGAAACCGGCGTTCTCCTGGGTCAGCTCGGGCGCCGAGGCGTAGTAGGTGCCGCCGTCCACGCCGAGGACCAGGAAGCGCCGCAACCGCTGCTCGTCGGAGATCTCGAAGGTGAAGCCGCCCGCGCTGTTGACGACCTGGCGCGGGTCGGCCCGCTGGGTCTGCATGGTGCGGCGCAGGTTGAAGGTGCGCAGGAAGTCCATGGGACGTTACCTCGGTCGGACGGCTCGACGGGATGCCGCGCGGCGACTCCTCGGCGGGGACGGGACATGGGGTGACATCCGGAAAAGTGCGCTCTGGCCACTGAGCTACCGGTCTAGACCGGACGGGATTCGAACCCGTGACCTCACCCATATGCAGTGGATAACCGAGCGTCGTCGGCCCGCCCCCGGCGACGAGTCGCCGCACCACACCAGGGTAGGGGCTGCGGCGGCCGCGCGCAGGTGAATTGTCGCCGATGTCCGTGCCCCGGACAGCCGCACCCGGCCGGCCCGGCGCCGAGCCGGCACGGCACCTCGACGAGAGCGGGGCATGGGGTCGACATCCGGAAACCTGGCGCTCTACCGGGCTGAGCTACCGGCCCCGCGGGGCCGAGCGGGAATTGAACCCGCGACCTCCAGGACAGGCGTTAACCGAACATCATCGGCCCGCTCTCGACGAGGTGCCGCGTGCGCCCAGAGTAGCCGCCGGTGGCGGCCGGGACACCGAATCGACCTCAACTTGTCACCCGTTCGGCGGTTCCGCGGCTCGGTGACCTGAGTCACACTCGGGTCATGGTCGACACCGCCGCAGCCATCATCGCCGGGGTCTGCCGCACGCCGATCTGGGTCACCTGGGTGGCCCCCGACGAGCGCCGGCTGGCCATCTCGTCCTACGCCTCGGGCACCCGCGCGCTCCGGCTCAGCTATTCCAGCGAGTTGCGCGACCGGATCGGCGCCGGCCAGCGCCGGGACTGCGCGTGCCCCGGCCGGATCCGCTGCTCGGTCTGGCGCGACCACCACCACCGCGGCGTGCTGCACGCCGAGACCCACTGCGAGCCGGGCCTGCTCGCGACCGTCGACGCCGTGGTAACGGTCTGGGGCGCGCTGCGTCCGGCCGCCCGCGCCGCCTGATCGGCCCGGCGGCATACCAGATGTCGTGGTGACGGAGGCGACGCCGCCGCTCAGGTGAGCAAGCGCTTAGTGGGGACTAGACTCCGGCCATGAGCGCCCTGCAGATCACCGCCATCGCGCTGTGCTTCACCATCCCGCTGCTGGGCTGGGTGCTGCTGTTCCGGCAGGTGTTCCGCTACTACCGGCTGTTCCAGACCGGGGCGCCGGACGCGACCCGCAACGACCGGCGCGGCACCCGGGTCGGCACCGTGGTGCGGGAGTTCCTCGGGCACACCCGCATGGCGCGCAAGCCGGTGGTCGCCGCGGCGCACTGGTTCACCGCGCTGGCGTTCTTCCTGCTCTTCGCGACTCTGGTCAACGCGTTCTTCCAGCTCATCTGGGCCGACTTCCGGCTGCCGCTCATCGGGCACTTCCCGCCGTTCGAGTGGCTCATCGAACTGTTCGCCTGGGCCGGGCTGATCGGCATCGTCGTGCTCATGGCGATCCGCCAGCGGGAGCACCCGCGCTCGGCGGGCGGCGAGCACGGCCGGCGCAGCCGCTTCTTCGGCAGCGTGTGGTGGCAGGCCTATTACGTCGAGTTCACCATCCTGTTCGTGACGATCTGCATCCTCAGCCTGCGCACCCAGGAGGCCGCGCTCGTCGAGCGGATCGAGCCGGGCACCAACATCGCCCTGCACTTCCCGCTCACCGGATGGCTGCGCGGCATCTGGGGCGGGCTGTCCGAGCAGTGGCTGCGCGAGTCGATCTATGTCGTCGCCGCGATCAAGATCCTCATCAGCTTCGCCTGGATGATCACCATCGCGCTCACCCCGACGATGGGCGTGGCGTGGCACCGCTTCCTGGCCTTCTTCAACATCTTCTTCAAGCGGCACGCCGACGGACGCACCTCGCTGGCCGCCCTGCAACCGCTGCAGGTCGACGGCAAGCCGGTCGACCTCGAGGCGATCGAGGACCTCGACGAGGACGCCAGCCTCGGCGTCGGCAAGGTCGAGGACTTCACCTGGAAGGGCCTGCTCGACTTCACGACGTGCACCGAGTGCGGCCGGTGCCAGAGCCAGTGCCC
>CAZYHR010000131.1:0-8502 GCA_964647395.1 uncultured Intrasporangiaceae bacterium | reverse complement strand
TGCTCCTGGTCGGCGGCGGGCTCAGCCACCCCCACCTCAAGTAAGAAGAGCCCGTAACTGCCGCCCGGAAAGGCGTAGACAATGCGCTCGCTCTCCTCTTCGTAGAGCGCAACTGTGTATCGACGTTTGTAATCATCGCTTGAATCGGTCCACGCGGAACTTGCTCCCTGTGCCGTGCGCTGGACTTGGCTCGCCAAGATGCCGTAACCCCCGGAGCGCGCCGCGTCCAGTGTCGGACTAACGTCTATGTCCGTGGCGGTCGGTATGGCAGAAGGGTTCGGCGGGGAGACGCCGTAGCCCGCACGGTGCATGCACGCCGCCACAAGCGTGGACTGAATGGAAGCCAGGCGGGATTGGGTGCCGCGAACTTCAGCCCAGGCTGCGGCGGCAGACCTGGCGCTGGCCGCGTCCACTGGGGTTGTGGCCGCGGCCAGTGATGGTGGGCTGGTCGCGGAGCACGAAGCGACACCCAGGAGGGCAAGCGTCACGGTGGCCAGGTGGGGCAACTTCCTCAGCAAGCCGAACGTCCATCCCACTGGTGGGATGATCCCCGATCATTACTTGCTGGAGCCCAGTGGTTCAGTTCGTAGCCAGGCATACTTGTTGCCTCCCATTCGGCTGCTTCACTATGGTCGGGCGTTGACCATTTGTCGAGACGAATCCAACTTGCCGTCCTGGCCTTGAGTCGAGGGCCTTGCAGTTCGGCCAGCTCAAGGAAACGAGATGAAGTTGGTCCCAGATGGGCTTCTTCATGGTGACAGCACGATCGGCGGCTCGCAACAGGTAGCACGCGACGTACCTCCCCCGGTCGGCCGTCGGTAGTATGCGCTGGCAGGGCTGCGAGCGCCGGCGCCCGGCCCGCACCGCCTGGCCGGCTTCACGACCGCCGCGCCCGGAAGAAGCCGCGCAGCACTCCACCGCAGCCGTCCGGGTCCAGGGCCCCGACCACCTCGACCCAGTGGTTGGCTCGCCGGTCGCGCACCAGGTCCCACACCGACCCGCAGGCCCCGGCCTTGGGGTCCCAGGCGCCGATGACCAGGGACTCGATGCGGGCGGCGACGATCGCCCCGGCGCACAGGACGCACGGCTCGAGGGTCACCAGGAGCGTGTGCCCCGGCAACCGCCACGACCCGGTATGCCGCGCCCCGGCCCGCAGCGCGACCACCTCGGCGTGCGCGGTCGGGTCGCTGGTGGCCTCCCTGGCGTTGGCGCCCTCGCCGACGACCCGGCCGTCCGGGTCGACCAGGACCGCGCCCACCGGCACCTCCCCGGACCGTCCGGCCGCGCGGGCGAGGTCGAGCGCGCGGGCCAGCCACGCGGCATACCGAGGGTCGACGGGCAGCCCGTGACCCGGGACGGTGACAGGGGCTGGGGCGGGGTCGGGCACGGGGTAAGTTTCGCTCATGCGTGTCCATGTCGCCGACCACCAACTCATCTCGCACAAGCTGACTTATCTGCGCGACAAGCGGACCGACAGCCCGACCTTCCGGCGGCTCGCCGAGGAGTTGGTCACGCTGCTGGCCTACGAGGCCACCCGGGACGTGCGGGTGGAGCCGTTCGAGATCGAGACGCCGATCGGACCGACGACCGGCATCAAGCTGGCCAACCCCAAGCCGCTCGTCGTGCCGATCCTGCGGGCCGGGCTCGGGATGCTCGAGGGGATGCTGCGGATCCTGCCGTCGGCCGAGGTCGGCTTCCTGGGCATGCTGCGCAACGAGGAGACGCTGACGGCCGTGACCTATGCCCACCGGCTGCCGGAGGACCTGTCCGGCCGGCAGTGCTACCTGCTCGACCCGATGCTCGCCACCGGCGGGACCCTCGTCGACGCCATCCGCTACCTGGGCGACCGCGGCGCTGACGACATCACCGCGATCACGCTCATCTCCGCACCCGAGGGCATCGCCCGGGTCGAGCAGGCCCTCGCCGGGCTGGAGGTGCCGGTGTCGTTGGTCACCGGCGCCGTCGACCTGCGGCTCGACGAGCACGGCTACATCGTGCCCGGGCTCGGGGACGCCGGCGACCGGCTCTACGGGGTCGTCTGAGCCCGCCGGCCCCGCTCGGCCCGGCTTAGGTGTGACGCAGCGTGATGCATTGATCACGCGGTGCCACACCTTGTTCGAGGCGGGCCGCCGGAAGGTCACGCTGATCGGGCCAGCCGGCCTCGAGCGGCGGCCAAGCCCCGGGCGACCTGATCCATGAACGCGTCGGTCTGCAGGCGCAGGCCGAGCACCGGGATGCGCAGCACGATCCGTCGGGTCAAGGTGATCTCGTTCTGGCGCAGGGCGTCGTCGACCGGATTGAGCGCCCAGGCGTGATGGCCCCCGTCGATCTCCACGACCAAGCCCAACTCCTCCCACTCGACGTCGAGGTAGACCCGCCGCTCGGGAGTTGCCGCACGGCGTGCCGAGACGGTGGCGGCAACCGGTGGGCCCGGCACAGCCCGGCGAAGTCCAACTCGCCGAGGGACTTCGCCCCGTCACAGATGTCGGCCAGCGCGGCATCGAGGAAGCCCCGGCGCGGGCTGCGACGCACCTGGCTCCACGCGGACAGCAGTCGCTCGGGGGTCGTCAGCCGCTGCTGCAGGACCAGACAGAGGATCAGCGCCGCCGCGCGGTCGGTGCGGGCCCACTGCGCCGCGTGCAGAGCGGCCCACTCCGGCACCACCCGCGGCAGGCCCACCTTTCGGATCGGCACCGGTCTGCACCGCCGGATCCGGACGCCGGCGACGTGGCGGGCGCGTTGGGTCGGCGGCACCGAGACGTCGACGGTGTCGAGGCTCCAGCCCGTGAGGCCGCCGGCAATCAGGGCGGCACCCCCGTCGAGCACTGCGCCGGCACCCGCCTCCCAGACGGCCCGCCACAGCAGCCCTTCGCCCTGCGGCGCGCTTCGACCCGGGACGACGGTGTATCGCCCGGCCAGCGACCACCTGCCGGCCGACACCTCGGTGCGGATGTCCCAGCGGTCCACCCCCTCGGCGCCCAGATCACGGCGATGGGCGACCCCGCCGTGCCGGGCCGCCAGCCCAGCGGCCACCCGTGCACGCCGGACCCGCTCGGCGCGCGGACGGCGTCGAGGGCGAAGGGGGGTGGGCTCGGTCATGGGCCAGACCCTGGCCGCTCCGCAGGGCCACGGCGAGACCCCGGCGGCGACGCTGTGGATCGTGCGACCCTGGACTCGACGGCTTGTGGACGACGCAGCAGGACCGATGACTTGACTGTGACGAAGAGTGATCCCGGCGTCACGCTGCGTCACATCCACCTCGCAGACCGCTCCGCAGCCACCGCAGCCACCTCCGGCACCGTCCCCCGGCGCGCCTCACCGGCCACTTGCGCACCACTTGTCACACTGGCAGCGTATGTCGGGGCGATCCGGCGTGCCGTCGCGCCACCACCGAGCCAGGAGCCACCATGAAGAAGTTCTGGAGTGTCTTCAAGTGGTTCCTGCTCGCCTTCATCATCTATGCGATCCTGCGCGACCCCAACCAGGCCGCCGACATCATCCGCACCATCTTCAACCTGCTGCGCGACGCGGTGACGAGCATCATCGCGGTCTTCGACGCCCTGCTCGGACGGCGTTAGCGGGCCGGCATGGCGTCCCGCTTCGGGCAGCGCGACGAGGGCTATCGCCCCTACCTGCTCGACACCGAGACGGTGGTCTTCGCGATCCACCGGCACTGGGCGATCCTGGCCCGGCCGGCGGGGATCTTCGCCGGCTCGGTGCTGCTCACCGTGTTGCTGCTGGCCCACGCCCCGGGCAGCCTGACCCGGATCTTCGAGTTGATGATCTGGGTGACCCTCGGCACGTTGGCCTACCTCGGCTGGCAGGTCCTGGAGTGGCGCCGGGAGTTCTTCGTCGCGACCGACAAGCGGCTGCTGCTGACCCAGGGGATCATCGAGCGGGACACCGCGATGATGCCGCTGGGCAAGGTCACCGACCTCAAGTACATCCGCTCGATCCCGGGCCGGCTACTCGGCTTCGGCACCTTCGTCTTCGAGAACGCCGGCCAGGACCAGGCGATGCGCGAGGTCCACTACGTCCCGGAGCCCGACACCACCTACCGCCTGCTCGTCGCCAACATCTTCCAGATCCCGTCCGACCAGGCCGACCGCGACCACCGCCTCGAGCCGGACCCGCACGCCGGCGCCACCGACCCCGGTATGCCGCCCGGCCCCGGCCCACGACCGGCCTCACCGGAGGCGTCCGGCCCGGCCCCGCACCTCGGTGCCGACGAGGTCGACGACCCGGCGCCCGAACACTCCCGGGCGATCCCGGTGGTGCCGCACCACGAGCCGGTCATCGAGCAGCCGCGGCGACGGCGGCCCGAGACGCTGTTCCAGAGCGCCGACATCCGCGCCCGCAAGCGCACCGCCGACACCGGCCCGCTGGCCTACTACTCCGGCGACGAGCCCCGGTTCGACCCCACCGGCCACGACCCGGCACCCCGGCAGCACATCACGCCTCCCCCGGTCGAGCCGGACCCGGACGACGACTGAGCCCGCGGCATACCGGCCGGTGGTCGCCGGTCCCCCGAAATATCCGCAACGGCGTACAGTGGTGGGCAAGTTCGCCGGCCGGCCAGACCCGTGCCTCGACGGTGGGCCCGATGCGGTGGTGAACCATGGTCAGCAGCAGGTCAGCGGAACGCCTCGCCCGGCTGGGTCAGCACTTCGATGACCTGAGCGCCTCGCTCACCTCACCCGACGACGCCGGGCTGGACCCCGATCGCATCGTCCTGGTGGCCGCCCGGTCGATGCCGAACACCGAGCACTGCGCCCTCACCCTGCTGCGCCGCGGCCACCACCCGCGCACCCTCAGCGCCACCGATCCGTTGCCGCAGCGCGTCGACCCGGTGCAGTACGAAACCGGCGAGGGGCCCTGCCTGGACGCGTCGGAGGGTGAGGTCATCGTCATGAGTGGAGCCGTCGACGCGGACCCGCGCTGGCCGGTGTTCGGCCCGCGCTGCCGCGCTGAGACCGGGGTGCGCAGCATGCTCTCGGTGCGGTTGTCGCTCGGCGGCGAGGACCACGCCGCGATGAACTTCTACGCCCAGGACGCCGATGCGTTCACCGAGACCGACGCCCACCTGGCCCTGCTCATCGCGCCGTTCGCGGCGCTGTCGGTCGAGCAGACGCTGCGAGCGCGGGACTCCCACAACCTCACCGAGGCGCTGTCGTCGAGCCGGCAGATCGGCACCGCCATCGGCATCCTGATGAATCGGGACCTGATCACCTCCGAGGCGGCCTTCGAGCGGCTGCGCGAGACCAGCCAACACCTCAACCGCAAGGTGCGCGACATCGCCGCCGAGGTCGAGCTCACCGGGGAACTGCCCGAGGGCCGACCGAGCCACGCGGACAGCGACAGCACGCCCGGCGAGGCGCCGGCGCAGCGATGAGCGGGGCCGGCGGGTCCCGGCCACACCACCAGGTCGCCGTCTCGGCGACGGTGGCGGTCGCTGCCTTCGACCAGCTCGGGGTGCTCGCCTTCGCCGTCGACGGGCCGCAGTTGCGGGTGGTCGCGGTCAACCGGCTCTGTCGGCAAACCCTTTCCGACGAGGTGGGGCCGCTGGGCACGTCGCTGCGCGGCTCCGCGTGGCTGCTGGGCACGGGGCTACAGGACAAGATCCTGCAGGTGCTGCAGACCGGTGAGCCGTTCGCCGAAGCGCGCTGGCCGGCCCTCGTCCCGGCTCGGCCCGGCGGGCCCGCCGCCGGCGCACACGGCATCCGGTCCACCCCGTGGCTGCGCGCCGACGACACGACCCGGGGGGTCATCGTCGCGGCGTGGCCGGCCGCGGCGGGTCTGGGGCCGTCGGCCGAGGGGGCCGGTCCGGGTGCCGACTCGACCAACGGCACGCCGCTCGGCCATCCGGCGGCGGCGCTGCGACCCGACGCGATCCCGGTGCTGCCCGGTCTCCAACTGGGCGCGCGCTGCGTGCTGCCCACGGTGGCGGGCGGCTCGGGTGGGGACTGGTTCAGCAGTATGCCGCTCGGCCTGGGCCGGGTGGCCCTCGTCGTCGGCGACGTGGTCGGCGCGGGGGTGCTCGCCACGGCGGTCATGGCCCGGCTGCGGGCGGTGCTCGAGGAGCGGCTGCGCGCCGGCAGCAGCATCGCGGCCGCCCTCGGCAGCCTCGACGCCGTCGTCGCGGACACCCGGTCCGCGGAGGCCACCACGGTCTGCGTCGTCGTCATCGACACCGTCACCGGGGAGCTCGAATACTGCACGGCCGGGCATCCCCCGCCGCTGGTCGTCGAGGGCCAGCGATGGCGCTTCCTGGCGCCCACGGGATCCACGCCGCTCGGTGGGGGTTCGCCGTTCAGCACGGCCCGGGACCGGCTGCCCGAGGATGGTCTGCTCGTGCTCTACACCAACGGATTGGTCGGCGGGGCACCGCAGTTCCAGGCCAGCAGCCCGGCCGAGTTCGCCGAGGTCGTCGCCGTCGCCTTCGACCGGCCGGCGCGGGCGGACGCCCCGACGCACGCCCCCGACCGGGTCTGCGAACGGGCCGTGGCGCATCGCACCCGGCACCGGGTCGACGACGATGCGACGGTGCTCGCGGTGCATCGGGTCGGCCTGCCCCATGATCTGCACCTGACCCTCACCGCCGACACGCGGCACATCGCCCGCGCCGCGGTGGGCGTCGATCGGTGGCTGGCCGCCGTCGACGCCGGGGCCGCCGACCGCGTCGACCTGAGCCACGCCGTCATCGAGCTGGTGACCAACAGCATCGAGCACGCGGCCCCGGACCCGAACCGGACCCTGGAGGTGCGCGTGGCCGCGCGGCTGGACAGCTCGGGCACGGTGGTGGTCGAGGTCTCCGACAACGGCCGGTGGCGTGAGGCCGCGACGATCGACCCGGCGGCCGTCGGGTCGGCCCCGGCGCAGGCTCTCGACTTCCGGGGCCTCGGCCTCGCGCTGGCCGGCCGGCTCACCAACTCGCTCGTGGTCCGGCACCACCCGGGTGGCAGCTCCGTCACCGTGACCCGCCGGCTGAGCCGGCCGGTCGGCCGACTCGCGGCACCGTTCTCGGCGGACGAGGGGCGCTCCGGCCCGGAGCGCGAGCTGGTGGCCTATCTGGCCCCCGACCGACCGGCGACCCTCGTCGTGCTCGGCCCGGTCATCCTCACCACCGCCGACCGGTTCCGCGACCACCTCGCCATCGAGTCCCGGTCCGGCACCCTCGGGTTGACCGTGGACCTCGACGGGGTGACCCACCTGGGCAGCGTCGGGGTCCAGATCCTGCAGCAGGCCCGCCGGGCTTCCGCGGTCAACGGTCAGGCACTGCGGCTGCTGGCCAGCTCCGGCACCGCGGCCGATCACGTCCTGCGCCAGGTCGGCCTGGCCCCCACCGGCAGCGGTTGAGCGGACGCCGCGCCCGGATGCCAGGATGGGGGCATGGCGACGATCGGCAGCAGCGGCATCGAGATCTTCCCGATCAACTTCGGGGGCAACGTCTTCGGCTGGACCGCGGACGAGCCGACCTCGCACTCGATCCTCGACGCCTTCCTCGAGCGGGGCGGCAACTTCATCGACACCGCCGACAGCTATTCGCGCTGGGTGCCGGGCAACCGGGGTGGGGAGTCCGAGACGATCATCGGGTCGTGGCTGGCGGCCCGCGGCCACCGGGACGACGTCGTCATCGCCACCAAGGTCTTCTCGCACCCGGACTTCCAGGGCCTGTCCCCGGACAATGTCGCGCGGGCCTGCGACGCCAGCCTGAGCCGGTTACAGACCGACCGGATCGACCTCTACTACGCCCACCACAGCGACCCGCAGGTCCCCGTCGAGCAGACCGCCGCAGCCTTCGACCGGCTGGTCCGGCAGGGCAAGGTCCGGGCCGTCGGGGTGAGCAACCACAGCCCCGAGTTGGTCGGCCGGTGGCTGCAGCACGCCCGCGCCGAGGGCCTCGCCGAGCCGGTCGCCGTCCAGCCCGGCTGGAGCCTGGTGCTGCGCCACGACTACGAGACCGGCCTGGCCCCGCTCGTGCGTGAGCAGGGCCTGGCCTGCTTCCCCTACTACTCGCTGGCCTCCGGCTTCCTCACCGGCAAGTACCGCACACCCGCGGACGCCGAAGGGGTCGCCCGCAGCAATGGGGTCAGCAAGTACCTCGACTCCGACGGCTTCCGGGTGGTCAGCGCGCTGACCGAGGTCGCCGACGCGCACGGCTGCGCACCCGCCACCGTCGCCCTCGCCTGGCTGCTCGCCAAGGGCGCGACCGCCCCGATCGTCTCGGCCAGCCGCCCCGGCCAGCTCGACGACCTGATGGCCGCCCCCACCCTCGCCCTCACCGCCGACCAACTCGCCGCTCTCGACGACGCCTCGGCGCCGTTCCGGTCGGACGGTGATCCACGGCGCGGGCGGTGATTCCGGCGCGGGCGGTGATTCCGGCGCGGGCGGGTCACCGCCGGCGAGTCACAGCGCCTTGACGATGTCCTCGGTGCGTTCCTTGGCGTCGCCGAAGAGCATGACCGAGGTGTCCTTGAAGAACAGCGGGTTCTGCACGCCGGC
>CAZYHR010000130.1:0-8526 GCA_964647395.1 uncultured Intrasporangiaceae bacterium | reverse complement strand
TGCCGACCCGGCCGGCGCCCACCTCCGCACCAGCGCCCGCGCCGGTCGCGGCACCGGTCCCGGTGCCGGTGGGCCAGCCGGCCGCCGCTCCCGGGGGTGCCGCCCGACCCGACCCGGCTGCGGCGCCCCCCGCCGCGGCGCCGGCCCAGCCCGACCCGGTCGTCCAGCCGCCGCGCACCGTGTCCTTCGACGACGGCGACGACCTCGACGTCCCCGACTTCCTCAAGTAGCCCGGCCCGACACGGTCGTCCAAGGCAGTCCCGTCCAGAGCAGTCTGCCGAGAGCAGTCCGACCGCCGCCCCCCGCCGGGGCGGCGGTCGGCCGTCTCGGTCCGATCCGGGCGCCGGCCCGAGATAGCGTGAAACCCGTGTTCCTGTGGCGCGAGCGATCCGGCGGGCTGGACCGAGCGGTCACCGACCGGCACGGCGGGGACAGCGCCGCACCCTTCGCCTCCTTCAACCTCGGCGGCCACGTCGGCGACACCGCGCAGGCCGTCGAGGCCAACCGGCAGGCCCTGGCCGATGCGCTGGCGGTCCCGCGCGACGACCTGCTGTTCATGCAGCAGTGCCACGGTCGCGAGGTCGTCGCGGCGACCGGTCCCTGGGCGGGCCCGCCCCCGCAGTGCGACGCGCTGGTCACTGACCGGGCCGGCCTGGCGCTGGCCGCGCTGGTCGCCGACTGCGTCCCGGTGCTGCTGGCCGACCCCGGGGCGGGGGTCGTCGGGGCGGTGCACGCCGGTCGCCCCGGGCTGGCCGCCGGGGTCGTCGACGCCGCTCTCGACGCGATGGCCGACCTCGGCGCGCGCGCCGTCGAAGCCGTGGTGGGTCCCTCGGTGTGCGGACGCTGCTACGAGGTGCCCCCGCAGCTGCGCGAGGACGTCGCCACCGAGCACCCCAGCGCCCGCACCGTCTCGTGGACCGGCACCCCGGCGCTCGACATCGGCGCCGGGGTGGTCGCCCGGCTGCACGAGCGCGGCGCCCGGGTCGTCTGGGTGCCCGGCTGCACCCGGGAGCACCCGGATCTCTACTCGTTCCGGCGCAGCGGCGCCACCGGCCGCTTCGCGGCCACCATCCTGCGGTATGCCGCGCACCCGGCGGCCGCGCCGACCGCACCACCCGAGGGGCCCCGATGACCGACCGCCGGACCGAGCTGGCCGCCCGCCTGGCCGCGCTGCAGGTGCGTATCGAGGCCGCCTGCGCCGAGGTCGACCGCGACCCGGGTGAGGTGACGACCGTCGTGGTGACGAAGTTCTTCCCCACCTCCGACGTGCTGCACCTGCTCGACCTCGGGGTCCAGGACATCGGCGAGAACCGGGACCAGGAGGCCTCGATCAAGCTGGCCGGGGTCCGCGCGGCTCGCCCGGACGCGACCGTGCGCCTGCATTTCGTCGGCCAGTTGCAGACCAACAAGGCCGGATCGGTGGCCGGCTACGCCGACGTCGTGCACGCCGTCGACCGCCCCAAGCTGGTCGGAGCCCTGGACCGGGCGGCCGGTCGGGCCGGGCGCCGGCTGGTGGCCCTGGTCCAGGTCAGCCTCGATCCGCCGGGGGCGCAGGGCCGGGCCGGGGTCGAGCCGAGCGGTGCGGCCGAGCTGGCCGACCTGGTCGCCGCCGCCGAGCACCTCGACCTGGCCGGGGTCATGGGGGTGGCGCCGTTGGGCGGCGACCCCGACCGGGCCTTCGCCGAGCTCGCGCGGGCCGCCCGCGGCATCCGGCAGCAACACCCCGCAGCGAGCTGGATGTCGGCCGGGATGAGCGCCGACCTCGAGGCGGCGATCCGGCACGGGGCGACACACCTGCGTGTCGGCACGGCAATCCTGGGATCACGCCAGTCACTTCGCTAACGTCGACATCGCTGGCACCACTGGTGTCACTGGACGGTGGTTACCAACGACAAGGGGTCAAGGCATGGCTGGGGCACTTCGCAAGACGATGGTGTACCTCGGGCTCGCCGAGGAGGACGACGCCTACGACTCCTACGACGAGCGCTACGAGGACCGTCGCGACGAGCGCCGGGACGAGCGCCGCGAACGCTCCGCCGAGGTCACCCCGCTGCCGACCCGGCCGACTCCGGTCTCCCGGGTGGTCCGCGAGCCGGAGGTGGGACCGCTGAGCCGCATCACGACGATCCACCCGCGCACCTACAACGAGGCCAAGGCCATCGGTGAGTCGTTCCGCGAGGGCACCCCGGTCATCATGAACCTGTCCGATATGGACGACGCCGACGCCAAGCGGCTCGTCGACTTCGCGGCCGGCTTGGTCTTCGGGCTGCACGGCAGCATCGAGCGGGTCACCGCCAAGGTCTTCCTGCTCTCGCCGGCGCACGTCGAGGTCGCCGCCGAGGACACGCCGGGTCGGCCCGGCGGTCCGTTCAACCAGAGCTGAGCAACGGCGGCCCCGGCACCAGCCGGGGGCCGCGTCACCACCCCCGCCGAGTTCATAGCGTCGGGGGTTGGTCCAGTTAGCGAACCGGACTTCCGTCCGAGCCGTCACATACGTCACACTTGTCCCATGCGCGCAGCCTGGCAGATCGTCTCCATGCTGCTCTTCTTCTTCTTCCTCGTCCTCATCGGACGGCTGGTGCTGGACTGGGTGCGCGTCCTGGCCCGGGACTGGCGGCCCAGCGGCCCCCTCCTCGTGCTCGCGGAGGGGGTCTACACCCTCACAGATCCACCCATTCGCATGATCCGCAAGGTCGTCCCGCCACTTACCCTGGGGGGGATGCGGTTCGACCTGGCACTGCTCATCCTGCTGCTCGTCACGTCCACGCTCATGGGGCTGCAACCCTTCTGAGCGGTGACCCGGCAGGCGGAGCAGGGAACCCCGTCCGACGACCCAACGACCACCTACCCCGAGGTGAACACTTATGGCGCTCACGCCCGAGCAAGTGCTCAACAAGCATTTCCAGACGACGCAGTTCCGCAAGGGCTATGACGAGCGCGACGTTGACGACTTCCTGGACGAGATCGTGGCCGAGATGCGGTCCCTCATCGCCCAGCGCGACGACTTCAAGCAGCAGTTGAGCGACTGCCGCGCCGGCCGCGGGCTGGCTCCGGTCGACGCCGTCCCGCAGGACGACCCGCGGCTGCACGAGGCCGAGGCCCGGGCCGGGGAGCTCGAGTCGCGGCTGGCCGAGATCGAGGCCGCCGCCGACCGCATCGCCGCCCAGCACGACGAGGCGGCCCAGCAGCTGACCCTGGTGCGCGGTGAGCTCGACGAGCTGCGCGCGGCGCCGGTCACCGAGGACCAGCTCAGCGAGGCGCACCAGCGTGAACTGGCCGACGCCCGGCAGCGGGTCGAGGACATCGAGGCTCGGTATGCCGCGCTGCAGACGCAGACGGCGCGCATCCAGGAGGCGGGAGCCCAGGCCCGCCTGCAGATGCAGACGGCGGAGTCGCGCATCCGGGACGCCGAGGAGCGCGCGGCAGCCGCGGAGGCGCGGGCCCAGGAGGCCGAGCGCGACGCCGATTCGGCCAAGCAGGCCGCCCCGGCCGCTGCGGCCGCCCCGGCCGCGGGTGGCTTCGGGCTGGGCGGTGGCGCCACCGGCCTGATCGAGCTGGCCCAGCGCCTGCACGACGAGCACGTCGCCGAGGGTGAGAACCGGCGTCGCCAGCTGATCGGCGAGGGCGAGGCCCGCAACGCCGAGCTGGTCGAGCAGGGCCAGTCCAAGCACGACGAGCTGGTCACCTCGGCGCGCCGCCAGCACGACGAGCTGATCGGCACCGCCCAGGCCAAGCACGACGAGCTCCTCTCCACCGGTCAGGCCCGCTACGACGAGCTCGTGGGCAGCGCCCAGGCCAAGCACGACGAACTGCTGACCACCGGCCAGGCCAAGTACGACGAGCTGCTGGGCACCGGCCAGGCCAAGCACGACGAGCTGCTCTCGACCGGCCAGTCGCGGCACGACGAGCTGGTGACCACCGCCCAGAGCCAGCACGACGAGCTGGTGTCGACGGCCCAGGCCCAGCACGAGGAGCTGGTCGGCACCGCCCAGCGCCAGCACGACGAGATGCTCGCCGAGGCGACCAGCCAGCGCGACCAGATGCTCACCGAGGCGCGCGAGCGCTCGACCGGCATGGTCGCCGAGGCCCAGCAGCGCAAGGAGCAGGTCCTGGAGGAGCTGGAGTCGCAGAAGCACATCATCGAGCGCAAGATCGAGGAACTGCGCGGCTTCGAGCGCACCTACCGGGCCCAGTTGCGGTCCTACTTCGAGGACAAGCTGGCCGAACTGAGGGCGGAACTCGAGTCGGACATCGCCCGCGCCGAGGACGACCTGCGCACCGCCGAGCAGGACCTGCAGGGGCTGATCTGGGACGCCGGTGACGGATCCGGCGACGACCACGCCGACGCCGGCACCAAGACCTATGAACGCGAGCAGGAGATCTCGCTGGCCAACATCTCCCGCGACAAGCTCGCGCAGAACCGGCACGCGCTGGAGCGGCTCGATGACGGCAGCTACGGCAGTTGTGAGTCCTGTGGCGAGCCGATCGGCAAGTTTCGACTTCAGGCCGCCCCGCGTGCGACGCTATGCCGGTCATGCAAGGAGAAGGCGGAGCGCGGCTGAGCGCGCACGAGCCGGCCGGTGCCCGCCCCGGGCCGCGCCGCAGGCTCACCCTGCTGTTCGCCGTGGTCGCGCTGGGCGCCTACGCCGCCGACCAACTGACCAAGCTGTGGGCCGTCGCCGCACTCGCCGACGAGCCGCCCCGCCAACTGGTCGGTGACCTGCTGCGCCTGGTCCTGGTGCGCAACCCGGGCGCGGCCTTCTCGCTGGGCACCGGCAGCACCTGGCTGCTCACCCTGCTGGCCGTGGTCGTGCTGGTCTTCGTCGTCCGGGCCAGCCGCCGGCTGGGCAGCACGGCGTGGGCCGTCGCGTTGGGCCTGATCCTCGGCGGTGCCCTGGGCAACCTCACCGACCGGCTGCTGCGTTCGCCCGGGGTCGGCCGGGGCCACGTCGTCGACTTCATCGACTACAACGGCTGGTTCATCGGCAATGTCGCCGACATCGCGATCGTCGGCGCGGCCGGCCTGGTCGTCCTGCTCGCGCTGCTGGGGGTCGGCCTCGACGGTCGGCGCGCCGGGGACTCCTCCGGCCGGTCCACGCTCGCGGCTGACGACAGCACAGAGCACCCCGACAGCACAGACCACCCCGACAGCACAGACCAAGCCGACAGCACGGACCAGGCCGACGGCGCGACACCCGACCAGGCCCGCGACCGGGACCCCCGTGACTGACGCGCGCACCCTGTTCGTGCCCGACGGTCTGGCCGGCGAGCGGGTCGACGCCGCGATCGCCCGGCTGTTCGGGCTGTCCCGCACCAAGGCGGCCGACCTGGCCGGCGCCGGCGCCGTGCTGGTCAACACCCGACCCGCCGGCAAGTCCGACCGGGTCGCCCCCGGTGACCTGCTCGAGGTGCACCTGCCTACTCCCGACCCGAGCCCCAGCGCCACCGTCGTCGCCGAGCCGGTCCCGGGCATGGGCATCGTCCACGACGACGACGACCTGGTCGTCGTCGACAAGCCGGTGGGGGTCGCGGCTCACCCCGGGGTCGGCTGGAGCGGTCCCACGGTCGTCGGTGGGCTGGCCGCGGCGGGCTACCGCATCGCCACCTCCGGACCCAGCGAACGGCAGGGCATCGTCAGCCGCCTGGACGTCGGCACCTCCGGGCTGATGGTCGTGGCCAAGAGCGAATACGCCTACGGCCGGCTCAAGCGGGCCTTCAAGACCCGCCAGGTCGACAAGACCTACCACGCGCTGGTGCAGGGCTTGCCCGACCCGATGGTCGGCACCATCGACGCCCCGATCGGGCGCCATCCCGGGCCCGATTTCAAGTTCGCGGTCCGGGAGTCGGGTAAACCGGCGGTCACCCACTACGAGGTCATCGAGGCCTTCCGGGGCGCGAGCCTGCTCGAGGTCAAGCTCGAGACCGGGCGCACCCACCAGATCCGGGTCCATCTGGCCGCGTTGCGCCACCCGTGCTGCGGCGACCCGCTCTACGGCAGCGACCCCCGCCTGGCCGCCCGCCTGGGGCTGGACCGGCAGTGGCTGCACGCGGTCGGACTGGGCTTCGCGCACCCGAGCACGGGGGAGTGGATGACCTTCACCAGCCCCTACCCCGCGGACCTGGAGGGTGCCCTGGAGCGGCTGGCCGCGGCATACTGAGCAGTATCCCTCACCTTCAAGGTGACGGTGAGACCAGCTTCGGTGGGCCGCCGTGAGACGGCCGCTGTCCGGCTGGCGGGACACCCCGCGACACCCCGGACCCGACACGCGGGACACGCCCGGGACTGTCCGAGCGCCGATCTAGAGTGGCGGACGATGTCCACCGCACCCCGCCCCGACGACTCGTTCGTGCACCTCCACGTGCACACCGAATACTCCATGCTCGACGGCGCGGCGCGCATCGGCGACCTGGTGCGGGCCACCGCCGAGATGGGTATGCCGGCCATCGCCACGACCGACCACGGCTACCTGTTCGGGGCGTTCGACTTCTGGCAGCAGGCCACCCGGGCGGGGGTCAAGCCGATCCTCGGCGTCGAGGCCTACGTCACGCCGGGCACCCACCGCACCGACCGCACCAAGGTGCGCTGGGGTGACGAGCGCACCCGGCCTGGCGACGACATCTCCGGCTCCGGCGCCTACACGCACATGACCTTGTTGGCCGGCGACAACCGGGGACTGGCCAACCTGTTCCGGATGAGCTCGCAGGCCAGCCTCGATCAGGTCTACACGAAGTGGCCGCGGCTGGACCGCGAGTTGCTGGCGAGCTACTCCGGGGGGCTGATCGCGACGACCGGCTGCCCGTCGTCCGAGGTGCAGACCCGGCTGCGGCTCGGCCAGTGGCAGCAGGCGCTGCAGGCCGCCTCCGACTACCGCGACATCTTCGGCGCCGAGAACTACTACTGCGAGGTCATGGACCACGGCAACGACATCGAGCGTCGCACGGTCACCGACCTGCTGCGCCTGGCCAAGGAACTGCGGCTGCCGTTGGTGGCCACCAACGACCTGCACTACGCCCGCGCCGAGGACGCCACCGCCCACGCGGCGCTGCTGTGCGTGCAGTCCGGCTCGACGCTGCACGACCCCGGCCGGTTCAAGTTCGACGGCGAGGGCTACCACCTCAAGAGCCCGGCCGAGATGCGCCACCTGTTCCGCGAGCTGCCGCAGGCCTGCGACAACACGCTGCGCATCGCGGCCCGCTGCGAGGTGTCGTTCGAGACCGGTGAGGGCCGCTACATGCCGCGCTTCCCGGTGCCCGAGGGCGAGACCGAGGCGAGCTGGTTCGTCAAGGAGGTCCAGCGCGGCCTGATCGCCCGGTTCCCCGAGGGGGTCCCCGAGTATGCCGCCGCCCAGGCCGAGTACGAGACCAAGGTCATCCTCGACAAGGGCTACGGCGGCTACTTCCTGGTCGTGGCCGACTTCATCACCTGGGCCAAGGACCGCGGCATCCGGGTCGGCCCGGGCCGCGGCTCCGGCGCCGGGTCGATGTGTGCCTACGCCATGCGCATCACCGACCTCGACCCGGTGCCGTACGGGCTGATCTTCGAGCGCTTCCTCAACCCGGAGCGTCCCTCGATGCCCGACTTCGACGTCGACTTCGACGAGCGTCGCCGGGGCGAGGTGATCCGCTACGTCACCGACAAGTACGGCGACGAGCGGGTGGCCCAGATCGTCACCTACGGCACGATCAAGGCCAAGCAGGCGCTCAAGGACGCGGCCCGGGTCATGGGCCACCCGTTCTCGGTCGGCGAGACGCTGACCAAAGTCATGCCGGCGGCGGTCATGGGCAAGGACATCCCGCTGTCCGGCATCTTCGACCCGCAGCACCCGCGCTACGCCGAGGCCGCCGACTTCCGCGCCCTGCACGACGGTGACCCGACGCTGGCCGAGGTCGTCGCGACGGCTCGCGGCCTGGAGGGCCTCAAGCGGCAGTGGGGCGTGCACGCGGCCGGGGTCATCATGTCCAGCGAGCCGCTCATCGACCTCATCCCGATCATGCGCCGGCTGCAGGACGGCCAGGTCATCACCCAGTTCGACTACCCGAGCTGCGAGACCCTCGGGCTGGTCAAGATGGACTTCCTCGGCCTGCGCAACCTGACCATCATCGACGACGCGATCGCCAACATCGAGAGCAACCGGGGCCAGAGCGTCGACCTCGACGAGCTGAGCCGCACGCCCACCGACCCGGCGGCCTACCGGGTGCTGCAGCGCGGCGACACGTTGGGCATCTTCCAACTCGACGGTGGCGGCATGCGCACCCTGCTGCGGCTCATGCAGCCGGACAACTTCGAGGACATCTCCGCCGCCCTGGCCCTCTACCGACCTGGCCCGATGGGCGCCAACAGCCACACCAACTACGCCCTGCGCAAGACCGGCAAGCAGCGGATCGAGCCGATCCACCCCGAGCTGGCCGAGCCGCTGGCCGACATCCTCGACACGACCTACGGCCTGATCGTCTATCAGGAGCAGGTCCAGCAGATCGCCCAGCGGGTGGCCGACTACTCCCTCGGCAAGGCCGACCTGCTGCGCC
>CAZYHR010000129.1:6051-8587 GCA_964647395.1 uncultured Intrasporangiaceae bacterium | reverse complement strand
AGTCAACCCTGCGGGCTGTCCGCGCGGCGGGCGGCGACGTCGAGGTGCGGGTCGGCGACGGGCGGCAGGTCGGTGCGGCCGAGCCGGCGGCCTACGACCGGGTGCTCGTCGACGCCCCGTGCACCGGGCTCGGCGCGCTGCGTCGCCGCCCCGAGGCGCGCTGGCGGCGCGACCCGGCTGACGTGCCCGGCCTGGCCACCCTGCAGCGGGAACTGCTCGCCGCCGCGCTCGACGCGACCCGGACCGGGGGCGTCGTCGCCTACGCCACCTGCAGCCCGCACCTGCCGGAGACGCGGTTCGTCGTCGCGGACGTGCTCAAGCGACGCGCCGACGCCGAGGTGCTCGACGCGCAGGAGGTGCTGGCCCGGGTCGCGCTGCGACCGCTGCCCGATCTCGGCCCGTGCCCGTACGCCCAGCTGTGGCCGCACCGGCACGGCACCGACGCGATGTTCCTCGCGCTGCTGCGCCGGCGCTGACGGCCGCCCCGCGGGGGCCCGCTCGCCCCTATGGTGGGCGGGTGCTGATCTCGCCGAGCATCCTGTCCGCGGACTTCGCCAACCTGCAGGCCGAGCTCGAGGCGGTGGGCAACGCCGACTGGGCGCACGTCGATGTCATGGACAACCACTTCGTGCCCAACCTCACCCTGGGACTGCCGGTCGTCGAGGCGCTGCTCGCGGTCAGCCCGATCCCCATCGACTGCCACCTGATGATCTCCGACCCGGACCGGTGGGCCCCGGAGTACGCCGAGGCGGGCGCCAAGTCGGTGACTTTCCACGTCGAGGCGGCGGCCGACCCGCAGCACCTGGCCCGCACGCTGCGGGCCGCCGGGGCGCGCTCGGGCCTGGCGCTCAAGCCGGCCACACCCTGGCAGCCCTACCAGGGGCTGCTGCCGGTGCTCGACATGGTGCTGGTCATGACCGTCGAGCCGGGCTTCGGCGGGCAGGCCTTCATGGCCGACATGATGCCCAAGGTGCGTGCGGTGCGGGACTCGGTGCGGCGGCACGGCGGGGAGATCTGGGTGCAGGTCGACGGCGGTGTCTCCGAGCGGACCATCGAGCAGTGCGCCGAGGCCGGCGCCGACGTCTTCGTCGCCGGGTCGGCCGTTTACGGCGCCCAGGACGCGGCCGCCGCGGTCGAGCGGCTCCGCGAGCTCGCCGCGCGGCATACCCACTGACCGGCCGGCCGGAGCGCGCGCCCGGCCGCCCCGGCCAGCCCGCGGCAGGCATACACTGACCCCAACGTGCTCCGGGGTCGGTGCAACTCCGAACCGGCGGTAACAGCCCGCGACCCGACCGCAGCCAGCGGCCGGTGGACCTGGTGTGATTCCAGGGCCGACGGTGAAAGTCCGGATGGTAGGCAGCGCGTTCGAGGCTCACGGCCTCCGGTATGCCGCGTGCCCGCCCGGGTGCGGGGCCACCGGGCCGCGGGGTCCGAGGTGTTCCCCGGAGTTCGTCCAACATACGAACCACGGAGGACGAACACCACTCATGATCAGTCTCGTTGCGACCGGCGCGACCGCCCTGGCGGCCTCGACCGAGTCATCCGGCAGCATCTTCCAACAGCTCATCGACGCGACGTTTTCGGTCGGCAGCTATCAGGTGCACTGGCTGGAGGTCATCGGCATCCTCATCGGTGCCGCATCGGCCTTCCTGGGCATGAAGCGCTGGGTGTGGGCCTGGCCGGTCGGCATCACCGCCAACATCATGCTGTTCTTCGTCTACCTCGGCGCGATCTTCGCCGCGGACGAACGCATCCCGCTGTTCGGCCAGGCCGGCCGACAGATCTTCTTCATCCTCACGAGCATCTACGGCTGGTGGCGGTGGAACGAGTCCCGCAAGCGCCGCGGAGCGCAGGCCGCGGCACCGGCGATCACCCCGCGCTGGGCGACCCACCGGGAGCGACTGGCCCTGGTGGCCGGCTGGCTGCTCGGCACGGTCGCGGCCCACCAGGCCTTCGTCTACCTCTGGCACCTCGCCCCCAACCCCTACTGGCAGCCCCAGTGGTGGTTCTACTGGTGCGACGCGTGGATCTTCGTCGGGTCGTTCATCGCGACCTTCGCGATGGCCCGCGGCTGGAACGAGTTCTGGCTGTGCTGGATCGCCGTCGACCTGGTCGGCGTGCCGCTCGGCTTCGCGACCGGCTACGTCCCGACCGCGATCATGTACTCCGCCTACGGCATCTTCGTCATCTACGGCTTCACCCAGTGGGTCAAGGCGACCCGCGAGGAGCGCGGCACGCCGGACCGGGCGGACGCCCTGACCGGGTGATCGGCCCGGCGCGGAGCCGGCCGATCGGGAGCCGTCCGGCCGCTGGGAGGCGTCCGGACGGCCCACCGGCCGTGGGTAGGCTGTCCCCCCGTGAAGACCTTCGAGAGCCTCTACGCCGAGTTGGCCGACCGGGCCGAGTCGCGGCCGGCGGGCTCGGGAACGGTGCGGCTGCTCGAGGCCGGCGTGCACGCCATCGGCAAGAAGATCGTCGAGGAGTCCGCCGAGGTGTGGATGGCCGCCGAGTACGAGTCCCCCGCCGCGACCGCGGC
>CAZYHR010000129.1:0-6041 GCA_964647395.1 uncultured Intrasporangiaceae bacterium | reverse complement strand
GCTGCCGGGCTCCGCCGAGGACAAGGGGCACGAGGCCGCCACGGCCGCCGTCGCGACCGTCGTCGCGCTGCGCGGCGTCGCCACGACGTGAGCGGCGTCGGGGGAGTCCCCGCGCCACCCGTAGGCTGGGGCACCGTGAAGAGCTTTGAGCAGCTGTATGCCGAGCTGGCCGAGAAGGCGCAGACGCGACCCGAGGGTTCGGGCACCGTCGCGCAGCTCGATGCCGGCGTCCACGCGATCGGCAAGAAGATCGTCGAGGAGGCCGCCGAGGTGTGGATGGCCGCCGAGTACGAGTCCGACGAGGCGACGGCGGCCGAGATCAGCCAACTCGTCTATCACCTGCAGGTCCTCATGGTCGCCAAGGGACTGACCCCCACCGACGTCTACGCCCACCTCTGACGGAACACCATGCTGCGAATCGCCGTGCCCAACAAGGGCTCCCTGTCCGAGCCTGCCGCCCAGATGCTGCACGAGGCGGGCTACAAGGTCCGCCGGGACCCCAAGGACCTCATCATCACCGACCCCGACAACGAGGTCGAGCTGTTCTACCTGCGGCCGCGGGACATCGCGATCTACGTCGGGTCCGGCACCGTCGACGCGGGCATCACCGGGCGCGACCTGCTGCTGGACTCGGGCAGTGACGCGGTCGAGGTCATGGGGCTGGGTTTCGGTCGCTCGACCTTCCGGTATGCCGCCCCGGTCGGCGCGATGGCCAAGGTCGCCGACCTGTCCGGTCGCCGGGTCGCGACGTCCTACGCCGGGCTGGTCGAGGCCGACCTGCGGCGGGCCGGCGTGCAGGCCGAGGTCGTCCGGCTCGACGGGGCGGTCGAGACGGCGATCACCCTCGGGGTGGCCGACGTCATCGCCGACGTCGTCGAGACCGGCGCGACGCTGCGCAGCCAGGGCCTGGAGGTGTTCGGCGAGCCGATCCTGCGCTCCGAGGCGGTGCTGATCCGGCGCGCCGAGGTGCGCGAGGACAACGGCGCCGGCGTGCTGCGCCGGCGGCTGCTCGGGGTGGTCACCGCCCGCGACTACGTCATGCTCGACTACGACTGCCCGGTCGAACTGGTCGAGCGGGCCTGCGCGGTCACCCCCGGGCTGGAGTCGCCGACCGTGTCGCCGCTGGCCGACCCGGCCTGGGTCGCGGTGCGGGCCATGGTGCCCCGCGGGCGCACCAACCGGGTCATGGACGAGCTCTACGACCTGGGGGCCCGCGCGATCCTGGTCACGCACATCGCGGCCTGCCGGTTGTGAGGTCCGGGTGACCGAGCCAGCGACCCAGGGCGATCCGTTCGCCGTGTTCCGGCCGCGGCGCGGGCGGCTGGTCGCGATCGTGCTGGCGGTGGCCGCCATCGTCGTGTTCACCACCATCGGCGTGACCATCGCGTCGTCGGCGATCAACGACTACCAGGTGACCGACCGGGTGTTCATCGCGAGCCTGGGCTGGGCGATGGCCGCGCTGTTCTGGCGCTACGCGACGATCAAGGCGGTGCCCTCGCGGGAGGGGCTGCTGGTGCGCAACCTGATCCGCACCACCGAGGTGGCCTGGCCACAGGTGCTCGAGCTGACCTTCGACGGCGGCATGCCGTGGCCGAGCCTGACCCTCAACGACTTCGACACCCTGGCCGTCATGGCCATCCAGCGCTCCGACGGCCCGAGCTCGCTGCAGGAGGCCGCCCGGCTGGCCGCGCTCATCCACGCGCTCGGCCAGACCCAGCACCCCGACCTGCCGCCGCCGCGGTAGCAGCCGACGGGCGGGTCCGGCCCCGGCGGCGGGTCCGGCCCGTCGGCCGCTCCGGTCAGCCGGACAGCGCCCGGCCGAGCGCGAGCCCCGCGGTGAGCGCGACCGCGCCGCAGCCGAGGTTGGCCACCAGGTTGACGCTCGCCTGCCGGGGCTGCCCCCGCCCGAGGATCGCGACCGTGTCGACGACCAGGGTCGACAGGGTCGAGAGCCCACCGGCGAAACCGGCCATGACGACGACCCGGGCCGGCCCGTCCGTCGCGGCCGCCCAGCCGATGACCAGGCCGTCGCCGAGCACCGCGACGGTGTTGGCCAGCAGCACCCCGCCCGGGAAGGGGTGCAGCCCCTCGGGCAGCGCCGCCCGACGCAGCCGGCCCAGGTGCCCGCGCAGCCGGATCCGGCCGGCCCAGCGCTGCAGCCGGCCGACCAGGACGGTGTGCAGCCACGCGACGGCCAGGAAGCGGCATACCGACCCGAGCGAACCGGCCGCCACGGTGAGCAGCCACACCCACCAGGGCTGCCCGCTCACAGTTCGACCGCGTCGTGGTCGGGCTCGCGCCGGCTGTCGGTCAACCGGGTGATGACCTGCACGCCGAGCCAGGCCGCGAGCAGTCCGCCGCCGATGCTCAGCCCGAGATCGAGCGCCGCTGCGAGGGTCGAGCCGGTGGCGACCGTGGCGAACAGCGCCGAGAACGTCGTGTAGGCACCGAGGAAGCCGGTGCCGACGGCGGCGCGCAGCGCGTGGGGCCGCCGGCCGCGGAAGGGGTAGCGGGTGACCAGACCGAGCAGGAAGGCGCCGGTGAGGTTGACGACCGTCACCCCGGCTTGCCACCCGTCGACGGGGGAGCCGACCAGCAGGTCGACCGCCAGGCGCGCCGCGGTGCCCAGCGCCCCGCCCGCGGCGACCCACGGCACCAGACGTACCGGGGAGGTGCTCACGGGACCCGTTGGCGGCGCGGCCCGAGCCGGCTGACCACGAGGAACTGCGCGGCCATGAGCAGGGTGAGGCTGGCCCACACCTGGGTGTAGCCGCCGGTGACGTCGCGCACCAGGCCGTAGACCCACGGCCCCGCCGCGGCGGCGGAGTAGGACAGCAGGAAGCACAGCGCGGTGAGCCGGCCGCTGGCCGCCGGCGTGGCGGCGAAGGTCACCAGCAGGGTCAGGCCCAGGCCGAACGCGCCGCCCTGGCCGACGCCGAGCACGAGCGCCCAGGCCCACGGGGCGGCCGCCGGGGCCAGCCACAGGCCGGCGAAGCCGACCAGGGTGAGCACCGCCGCCCCGAGCAGCAGGCCACGCCGGTCGTCGGCCCGGTCGGCGAGCACCGGCGCGGCCAGGCCGCCGATGAGCTGGCCGACGGTGAACACGGTGAGCAGCAGCCCGGCCTCGGCGCTGCCCCACCCGGCCAGGTGATAGGTCGGCGCGAGCCAGGCCAGGCTGGCGTAGAACTGCCAGGACTGCACGACCAGGTATGCCGCCAGCAGCCACGCCGTGCGATGTCGCCACGGCAACGCGGTCGGGGAGCCGCCGGCGGTGGCCGCGTCGTGGGCGTGCGCCGGCAGCCGCACGGTCAGCGCCGCCCAGACCGCGGTGCCGATGACGGCGAGCACCGTCCACGAGCCGAGCGAGGCCTCCCACGAGCCGAGCAGGTCGGCCAGCGGCACGGCCAGCCCGGCCGCCGCGGTGGCTCCGACCATCATGGACAGGAAGTACAGGCCGGTGCCGGCCCCCTCGCGTCCGGCCGGCAGCAGGGACTTGACCAGCCGGGGGAGCAGGGTGCCCGCGACGGCGATGCCCAGGCCGGCGACGATGGTCGCGGCATACAGCAGCCAGACGTGCCGGCCCAGGCCCCGGCCGGCGGACCCGAGGACCAGCAGGCCGAGCGAGACGAGCACGGCGCGTTCGGCGCCGATCCGGTGGCCCAGGGCGGCGGCGGCCGGGGCGGCCAGGCCCATGCAGAGCACCGGCAGGCTGGTCAGCGCTCCGATGGCCGCGCTGCTCAGGCCGAGGTCGGCGCGGATCTGGTCGACCAGTGGGGGCAGCCCGGCCATGATGACCCGCAGGTTGATCGCCGCCGCGAACAGGGCTGCGACGACCAGCCAGGCGGGCGGGCGGCGCAGCGGGGTCGGGTCACTCATCGGTGCTGACCACCAGGTGCGCCCGGTCGCGGGTGCCGTCCGCGGCATACAGGCGCTCCTCCTGCACGGCCCATCGCTGCCAGTGCGGCCGGAAGGTCTCGCCGTCGCGCTCGATGCCGCGCCGCATCCGCAGTTCGGCCGCTGCCTCCACCCAGACGCGCACGCCGGCATAGCTCCCGGCGGGCCGCACGGTGCTGCCGCAGCCCTCGACGAGCAGCATCGGGGTCCAGGGCAGTTCGCGCCGCTCGCCCCAGGTGTCGCGGTGCCAGTCCCAGACCCGGTAGGCCGCGTCGCCGCCGCGCGCGAGCGGCTCGAGCACCTGGCTGGTCAGCAGCCCCGGGGCGGCGGCCAGGCCGTCCCAGCCCGGGTAGAGGTCGTCCATGTGCACCACCGGCACCGGGGTGGGGCGGGTGGTGCCGAGGCGGTCGGAGGTGCCGAGGGCGTCGCGGACGCCGAGCGCCAGGGAGGTCTTGCCCGACCCGCTGGGTCCGTCGATGGAGACCACCAGCGTTGTGCCGCAAGCCGGCTCGGCTGCCGCAACGAGTTCGAGCAGCGCCGCGACGGCGGTCGGGTCGGCCGGGGTCGTCACCTGGTGCCACACCCGAGCCACTGTAGGGTGCTCGGCCCGGTTACCGGGCCACGGTGCGCGGCCGGCCGGTGCGGGCCGGCGGCTCGGCGCCGGCCGCGGCGGCGGTCAGCCCCAGTTGGCCGCCTGGGTGAGGCAGAAGGGGTGGCCGGCCGGGTCGAGCAGGACGATCCAGCCCTCGCCGCCCTGCGGGTCGGCCAGGGTGGCGCCGAGTTGCTCGCACCGGGCGCGGGCGGCGTCGAGGTCGTCCACGGCGAGGTCGAAGTGGAACCGCTTGGTGCCCTCCGGGTTCGGCCAGTCGGGGGGCTGCCAGCCCTCGACCCGCCCGAACCCGATGCGCGGCCCGGCCCCGGTGAGCATGGCGTAGTCGGCCTCGGCGTGGGCCACCTGCAGCCCGAGCACGGCGGCCCAGAACTCGGCCTGCGCGCTCGGGTCGGCGCAGTCGATGGTGACCATGGCGAGCGAGGCGATCGGGGTCTGCTGGTCGGTTGTCATGCCCTCACCCTCCTATGGTGGGGGGGGTGCCCGCTAGCAGAAACACGACACGGGTGATCCTGCATCCCGAGGCCCTGCTGCGCCGGGTGGAGCTGGACCGCAGGCCGGTCGGCGCCGCCCTCGCCGGCGTCGTCGAGCACCTCTGGCAGCTGTCCTGGGCGCTGCCCGAGGGTGCCGTGCACCGGTCCAGCCTCGCCTCGGAGCCCAACGTCCATCTGTCGGTCGAGCGTCCCGTCATCCGAGCGGTCACCGGGCGCAGCCCGGTCGTCGTCACCGGGCCGCACCGGCGCCGCTTCGAGGTCGACCTGCGCGGCACCGGCTGGGTGTACGCGGCGAAGTTCGCCGTGGGCGCACTGGCCGCGGCGACCGGCGTGCCGGCCCGGGGGCTGACCGACCGCACGGTGCCGGCGGCCGAGGTGGTCGGTGCCGAGGCCGCAGCCGGGTGGGCCGGCCTGGCCGAGTCGGACCCCGCCGACGAGCGCCGGCGCCGCGCCGAGGAGATCCTGCTGCCCCTGGCGCAGGCGGCTCGTCGCGACCCCAATCTCATTGTGCTGCAAAGGCTTATCCAGGCGGCCAGGGATGACGACACGATGGTGCGGGTGGCCGACCTGGCGCTCGGGGCGGCCCTGTCGGTGCGGCACGTGCAACGGCTCTTCCACCACTACGTCGGCTTGACCCCCAAGGCCGTGCTGCGGCGTTACCGGATGCTCGACGTCGTCGCCCGGCTCGGTGCCGACGAGCCGCTGGCGCAGTTGGCGGCGCGTTACGGCTGGCACGACCAGTCGCACCTGACCCGCGACTTCACCGCACTCGTCGGGGTGCCGCCGGCCGCCTACCGGTCCGGGGCGCAGGTCCGCTGAGCCGACCGCCGGGCGCCGCCGTCGATGGGACGGCGAGTGATCCGGGATCACGTCCTGTCGCACCTGAGCCGGCCCGGGTCGCCGCGCCGGGTGCCGACCGACGGTGACGGTCGGGGCACTAGCCGACGGTGACGGTCGGGCCGGCGGCGTCCTGGTCGTCGGCGGCCTCGCCCAGTTCCTCAGCCAGTCGCAGGGCCTCCTCGATGAGGGTCTCGACGATCTGG
>CAZYHR010000128.1:0-8593 GCA_964647395.1 uncultured Intrasporangiaceae bacterium | reverse complement strand
GGGGGGGGGGGGGGGGGGGGGGGGGGGGGGGGGGGGGGGGGGGGGGGGGGGGCTCAGTCGGCCACCCGCAGCAGCTGCCAGCCGCTCGGCAGCGGCCGGCCGGCGTCGTCCTCGTCGCAGGCCAGGTCGAAGACCCCCGAGCCCAGCAGCCGGCGGGGCTGGCCTCGACCCGCCACACGTGCCGTTCGCGGGCCGCGGCGGCCAGACCCGCGGTCAGCACCACCGGCTCGGCCGGGTCGGGCTCGCCCGCTGCGCGCCGGTCGCCGCCGGGCGACGACCCGGCCGGGACGGTCACCGGGTCGAGCGCCTCGCGCCACCAGCTGCGCCGCTCGCGCCAGTGCGCCAGCACCTCGCGGACCCGATAGAGCCGCCCCCGCCAGACGAAGAGCTCGGGCTGCCACGCGGCATACCGGTCGACCTCGGGGGTCGGCACCTCGAGCACGGCGGGGACGGCGGCCGCCTGCACGGCGACGGGCTCGGCATATCTGCGCACCACGACGAAACCCCTTCCAGGGCACAGTGATCGGTCATATGGTCGGCGCGCGGACTCGACCCATCCGCGGGTCGGTCGGACAGATGTTCGACCTGGGACCACTGTAACCCCACCCACCGACAGAGTGTCAACCGCGGTCGGAGATCGGGCGCCTCCACCCTCGCGATAGCGTCGGAGCCGTGGGTGCGGACGTCGGCTACCTCATGCTCGGCCTGGCCGGGCTGCTGCTCGTCGTACCGGTCATCTGGTGGGTGCGCCGGGGCGGGCGCGACGAGGTGTTCACCGGCATCACTCCCGGCGAACTGCCCGGCATCGGCCATCAGGCCGGGCGGGCGCGGGTCGGCGGCGGCGAATACTCCGGACCGTATGCGGTGCGCTTCACCCCGCCGGACCGGGTCACCCCCGGGCTGGTCGGGGTCGTCATCGACGGCCGCGCCGACCCGCACGACCTGGGCGCGACCATCGTCGACCTCGCGGTGCGCGGCCACTACTCGATCCGAGCCGTCGAGCCCGGGCCCGACGAGGCCGCCGGCTCACGCAGCACCGACTACGTCTTCACCCGCGCGCAGGTCCCACCCACCGACCGGCTGCACCCCTACGAGCAGATCCTGCTCGACGGCCTCTTCGCCCGCGGCCCGGTGGCCCGGCTCTCCGGTCTCGGCGAGACCTTCGCCCAGCGGATGCGTGAGGCCATCGTCGCGCTCTACCGCGAGGTCGTCGACCGCCGCTGGTACACCGGGCACCCCGCCGCCGCCGACCGTCGGGTCGGCTGCTGGCTCGGTGCGCTCTACGTCCTGGCCGCGCTCGGGCTCGCCGCCGTCGTCTGGCACCTGGTGCGCGAGTATGCCGCCGGGCCGGCGGCCTACGCCCTGCCCGGTCTGCTGCTGGTCGGGGCCGCGCTGCTGCTGCGGCTCGGCCGGCGCCGCTCGCCGCGCACGGCCGAGGGCAGTGCGGTGCGGGTGCAGACGCTGGGCTTCCGGCAGTACCTCAGCACCGCCGAGGCCAACCAGTTGCGCTTCGAGGAGGGGCTCGACGTCTTCAGCCGCTACCTGCCCTACGCCATCGTCTTCGGCGTGGCGCAGCGGTGGGCCCGGATGGCCGCCGAGATCCTCGCCGTCCGGCCCGACCTGGCCGCCCAGCTCGACCTGGGCTGGCTCGACATCGTCGACGTGCTCGACGTCGGCGCCGGCCTGCTCGACGGGGTCGGCGACCTGGTCGACCTCGGCTCGCAGCTGACCGACCTGCCCGACCTGCTCGGTGGGCTCGGCGACCTGCTCGGCGGGCTGGCCGAGGGTGCCGGCGAGGTCGCCTCCGGGGTCGGCGACCTGCTGTCCAACGCCGCCGACGGCTGCTCCGGGTGCGACCTGCCCGGCTGCGACTTCCCGTGACCCATCCACCCAGGAGGCAGACGATGCGTTCTCCCGTCCAGTTCGGCGCCCGGTGGCAGGTGGCTCCTGATGGCCGGTGACGAGGCGATCCGGCGGCATCCCTCGGTCCGGCGGGTCGGCCAGGCGCTGGCCGAGCACGGGGTGGCCGGCGAGATCGTCGTGCTCGACGCAGCGGCGCGCACCGCCGCGCAGGCGGCGGCATACCTGGGGGTGGCGGTCGACCAGATCGCCAACTCGCTGGTCTTCGCGCTGCGGCACGCTCCCGACGCCGGGCCCGAGCCGCTGCTCGTGCTGACCTCCGGCGGGCATCGGGTCGACACCGCCCGGGTGGCCGCGGACCTCGGCGTGGCCGGGCTGGGGCGGGCCGATGCGGACTTCGTCCGCGAGCGCACCGGCTTCGCCATCGGCGGGGTCGCGCCGGTCGGCCACACCGGCCCGCTGCGCTGCCTCGTCGACGTCGCGCTGGCCGACTACCCGGTCGTCTGGGCCGCCGCCGGGCACCCGCACGCGGTCTTCCCGACGACCTTCGACGAACTGGTCCGGATCAGCGGTGGCACCCCCGCGACGGTCGCCTGAGCACCCGGACGAGGCAACTGAGTATCCGTACCGATGCGCCCGAGTTGTCCGGCCCGGCACCATGGAGCAGTGGTGTCGGGGGACCCACGGACTGATGCCCGGTCGCATCGCCAGGCCCGCAGGGGGTGGCCTGGGGAGCGGCCGGGCATCGTCGTCGGGCCGACCAGGACGGTGCCGGGGCGGGCTGCCGCGGGCCCGGCGCCTCGATCGTTCCGGTGATCGTTACCGTGCTGTTGCGCCGCCCGGGAAGCAGGCCACCCTAGTCTGTCGTTGATCTTGTCGGACGGGCTGGAGGGGCCCGCCGTCGCGGAGGGGAAGTCAACGCATGGGTGCAGAGGTCCTGCCCTGGGTCTTCACGTCCGGCTGGGCCAGCGGCATCAACGCCTATGCGGTGGTGCTCATCATGGGCCTGGCCGAGCGCTTCTTCGGCGTGTCGGGCATCCCCGACGCCCTGGCCCGCACCGACGTGCTGGTCGGTGCCGCGGTGCTGTTCGTCATCGAGATGGTCGCCGACAAGGTGCCCTACCTCGACTCGACGTGGGACTCGATCCACACGGTGATCCGGCCGCTCATCGGTGCCACCCTGGGCTACCTCTTCGGGCACGAGACCTCCGACCTCAACGCCGCCTTCATGGCCGCCACCGGGGGGTTCAGCGCGCTGGCATCGCACCTGGTCAAGGCCGGGGCGCGCGCCGCGATCAACACCTCGCCCGAGCCGGCCAGCAACGTCGTCGTGTCGACCGCCGAGGACGTGACCGTCGCCGCGGTGGTCGCCACCGCCTTCGCCAACCCCATGGTCGCCGCCGTCATCGCCGGCGTGCTGCTGCTGGTCGGCGCGACGATCGTCGTCTGGGTGCTGCGCAAGGTCCGCGGCCTCAAGCGGCGCCTGGACGCCTGGGGGCAGGACGCCGGCGGCGCCGAAGCCCCCACCCGCTCGAACCGACTCGACCGCAGCATCGGGTCCTCGCCGCCGACCAGGCGCGGGGACACCCAGCGGCTGCCGCAGGGCCCCGGCGAGTGAGCTACTGGGCCGCCTCGATGCCGAGGTTGGCCCACACCTGCAGCGTCGCCGGCGACCGGTTCATCGTGATGAAGTGGACGCCGGGGGCTCCCTCGGCGAGCAGCCGCTGAGCCAACTCGGTGGCGATCTCGACGCCCACCTCGCGCACCGCGTCGGGGTCGTCGGCCACCGCCTCGAGCCGGTCGGTCACCGCCCGCGGCACCGGCTGGCCGGACAGTTGGGTCATCCGGGTCAGCTGTCGGACGTTGGTCACCGGCATGAGGCCGGGGATGATCGGCAGGTCCCGGCCGCGCGCGACGACCCGGTCCCGCAGCGCCGTGTAGGCCTCGACGGTGAAGAAGAACTGGGTGATGGCGAACGCCGCCCCAGCGTCGGCCTTGCGCACGAGCACCTCGGCGTCGAAGTCCAGCCCCGGGCTCTCCGGGTGCTGGTCGGGGAAGGCCGCCACGCCGACCGTGAACGGTCCCAGCGCCCGCACCAGCCCGACCAACTCGTCGGCGTGGTCCAGCCCCTCGGGATGACGCACCCACGGCCGGTCCAGCCCACCCTGCGGGTCACCGCGCAGCGCCAGGACGTTGCGCACCCCGACGTCGGCGTAGTGCCCGATGACGTTGCGCAGCTCGGTGACCGAGTGACCCACGCAGGTCAGGTGCGCCATGGGGGTCATCGTCGTCTCGCGGGCGATGCGCTCGGTGACCCGCACGGTGCGGTCCCGGGTCCCCCCGCCCGCGCCGTAGGTCACCGAGACGAACGTCGGCCGGGTCTTCTCCAGCCGCCGGATCGCCTCCCACAGCAGCGCCTCACCCGCGTCGTCCTTGGGTGGGAAGAACTCGAAGCTGATCGACGGCCCGGGCTGCACCAGCGCCTCCGGGATCGAACGCAGCTGGTGCGCTGGGCGGCGCAGCGACGGCATACCGGTCAGCCTATGCCCCACCCGCCCGAGGCCGCCGGGGTGGTTAGCCTGGCCCGGTGAACCCCTCCCGGCCGGCCAACCTGCTCGTCAGCGCAGTCATCGAGATCCTCGTCGCCGTGCTGTTCCTGCTGCTCGCGCTGGTCATCCAGGACCGGGCGACCCAGGCCGTCGGCATCGCCGCCGCCCTGGTCACCGGGGCCCACGCCGCCTTCGCCCTGCGCCGGTGGCGCCGCGAGCGGCACCGCGACCCCGAGACGAACATCGACCCGGTCGGCGGCCCGCTGGGTCTGGCGCTGCAACTCGTCGCGATCCTGCTGTCGGGCGGCTTCCTCGTCCTGCTGCTGCCCGCCGACTCGGGCTGGCGCTGGGTGGTCGTCGTCGTCACGCTGGCCAACGCCGTCAACCTCGGGCGGATTTTCGTCACCAGCCGGAGCACCTAGCGCCGGCCGGTCATCGCCCGAATCGGCCGCACCGGCGGGCTCGCTCGCCCCTCTCGCCCCCGGCGCGTCCCGGGACGCCTAGAGTTGGGGCACACCCGCCCGACCGACGAAAGTGCCGCCGTGACCCATCCCCTCGACCGTGACGACCTGCGCGCCCGCGTGCACGCCGCCGTCGAGGCCGAGGTGGCCCGGCAGCGGGAGGTGCTCGCGGTCATCGGCGACGACCTGAGCCCGCTGGTCGACCCGATCGACAAGCTGTTGGCCGGCGGCAAGCGGCTGCGGGCCGCCTTCGTCTACTGGGGTTACCGGGCGGCCGGACACCCCGGCTCCGACGCGCTGGTGCGGCTCGCCGCGGCGATGGAGTTCTTCCAGGCCGCCGCCCTCATCCACGACGACGTCATGGACCGCAGCGACACCAGACGGGGTATGCCGTCCGCCCACCGCGCGGTGGCCGCCCTGCACTCCCAGCGCGGCTGGGAGGGCGACGGCGACCGCTTCGGCGAGGCCACCGCCACGCTCGCCGGAGACCTGTGCCTGCAGTGGACCGACGAGCTCTACTCCACCAGCGGCCTGCCCGCCGAGCACCTGGCTCGCGGGCGCCCCGTCTTCGACACCATGCGCACCCAGCTCATGGGGGGTCAGTTCCTCGACCTGCTCGAGTCGGTGCGCGGCTGGGAGGGCCTCACCACGCAGGAGCGGCTGACCGCGGCCCGGCGGGTGATCCGCTACAAGAGCGCGAAGTACACCATCGAGCAGCCGCTGCTCATCGGGGCCACCGCCGGCGGGCTGTCCGACCCCGTCCTGACCGACCTGTCCGCCTACGGCTTGGCCCTGGGCGAAGCCTTCCAGCTGCGCGACGACCTGCTCGGGGTCTTCGGCGACCCGGTGCAGACCGGCAAGCCGGCAGGCGACGACCTGCGCGAGGGCAAGCGCACCGTCCTCATCGCGCACGCCCTCGAGCTGACCGACGCGGCCGGCCGCCGCCTGCTCGAGCAGCGCCTCGGAGCGCCCGATCTGGACACCGCCGACGTGACCGCGCTGCGGACCATGCTCGAGGCGTGCGGTGCCGCCGACCGGGTCGAGACCGACATCGCCCGGCTCGTCGAGTCGGCACGGGCGGCGCTCGCTCATTGCGCCGACGCCCTCGACCCGGAGACCGTCGGGGTGCTCGACGGACTGGTGGAGGCCAGCACCGCCCGGGAGTCATGAGCCGCCGGGCGGTCGTCGTCGGCGCGGGGCTGGCCGGGCTGTCCGCCGCGATGCACCTGACGGCCGCCGGGCGCGAGGTCACCGTGCTCGAGCGCGACCAGCACGTCGGCGGGCTCGCCCAGCGGTGCGTGGCCACCGGACGCAGCGGCGCGGCATACCGGCTCGACACCGGACCCACCGTGTTGACCATGCCGGCGATCCTGGCCGAGCCGTTCGCCGCCCTCGGCGAGCGGCTCGAGCGGTGGCTGCGGCTGCGCCCGCTGGACCCCGCCTATCGTGCGCACTTCGCGGACGGCACCAGCCTGGACCTCACCGCCGACCAGGACGCCATGGCCGCCCGGATCGCGCGGCTCGCCGGCGCCGACGCGGCCCGCGGCTACCGGCGCTACGTCGACTGGGTCAGCCGGCTGTATGACGCCGAGTACGACACCTTCATCGATGCCCAACTGGGTTCGCCCGCAGCATTGCTCACGCCCTCTCTCGCGAGGGTCGTTGCCCTGCGGGGCTTCTCCCGTCTGCAACGTCAGGTTGCCCGGCACTTCGGCGACTCCCGGCTGCAGCGCGCCTTCGGCTTCCAGGCGCTGTACGTCGGGTTGGCGCCGCGCGACGCGCTGGCCATCTATGCGGTGATCTCCTACATGGATCTCGTGGCCGGGGTGTCCTATCCCGAGGGCGGCATGGCGGCGGTGCCCGAGGCGATGGCCGCCGCCGCCGGCGCGCACGGCGTGCGCGTGCATCCTGGGACCGAGGTCACCCGGGTCCGCCGGGACACCGGTCGGGTCACCGGTGTCGTTGCCCGGCAAGGTGACTCGACCGTCGAGTGGCCCTGCGACGAGCTCGTCGTCACCCTCGACGCGCCGGCGGCGATGCGGCTGCTGGGGCGTCGGGACCGGCGCGTCGAGCGCCGCCGGCACTCCCCGTCGTGCGTCGTGCTCGCCGCGGGGCTCACCGGTGCCTGGCGAACCGCACCGGACGCGCACCACAGCATGCACTTCGGCCGGGAGTGGGACCCGGTCTTCGAGGACCTCGCCGAGGGCCGGCCGATGCGCGACCCGTCGTGGCTGCTGTCGCTGCCGTCGGCCAGCAGCACCGGCCTGGCTCCGCTCGGCGGGCACGTCGCCCATGTCCTCTTCCCCACCCCGCACCTGGACACCGGCATCGACTGGCCGGGGCTGCGAGCGGGCTACTGCGACCACGTGATCCGCACCGTCGAGCGCCGATATCCCGGATTCGCCAGCGCACTGGACGTGCAGGTGTGGCGCACGCCGGACGAGTGGGCGGGGCGCGGGCTGGCCGGCGGCACCCCCTTCTCGGCGGCCCACACCTTCGCCCAGACCGGACCGTTCCGCACCGGCAATCTCATCGAGCCCGGCGTCGTGCTCGCCGGCGCCTCGACGACGCCCGGGGTCGGCGTGCCGATGGTGCTGCTGTCCGGCAAGCTCGCGGCCCGGCGTCTGGTCGGCGGTGACCGGTGACCGAGTGGGGCGTGCCGCGCGAACTGCGCGCGGCCTACGAGGACTGTCGCCGGGTCGCCGCCGAGCACGGCCGCACCTATTTCCTCGCGACCTCGCTGCTGCCGGGCCCACGCCGCCCGCACGTCTGGGCCCTCTATGCGTTCGCCCGGGTCTCCGACGACCTGGTCGACAACCCGGTCGAGGACCCCGCGGTGGCGCTGCCCGCCTGGCGCGACCAGGCCCTCGAAGCCGTCGGCCGCCAGACCGGGCCGCCGGCCGGCGGGCCGCCGCTGCTGGCCGCGCTGCACCACAGCATGCGGGTGATCGGCTGGGAGACAAGCCAACTCGAACGTTTCCTCGACTCGATGGTCATGGACCTCACGGTGAACAGCTATGCCACGTGGGACGACCTGCGCGGCTACATGGCCGGCTCGGCGGCGGTGATCGGCGAGATGATGGCGCCGCTGCTCGGGGCCGGCGAGCCGAGCGCGCTGCCCCGCGCGGCAGCGCTGGGTGAGGCCTTCCAGCTGACCAACTTCATCCGCGACGTCGCCGAGGACCGCCGCCGCGGGCGCACCTATCTGCCGCTGGAGGACCTGACCCGGCACGGGGTCACGGTGGCCGATCTCGACCGGTGCACCGAGCGGGGGGCGATCACGCCCGCGGTGCGGCGGGTCGTGCAGGACGAGGTGGCCCGCGCCCACGGGCTCTACGAGCAGGCGCGCCCCGGTCTGGCGCAGGTGGACCGTCGCTCCCGGGCCTGCCTGCGGGTCGCCTTCGAGCTCTACCGGGGCATCCTCGACGAGGTCGTGCGGGCCCGCTACGACGTCTTCGCCGGGCGGGCGCGGGTGCCCGGCTGGCGCCGGGCCGCGGTGCTGCTCAACGCGACCGCCCCCCATCAGCGCTGACCGCGCCGAGCCGCACCCAGACCCCCGTGCACAGCAGCAGCATCGCGAAACCGAAGGCCACGTCCTCGACCGGCGCGAAGGCCAAGCGCGGGCCGGCGATCACCTCCGGGGCGTAGGTGACGATGCCCCGCCCGGTCAACCAGCCGTTGGTCAGCAGCTGGAAGGACAGCAGGATCGCGTAGGCCGCCCAC
>CAZYHR010000127.1:0-8740 GCA_964647395.1 uncultured Intrasporangiaceae bacterium | reverse complement strand
CCTTGATCTTGGCAGCCTTGCCTCGCAGATCGCGCAGGTAGTAGAGCTTGGCGCGCCGCACGTCACCGCGGGTGACGACCTCGATCCGGTCGATCACCGGCGTGTGCACCGGGAAGGTCCGCTCGACCCCGACCCCGAAGGACACCTTGCGCACCGTGAAGGTCTCCGCCACGCCGCCGCCGTGCTTGCGGATGACGATGCCCTGGAACACCTGGATCCGGGAGCGGGTGCCCTCGACGACCTTGACGTGCACCTTGACGGTGTCGCCGGCGCGGAAGGTGGGGATGTCCTCGCGCAGCGAGGCCTGGTTGACGTCGTCGAGCTGGTGCATGTCGCATCGCTTTCTGTCGGCGCCACAGGTCGCCGCGGTCGGTCCACGAACACGGTATGCCGCCCGGCCGGCCACGCGCGCCCCGTCGCCCTATCGGGTCGGTCGGGTCTGCGCTCCCCCTGTGGCGGGGGCTCGTCTGATGCCGGACGCAACGACCCAGTGTGCCAGAGTGCCCGGCCCACCCGGAAATCCTCGCGTCGCCGCGCGCGGCTGCCCGGTCGGTGGCCGAGCCGCGGCGCGGTCGGGCCAGCAGCGGTCGGGCCAGCAGCGATCAGGCCAGCAGGTCGGGCCGGCGCAGCCGGGTGCGGGCCAGCCGCTGCTCGTGTCGCCAGGCGGCGATGGCGCGGTGGTGGCCGGAGAGCAGCACCTCGGGCACGCCGAGCCCGCGCCACACGGCGGGCTTGGTGTAGACCGGGTATTCGAGCAGGCCGTCCTCGTGGGACTCCTCGACCAGCGACGCGGCGTTGCCGATGACGCCGGGCAGCAGCCGGGCCACCGCCTCGACGATCGCCAGGACGGCGACCTCTCCCCCGTTGAGCACGTAGTCGCCGAGCGAGACCGGGGTGACGGCCATCCGCTCGGCGGCGTGGACCAGGACCCGCTCGTCGATCCCCTCGTAGCGCCCGCAGGCGAAGGCGAGCCACGCCTCGTCGGCGAGTTCACGGGCCAGCCGCTGGGTGAACGGCACGCCGGACGGGGTCGGCACGAGCAGCCGCGGCGCCGCACCCGCGGGCGGCCCCGGTGTGTCGGCGAGCAGCGCGTCGAGCGCCTCGCCCCACGGCTCCGGGCGCATGACCATGCCGGCGCCGCCGCCGTAGGGGGTGTCGTCGACGGTCCGGTGCCGGTCGTGGGTGTGCTCGCGCAGGTCGTGCACCCGCACGTCGAGCACCCCCTGCTCGATCGCCTTGCCGATCAGCGAGAGCCGCAGTGGCGCAAGGTAATCGGGGAAGATCGTCACGATGTCGACGCGCATGGCCACCTCAGTCGAGCTCGAGCAGGCCGGGGGGCGGGTCGGCGACGATCCGCCGGCCGGGCAGGTCGACGACCGGCACGAGCGCGGCGACGAACGGGATGTAGGCCGCCCGCCCGCCGGGCAGCGTGACGATCAGCCGGTCCTGGCCGGGGCCGAGTTCCAGGCCGGCGACGACGCCGATCGCGCTGCCGTCCGGGCGGCATACCGGCAGGCCGACGAGCTCGGCCTCGTACCAGGCGTCCGGGTCCTCGTCGGCGTCGTCGACGGCCAGCAGCCGGGTGCCGCGCAGCCCTTCGGCGCCGGTGCGGTCGGGGATCTCGTCGAAGCCGAGCAGCCAGACCCCGTTGTGGTCGCGGGCCGAGCGAAGGGTGAGCGTGCGGGGCACGCCGGACCCGGCCGGCGCCTCGGTGGGGAACACCGTGCCCACGGCGAACCGCCCGGCCGGGTCGTCGGTGCGCACCTGCACGGTGACCTCGCCGCGGATGCCGTGCGGCTTGCCGATGCGGGCGACGACACGCCGGCTCACCGGCGGGTCCGGCGGGTCGGTCGCCGGCGCGGCGAGCCGACCAGGGCGGCGGCCGTCGCGCCGGCCGTCACCGCCGGTCGGTGTCGACGATGTCGACCCGGACGTTGGAGCCGCCGGCCAGCGCGGTGACGACGGTGCGCAGCGCGCTGGCCGTGCGGCCGGAGCGGCCGATGACCCGGCCGAGGTCCTCGGGGTGCACCCGCACCTCGAGCAGCTCGCCGCGGCGCAGCTCCTTGCGGCGCACGACGACCTCGTCGTCGTGGTCGACGATGCCCTTGACGAGGTGCTCGAGGGCCTCCTCGAGCATCATCGTCAGGCCTCGTCCTGGGCCGCTTCGGCCGACTCGACGAGGTCCTCGGTCTGGGCCTCGACGACGGCCGTGTCGTCACCGGACTGCTCGGGGGCGACCTGGGCGGCGTTGTCGGTGTCCACGCTCGGCGCCGAGGCGACGATGCCCTCGGTGTCCGAGGCGGGCGCGGTCTGCTCGGCTTCGGCCGGAGCGGCGTCGGCCGGAACGGCAGCGGGTGCCGCGGCCGGGCGACGCCGGGCGGTGGCCTGGCCCTTGAGCTCGAGCGAGCTGCCGGCGGCGGCGACCGCGGCCTCGTAGAGTTCCTTCTTGCCCTTCTTGGTCGGCGCGAGCCGGAGGCTGCCCTCGGCGCCGTCGACGCCCTTGAAGCGCTGCCAGTCGCCGGTGACCTTGAGCAGGTGCTCGACCGCCTCGGTGGGCTGGGCACCCTGCGCGAGCCAGTACTGCGCCCGCTCGGAGTCGATGTCGATGACCGAGGGCTCCTCGGTCGGGTGGTACTTGCCGATCTCCTCGATCGCCCGGCCGTCACGCTTGGTGCGGCTGTCCATGACGACGACGCGGTAGAAGGGGGCGCGGATCTTGCCCATCCGCTTGAGACGGATCTTGACGGCCAACGGTCACTCTTTCGTTCGTGAGCACGGCGAGACCGGGGCGGGTCGCTCCGGGGTGCCGTCACTCGGCGTGTAGCCGCCGCAGCCCTGGCTGGGCCGGCGGGTACAGCCGACCATTGTGCCAGACGCCGGCCGGCCGCCCGGACGTCACCGCAGCGCGCGCACGGTCAGGGCCACCCGGCATACCTGTCGGTCGGTGAGCCGCTCGCGGGTGTCGACCCGCAGCACCGGGCCCAGGGCCAGCGGCCCGGCGGCGCTCAGCCCCCGCCACTCGGCATCCGGGATCGCCCGGTGCACGGTATGCCGCGCGCCCGCCTCCCAGCGCGCCGCGTCCCGGGCGCGCGCCAACTCCATCGGCACGTCGCACCAGATCTCCGGGACCCGGGCCGGGTCCAGGCCGGCGCGCCGCAGCCCGGCCGCGACGAGGTCCCGGTCCCGGGCGACCGGCAGCCAGGACTCGACGACGCCGCCGACCGGCGACTCGGCCAGCAGCGACCACAGCACCTCCGACGCCGCGCCGCCGAGGTCGCGGCCGGCGGTGGCCGCGGGCAGGCGGGCCGCGAGGACGTCGGCGCAGCTCTCCTTGACCACGTCCTTGCGGTAGAGGGGCAACTGCAGCTCGCGGGCCAGGTGCGTTGACAGCGTGGATTTCCCGGACCCGGGCAGGCCGTTGACGACGACGACGACGCGCCGCGGGTCGGCCGGCCGATAGGCGATCCGGTCGAGCTGGGCCGAGCCGGGCCAGTCCTCGGCGCGCAGGGCGTAGACGTCGTGGTCACGCCAGTCCTCGCCCTGCTCGCCCAGGGTCGGCAGGTGCACCAGCCGCGGCGCGAAGCCCTCGCGCTGGAAGCCCAGCGACCGCAGCAACCCGCCGGAGCGCACGTTGGCCGGTTGGACCCCGGCCTCGACCCGGTGCAGCCCGAGCCCGGGCGGCTCGACGGTGAAGCAGTGGTCGAGCAGCAGCGCCAGTCCTTCGCGCAGCAGGCCCTGGCCGGCATACGGGGCGTAGGCGTCGTACCCGAGCGTGGTCGAGGACATCCGCCCCGGGACGGTGTGGTTGAGGTTGACCCGCGCGACGATGTCGTGCGGGCCGAGCGGGGTGCGGGCGTGCACGACGAAGGTGCGCCGGTCCGGGCCCTGCCCGGCGACCAGGTTCTCCAAATTCTCCAGCGCCGGACCCCAGGTGGTGATCGCCTCGACCGAGGCGAGCCGGCCGGCGCGCAGGCCCGGGATGTCCGCCGCGCTGACCGGGGCGACCCAGGTGCGCGCCCCCTGCCCGACCCACGTCACGCCGCCACCCTACGCCGGGGCGGCGCGGGGGCTGCGGGCCGGCGAGCCGGAGCCGCCCGACCCTCGCGCACCTGGCTCGGCGCGGCTGGCGTCGGCCCGATGTCAGCACACGACGCCGCGCAACACCACCAGCCGGGGGTCCAGCAGGGTGCGCAGGTCGGCGCGGGGGTCGTCGGCATAGACGACGAGGTCGGCGGGGTCGCCCTCCTCAATGCCGGGCCGGCCGAGCCAGGCGCGCGCGCCCCAGGTGGCGGCGTCGAGCACGGCGGTCGTCGACAGCCCGGCCCGATGCAGCTCGAGGGCCTCCTGCGCGGCGAGGCCGTGCGGCAACGCGCCGCCGGCGTCGGTGCCCAGGTAGATCGGCACGCCGGCCTCGTGGGCGCGGGCGATCGTCTCGTAGCGCCGGGCGTACAGGTCGAGCATGTGCGCGTGATAGGTGGGGAACTTCTCCCGCGCCGGGGCGGCCAGCTGCGGGAAGTTGGCGATGTTGACCAGGGTCGGCACGATGGCGATGCCCTGCTGCGCGAACACGGGCGTCGAGCGCTCGTCCAGCCCGGTCGCGTGCTCGATGCAGTCGGTGCCGGCGGCGGCGAAGTCGTGCAGGCTCTGCTCGCCGAAGCAGTGCGCGGTGATCCGCGCCCCCTCCTCGTGGGCGGCGGCCACCGCGGCGACCACGGCCTCGGCCGGCCAGCACGGGGTCAGGTCGCCGGTCTCGCGGTCGATCCAGTCACCGACCAGCTTGACCCACCCGTCGCCGCGCCGGGCCTCCAGCCGCACGTGTGCGACCAGTTCGTCGGGTTCGATCTCGTGCGCGTAGCCGCGGACGTATCGCCGGGTCCGGGCGATGTGCCGGCCGGCCCGCACGATGCGCGGCAGGTCCGCGCGCTCGTCGATCCACCGGGTGTCCCCCGGCTGCCCGGCGTCCCGGATGAGCAGCGCGCCGATGGACCGGTCGGTCAGCGCCTGCTCCTCGGCGACCTCGGGGGGCACCGGCCCGTGCTGGTCCAGCCCGACGTGGCAGTGCGCGTCGACCAGCCCCGGCAGCACCCAGCCCCGCACGGTCTGGACGTCGTGCCCGGGACCGGCGGGCGCGGCATACGTGATCCGGCCGCCGACGACCCAGCACTCCGGGCGGACCGACTCGGGACCCACGAGGATCTCGCCCTGCACGTGCAGCACCGTTGCCATCCCCCGACCCTAAGGCGCCGGGCGGATCGATGGCAGGGTGGGTGACATGACCGAGCTCGACCTGCCCGACGGACGCCCCCTCGACATCCGGGTCAGCGGCCCGGACGAGGGTCTGCCGCTGCTGTTCCACCACGGCACCCCCGGGTCGGTGGTGCCTTCGCGGGCCGTCGAGCGGGCCGCCCACGCGCGCGGGCTGCGTCTGGTCACCTGGTCCCGGCCCGGCTACGGCGACTCGATGAGCCTGCCGGGCCGGTCGGTGGCGGACGTCGCGCTCGATGCGGCCGCGATCCTGGACTCCCTCGACGCGCCGCTCTGCCTCACCGCCGGCTGGTCCGGCGGCGGCCCGCACGCCCTGGCGTGCGCCGCGCTGCTGCCCGAGCAGGTCGCCGGCGCCCTGGTCATCGCCGGCGTCGGCCCGTATGCCGCCCCCGGCCTAGACTTCCTGGCCGGCATGGGCGAGCAGAACGTCGAGGAGTTCGACCTGGCCGCGCGCGGGGAGTCGGCGCTGCGCCCCTATCTCGAGCGCGAGGCCGTCGGGCTGCGCGACGCCGATGTCGACGGCATCGTCGCGGGCCTGCACTCGTTGCTGCCCGACGTCGACCAGGCTTGTCTCACGGACGAATTCGGGCAGGACTTGGTTGACAGCTTCCACGAGGCGCTGCGGGTCGGGGTGGACGGCTGGCTGGACGACGACCTGGCCTTCACCCGGCCGTGGGGTTTCGACCTGGCGGCGATCGAGGTGCCGGTCAGTCTCTGGCAGGGCGAGGCCGACCTCATGGTGCCGGTCGCGCACGGCCGGTGGCTGGCCGGGCAGATCCCCGACGTGCGGGCCCACCTGTTGCCCGGCGAGGGTCACCTGTCGGTCACCGTGGGCTCGCTCGACGCGATGCTCGACGAACTCGTCGGCGCCTAGCTCAGCGACCCCGGCCGCCCCGGCGCACCGGGGCCCGCCGGCCCGGTCAGCGCGCCCCGGCGGCCACGAACCGCCGCAGCGCGTCGATCGTGATCTCGGGCGCGTCGGTGTGCACCCAGTGCGCCGCCCCCTTGACCCGCACCAGGCGCACCAGGCGGAACAGCTCGCGCATGCCGGGGACGTCCTGGTCGGTGACGTACTCGGAGTCGGCGCCGACCAGCCACAGCACCGGCTGCTCGTAGGCCGCCCGCTCACCCGGGCGGAACGGGAAGCTGGCGATGTGCGAACCACTACCTCGCGCCGCGTCCCGCGCGACCATCTCCAGGTTGACCTGCCACTGCCACGCGTCGCCGGTCCGGCGCAGGTTCTGCAGCAGGAACGCGCGAACCCCCGCGGCCGGCTCGATCCGCGCGAGCTCGTCGTCGGCGTCCTGCCGGGAGTCCAACTCGTCCAGGTCCATCGAACGCATCGCCTCGATGTAGCCGGTGAACCGGTGCAGGTTGCCGTAACTCTTCGGCGCGATGTCGACGACGACGAGCCGCTCGACCAGTTGCGGCGCGACCAGCGCCAGGGTCATCGCGGTCTTGCCGCCCAGCGAGTGTCCGACCACCACCCAGGGCTCGGACCCGCCGAAGCCGCGCAGCGTCTCGGCCACCGCGGTCGCGTAGGTCAGGTAGGAGAAGTCGTCGGTCCACCCCGAGCGGCCGTGGTCGGGCAGGTCGATCAGCAGGCACCTGGCATCCTGACCGTCCTGCCCCGCAACGCCTTTGGCGATCTGATGCCAGTTGCGGCCCTGGCCGAACAGGCCGTGCAGGAACGCCACCCGAGGGCCGCTGTGCCCCTGCTTGAGGGTGTGCAGCCGGACGGTCACCGGCCGAGGAACTTGTCGAAGCCCGGCGGCAGCCTGCTCGGGTCGAGGTCGGCGGGCACCCCGGCCGCGCCGGCAGGTGCGCCGGCGCCGTCGCCGGGACCACCCGGCATACCGAACGCCTTGCCCGCGGCCGCCTGCCGGGCCGACGCGGCCCGGTCGGCCAGCGCCCGCTCCTGCTGGGCCCGCTTGGCCGGGTTGCCGCTCTTCGCCTTGCGCCGCTGCTGGGGGGCGCCGCCCTTGGCCTTGCGACCACCACCGGGCAGGCCCGGCAGGCCGGCCCCGCCGCCGCGGGCCAACTGCTTCATCATCTTCTGCGCCTGGCCGAACCGCTCGAGCAGGCCGTTGACGTCGGAGACCTGCATGCCCGACCCGCGGGCGATGCGCTGACGCCGCGAGCCGTTGATCTGCTTGGGGTGGGTGCGCTCGAACGGGGTCATCGAGCGGACCATCGCCTCGATGCGGTCGAACTCGCGGTCATCGAAGGAGTCGATGGCCTCCCGCATCTGGGCCATGCCCGGCATCATCTTGAGCATCGACTTGAAGTTGCCCATCCGCTTGACCGCGGCCATCTGCTCGAGGAAGTCGTCGAAGGTGAAGTCCTCCTCGGCGAGGAACTTGCGGGCGATCTCGTCGGCCTGGCGCTGGTCGAAGGCGCGCTCGGCCTTCTCGATGAGGGTGAGGATGTCGCCCATGTCGAGGATCCGCGAGGCCATGCGGTCGGGGTGGAAGACCTCGAAGTCCTTGACCTGCTCGCCGACCGAGGAGAACAGGATCGGCCGGCCGGTGATGCCGGCCACCGACAGGGCCGCCCCGCCGCGGGCGTCGCCATCCAGTTTGGACAGCACGACGCCGGTGAAGTCGACGCCCTCCTGGAAGGCCTGCGCCGTCTCGACCGCGGCCTGACCGATCATCGCGTCGATGACGAACAGCACCTCGTGCGGCTGGATCGCCGCGCGGATGTCGGCGGCCTGCTGCATGAGGCTGGCGTCGACGGCCAGCCGCCCGGCGGTGTCGACGATGACGACGTCGTGCTGGCGCGCGCGGGCCTGCTCGATGCCGGCCCGGGACACCGCGACCGGATCGCCGTAGGACCGGGTGCCCTCCCCCGTGCCACCCACCGCGTCGTGGCCCATGACGTTGCCGCGCTCCGGGGCGAAGACGGGCACCCCGGCGCGCTGGCCGACGACCTCGAGCTGGGTCACCGCGTTGGGGCGCTGCAGGTCGGCGGCGACCAGCAGCGGGGTGTGGCCCTGCTCCTTGAGCCAGTAGCCGAGCTTGCCCGCCAGGGTCGTCTTGCCGGAACCCTGCAGGCCGGCGAGCATGATGACGGTGGGCGGGGTCTTGGCCAGTTGCAGCGGGCGCATCTGCCCGCCGAGGATCCCGACGAGTTCCTCGTTGACGATCTTGACGACCTGCTGACCGGGGTTGAGCGCCTGGCTCACCTCGGCGCCGAGCGCCCGCTCGCGGACCGCGGCGACGAAGCCCTTGACGACCGGCAGGGCGACGTCGGCGTCCAGCAGCGCCAGCCGGATGTCGCGCAGCGTCGAGTTGACGTCGCTCTCGGTGAGCCGTCCCTTGCCGCGCAGGTTGCGGAACGTCGAGGTCAGCCGGTCGGACAGGGAGTTGAACACGCCTGCACCTTACCTTTCCGGCCGGTCACCCGCTGCTGCCCTCGGGACGCCGCCGGCCCACCCGGCGGGCCGCCCCGCTCGGGCCGACGGGTGGCCCGG